>SUXO01000042.1 GCA_015060885.1 Bacteroidales bacterium
TGCTTGCGCTGTACAACACGAAGGTAATTCGTCGCTGAAAGCGAAAATAACGATTAAGTGAGAGTAGAAGGCAAATTTATTTGCATTATGCCGAGCGTGAGTTATTTCGTTATACAAAGGGCAGCGTGGCGCGACACAGGGAGCTACCGAGCAATGCGCAGGAAAAGTGTGGTACATGTTTGAGCGCAGCGAGTCGTGCCACACCCAAGCATTGCGACCAGTAGTGAGCGGCAAGGCACGAAGCGACCGAAGAATGTCGCAGGCGTAGCAGCGACTTGTGAGCAAAGCAAGTGCCGAAAGTTTGTACAAACGAGCGGGTGAAAGCTTGCTTACACACAAAGCGAGTGCAGCCAAGCTTGGATTTATCAATGGTAAGTACGACTGCCCACGTTTTTGTGCACTTTTTTCAAAAAGTGCAGCAGAAATCTTCGCTTAATTGAGAGAATAGCCGACAATAACACCGGGAAGTTTTGAGTAAGCCCCCTAGAATTTGCAGGTGAGCCGTACAGGCGGGCCACCCGCAAAACCGAACAAAAAAAAAGCGAGTTGGTAACCAACTCGCTTCGCTCTTCAGGTAGGACTTGAACCTACGACCCCCTGATTAACAGTCAGGTGCTCTAACCGACTGAGCTACTGAAGAATTTGTCGTTCCTTTTTGACGATGCAAAAGTAGTACTTCTTTTTTAACCGTGCAAGCATTTCCCTCTTTTTTTTCAAAAAAAATTAAAAAAACAGGAAATAATGGGCTATTTACCCCTAAGAGAGGGAAAATAGGAGGGCAAAAGGCGATAATAAGCCACAAAATATGTATCTTCGCGGAAACAAAAAAGAGAGCATCCACATTTAATAGAGGTATAAATAGCCATATAATAAAATATGAAAATAAAAAAAACGGTACTTTTCCTGCCCATTGCAGTTATTACCATAATATCACTGCTTGCATTCAGCAACGATAACCGCAAATATCAGCTATCGAAACAGATTACAATCTTCAACGCCATACTAAAAGAACTCGACCTGTTCTATGTTGATACCATACAACCGAAGAAGATGATCGATAAAGGCATCGACGCAATGCTCCGCAACCTCGACCCCTACACCGAATACTACTCCGAGGATGATGCCGATGACCTTAAAATGCTCACCACCGGAAAGTATGCAGGCATAGGTTCCGTCATACGTTTCCACAAGGATAAGAACACCACTGTCATTGCCGACCCCTACGAGGGGCTT
Organism: Bacteroidales bacterium; assembly: GCA_015060885.1. Taxonomy (GTDB): domain Bacteria; phylum Bacteroidota; class Bacteroidia; order Bacteroidales; family Bacteroidaceae; genus HGM04593. The sequence goes on from SUXO01000042.1 coordinate 1,234, forward strand.
CCTGCGGCAAAAAGCGGGCTTGAAATTGGCGATTTCATATTGAGCATCGACGGTACCGACATTCACGGAATGGGAATAGACAGTGTGAGCAATATGTTGCGCGGAACTGCCGGCACCACCCTCACACTGGAAATAGAGCGACCGGGCGAGAAGAAACCGCGCACCGTCAAACTCACACGCGAGAGCATTGCTTTGCCTGCAATAAGCTATTACGGCATACAGAACGGCAACATTGGCTACATACAGCTCGAAAGTTTTACCGAAAACTGCGCCCGCAATATGCGCCGCGCACTCATAGAACTCAAAAAACAGGGTGCCGAAACATTTATAATAGACCTGCGTGGCAATGGCGGCGGCCTGCTCAATGAAGCCGTTGAGATTGTGAACCTCTTTGTGCCCAAAGGGCTCACTATTGTTACCACCAAAGGAAAAATAAAACAGGCCAATGCCACATACAAGACGAGCAAAGAACCGCTTGACACAACATCGCCCCTTGTAGTACTTGTCGACGGGCACAGCGCATCGGCAGCCGAAATTGTTGCCGGCTCGCTGCAAGACCTCGACCGCGCAGTAATCATAGGTTCACGCACCTACGGCAAAGGGCTTGTACAGACAACCCGCCAGCTCCCCGGTGGCGGTTATCTGAAACTGACAACCAGCAAATACTATATTCCCAGCGGTCGCTGCATACAGGCACTCGACTACTCACATATGCTCGAAGACGGCAGGAGCAGCCGCATAGCCGACAGCCTCACCACCGTATTCCACACCGCAGCAGGGCGCGAAGTACGCGATGGCGGCGGTATACGCCCCGACGTAGAGCCAAAGAACGAGGAACTCTCCACCCTGCTCTTCCACCTCGTACAGGATATGTCGGTCTTTGATTACGCCACTGCCTACCGCCTTAAACACGACAGCATTGCCCCCGCCGAGCTCTTCACCATAAGCGACGAGGATTACGACGAGTTCAAAAAGCACCTAAAAAGCACTAATTTCAGCTACGACATAGAGAGCCTTAAAGTTCTTGAACAGCTGAAAAAGATTATAAAGTTCGAAGGGTACGAAAAGATAACCGAGGAGGAGATTGCATCGCTCGAAAAGAAACTGCAAGCCGACCTCGACCACTCGCTCAACCACTTTCAAAAGCACATAAAGGAGATTATCGCCGACGAGATAGTCCTGCGTTACCACGGGCGCAAAGGAGGCATAATTTACAGCCTGCGCGAAGATGCCGACATAAAGGAGGCCTACAAGATTCTCGCCGACAAAGAGAAGTACTCAAAAATACTATCTCCTAAATAAAGAACATTTTTACAGCACAAGGTATTTGCTTCTATTACTTGCACATACAGCAATATTAAAAGAAATAATATAGATGTTGACCCGCAACAACATTTCTTCCCGAAAATGTCATCCCGACAGAGCGGAGCGACGAGGGATCTCAAAAAAAGCATCGTTGAGATATCTCAGTCGCTATGCTTCTTCGATATGACATCAACCAAACAATTTTTGGGTCAACTGCTATATTCTTGCTTATATATTAAATGCACCTTCGAAGGTGCATTTAATATATAAGCAAGAATAAATTCACACAAAACATATCTTATGAAAAACTTCTACACAAATACCCTGCTCATAGCCATTTTTTGCTATGCAGTAACCCCATCAACGCATACATCAAAGTAGACGGGATTTGTTACAACACAGAGGAAAATAGCAAGACTGCCGAAGTAACCGACGGCGGTTACAACTACTATAAAGGCGAGATAAACATACCTTCAAGCATCATATATCAAGGGACAACTTACAAAGTAACGAAAATTGGGAAAGACGCATTCAGGGGATGCGACATAACCAGCGTAACAATACCCAACAGCGTAACAGTTATCTGTAACGGAGCATTCTCCTTTTGTTACAACCTTACAAACATCGCAATACCCAATAGCGTAATCACAATAGAAGAAATGGCATTCATATATTGCAGCGGTCTTGCAAGCATAACAATACCGGCTGGCATCACGACCATTGGAACAAGAGCCTTTGATTATTGCACTGCCTTAAAGACCGTTTACAACAACTCTTCGTTGAATATAACAAAGGGAACAACAAGCAACGGCAATGTGGCATATTACGCCAATGTGGTAATAAACAAAAACGACGGTATTATATAAGACTTTATTTTTCGGTGCGCCCTGTGTGCGATTAGAACTACAATACAACAAAGTCACTTCACGTCGGCCGTGACAGCACCGTCCTCTTTTAGGCGCAACAGCACCCTGCCCTTTGAGGGCAACTGCAATATGGTTACGCAATCGGTTGCTGCATTTACCACAAGCAAGGCATTCTCGGCAGCAAAGCGGTTGACACGCAACACCGTATCGCAATTTACAGGTGCGCCGGCATAGAGCAGGCTGTCATTCATATACACATCGTAAGCCTTGCCGGCAAATGAAGGCGAGAAAGATATTTCGTAGCTGAACCTCGCATCCCCCGGCTTGCTCCAATATTTATATAACGAATAATAGGCAAAAAGACCTATTGTCACAATTATCACAAAAAAGAAGAACACGCTGCCGAACAGGAAACTCATATTGGCATTACGCCTTTTCACACTACTCATACATTATTGTTTTTACAAGTGCGAAGATAGCACTTTGGCACGAAACAACAAAACTATTGTCATTTACACTCATAAAGTTCGTGCAGAGAAACCGGCCCTTTGCACACAATCGCATAGGCCAAATAAGAGGTCTCCTCTGCCACCGGCGAAAGATTAAGATAACCGCTCACCACCCTGCCGTCGCACACTTTCAAAGGATACTCACTGCTGCAACGCTCGTGAAATTGCAGTGCCTCGCCCCTGTTCCTGAAATTGGCAACAACGAAACGCCCCGTAACACCGCAAGCAGCATAACGGTCATAGAATATACGCGACACAGCACCCATATTCATTCTCAAATTGAGTTCCACACAGGGATACAGGCGAAACGCACCACCCTGCGAGCGATAGACAAGCATATCGACACCCAAATAACCCGAATAGCCTATTGGGCGCAGACGAGCAGACAACTCCGCCGACAACCTCTCCTTGACAGCCTGCAACACCGCGCGTTCCACAAAGCGCACCAGAAAATCCTCTATTGCGGCATCGCTTGCAAGAATATTTCCCGAATAGACACTGCCGTCACAGGTAAACAGGGAGTAACCTGCAAAAGCCACTTCGCCCTGCACAGCCTTGAACTCCATTGCAAAATCGACAACCTTGTCCAGGAAACGCTCACACACGACACCGCCCTGCCGCCTTATCACCCCCTTGCAGAAATGCTCCACCGGCACCTCCACACGCCCAATTCCCCAAGCAATACCCTTGCCGCTGCCCGACCAGGGAGCCTTCAATACCGAGCGCGGCATGCTCGTGATGAATTGCGCAATATCGTCAAAAGAGGTATAATATTGAGGCAGTTCGGGAGTATCAATCCCCTCATCGCGCAGGGATTGCAGCAGCCCTATCGCTGTTTGGCGGTTCGACAGCGAGCGCACGGCTGCGATGAACCCGTCGCCCGGCAAAACATTCTCGCTCACACCCATCGCAAGCAAACGACGCTTCACCTGCGCGCTCCACCCCCAGGGCAGGCACGTATCAGCCTCACGCAAACTTCCCGGCCGCAAAGGAAGAGCAAGCGGGAAAAGCCCATTCATTGCATTGCAGAAGAGATTATGCCGCTCGCACTGCAACAACACTGCATCACCCGCACCGGCATACCACAAGGGCAATGTTGCAAGGTCGTGAGCAATGGCACGCGCCGCCGGCGGAGGACAATAATTGTAATTGCCGTCGGCAAGAGCAAGGTCGTTTTCGGGATTGAATATATGCAGTTTCACCAAAGAATACTCTTTAACGTCACGAAGATACAAAATACCGCATAAATATTGCCCCGAACCCATAAAAAAGATGAAAAAGGCTTGCACGTGTAACCTATTATTTGTACTTTTGCAGAGTAATGATGATTGATGAGGGGCCCGCAAGCCCCTCTTTTTTATAAACACACAAGGTAAGAACCAAAGACACCATCATAAAAGAGATTCATTATATGATTGACAAACAACAAGTAATCGACTTAACCAATGAGTGGCTCAAAGACAAGGAGTACTTTTTGGTAGATGTAATCATCGGCAAGGATGACAAAATTACGGTAGAAATCGACCACGCCGAAGGAGTGTGGATAGAGGACTGCGTGGAGCTCAGCCGCCACATAGGTGCAGGCTTGGGCGAAGAGGGTGACGATTATGAGCTTGAAGTAGGTTCGGCCGGGCTGGGACAACCCTTCAAGGTTATACAGCAGTACATAAACCACATCGGGCTCGAAGTGGAAGTACTTACAAAAGATGGTAAGAAACTAAAAGGCATTCTCAAAAGTGCCGAAGAGAAGGAGTTTGTAATCACAATCTCCAAGAAAGAGAAGAAAGAGGGCTGCAAACGCCCGCAGCTTGTCGAGGAGGACCTGCACTTCGCCTATGACAGCGTTAAATACACAAAGTATATTATAAATTTCAAATAAAATGGCAAAGAAAGAAGAAACAATCAGCCTTCTTGATACATTTCAAGAATTCAAAGAGTCGAAGAACATCGACCGCACCACAATGATCAGCGTACTCGAAGAGAGTTTCCGCAAAGTACTAATCAACATGTTCGGCACCGACGAGAACTACTCGGTAATCGTAAACCCCGACCGTGGCGACTTTGAGATACAGCGTCGCCGTACCGTTGTTGCCGATGCCGATGTAAAGGACAGCAACCTCGAAATATCACTTACCGAGGCACAGCAGATAGATGACTCATTTGAGATTGGTGAGGACGTGAGCGAAATCGTAAATTTTGCCGAGTTCGGCCGCCGTGCAATCCTGAACCTGCGCCAGACACTCGCTTCAAAAATCCTTGAACTCGAAAAGGACAGCCTCTACAACAAGTACAGCGAGCGCATAGGCCAGATAGTAAGCGGCGAGGTCTACCAGATATGGAAGAAGGAACTGTTGCTTGTCGATGACGAGAACAACGAGCTCATTCTCCCCAAGACCGAGCAGATACCTTCGGACTTCTACCGCAAAGGCGAGAACGTACGCGCAGTCGTTGCCCGTGTCGACAACCAGAACAACAACCCCAAAATCATACTCAGCCGCACATCGCCCATGTTCTTGCAGCGTCTTTTCGAGTTGGAGGTACCCGAAATCAATGACGGCCTCATAACAATAAAGAAGATTGCCCGCATCCCCGGCAAGCGTGCGAAGATTGCAGTGGAGACTTACGACGAGCGCATCGACCCCGTAGGCGCTTGTGTGGGTGTAAAAGGTTCACGTATCCACGGTATTGTACGCGAATTGCGCAACGAGAATATCGACGTAATCCCCTACACATCGAACATTGAACTCTTCATCAAGCGTGCATTGAGCCCCGCAAAGATATTGAGCATCACACTCGACGAGGAGAAACGCATTGCCGATGTAAACCTCAAACAGGAAGAGGTATCACTCGCTATCGGTAAGGACGGCCTTAACATAAAGCTCGCAAGTATGCTCACCGAATACACCATAAACGTATATCGTGAAATAGACAGCCAGCAGGAGGACGACATCTACATCGAAGAGTTTGCCGACGAAATAGACGAGTGGGTAATAGCTGCAATAAAGAAACTTGGTTTGGACACTGCAAAAGCAGTCCTGAACACACCTCGCGAGACACTTATAGAAAAAGCCGACCTCGAAGAGGACACCGTCGACCACCTTATATCGGTACTCCAAGCCGAGTTCGAGGATGACGAAGAATAAACAGTTTCAGTAACCTAACAACAGACAACGAATGAAAATAAGACTAAATAAAGTACAGGGAGAACTCAACCTGGGGCTTTCCACCATAGTGGAATTCCTCCAAAAGAAGGGCTTCAACATAAAAGAAGACCCTAATGCCGTTGTGCCCGAAGAGGGTTACAAACTGCTCATCGAGGAATTCAGCGCCGACAAGAAAGCCCGCATACAATCGGACAACTTCACCAAAGAACGCCAGAACAAGGAAAAGCCCAAGAGCACACCCGTTGAGGCCGAGAAAGAGGTTGCAGCACCGGTTGTCGAGGAGCCCAAACCCGCACCCGTTGTAAAGGAAGAACCCAAGAAAGAGGTGCAGGAAGAGAAGAAAACAATAATTGAAAACAAGATAAAGGTTACAGGCAAAATAGACCTCGAAGCATTCAACCGCAAACCGGCCAAGCAAGAGCCTAAAAAAGCGGAAGAGGCACCCAAAGCCGAGCCCAAGAAAGAGGAGGAGGTGAAGCCCGTTGCGAAGGCAGAAGAGGCAAAGCCCGAACCCAAAGAGGAGGTTAAAGAGCCCGTTGTTGCCGAGAGACCGGCAGAAACAGCCCCCCAGGCAACTCTCACACAAGTTGAAGAGGTAGCTCCCAAGCTCAACATCATAGGCCAGATAGACCTTTCGGCCATAAACCAGTCGACACGCCCCAAGAAGAAGAGCAAAGAGGAGAAGAGAAAGGAGCGTGAAGAGAAGGACAAACAGCGCGAAGAGCAACGCAAGCAACAGCGCGATGCACAACGCCAGCAGAACGGTGCCAACGCAAACGGCGAGGGCGGCAAAAAGAAACGCCAGCGCATTAACAACCAGCGTGTAAACATCAACGATGTCAAGGAGAGCAACGAGCCGGGCCGCAACCAGGATTGGAGCGCCAACCGCAACAAGAACAACGGCGGTGGCAACCCCTCACAAGGCAGCCGTCGCGACCGCGACCGCCAGCACCAGCGTTTCGACAAGAACGATGTGAGCGAGGAGGATGTATCAAAGCAGGTACGCGAAACACTCGACCGTCTTACACAACGCGGCAAGAACAACAAAGCCGCCAAATACCGCAAGGACAAGCGCGAGCAGGCAGCCGAGCGTCAGCAGCAAGCCTTCGATGCCGAAATGGCCGAAAGCAAGGTACTCAAACTCACCGAGTTTGTAACCGCCAATGAGCTTGCAAGCATGATGAACATTTCGGTTACACAGGTAATTGCCACCTGTATGAGCATTGGTATGATGGTATCAATCAACCAACGCCTCGATGCCGAAACCATCAACCTCGTTGCCGAGGAGTTCGGTTTCACCACCGAATATGTAAGTGCCGAGGTGGCCAACGCCATTGAGGTTGAGGCCGATTCCGAGGAGGACCTGCAATCACGCGCCCCCATCATCACCGTGATGGGACACGTTGACCACGGTAAGACCTCACTGCTCGACTACATACGCAAAGCCAACGTAATTGCCGGTGAGGCCGGTGGTATCACACAGCACATCGGTGCCTACAACGTGAAGATGGAGAGCGGCAAGCGCATCACCTTCCTCGACACTCCCGGTCACGAAGCCTTTACCGCTATGCGTGCCCGTGGTGCCAAAGTCACCGACATTGTAATCATTATCATCGCTGCCGATGACAACGTGATGCCCCAGACAAAAGAGGCCATCAACCACGCAATGGCAGCAGGCGTGCCCATCGTGTTTGCCATAAACAAGTGCGACAAGCCCGCCGCCGACCCCAACCGCATCAAGGAGGAACTTGCACAACTCAATATGCTTGTCGAGGACTGGGGAGGCAAATACCAGTCACAGGAGATATCGGCCAAGAAAGGTATGGGTGTCGAGGAGCTTATGGAGAAGGTGCTTCTCGAAGCCGAGATGCTCGACCTCAAAGCCAACCCCAACCGCAAGGCCACCGGCTCCATCATTGAGTCGACACTCGACAAGGGCCGTGGTTATGTAGCCACCGTGCTCGTACAGAACGGAACACTGAAAGTGGGCGACATTGTGGTTGCCGGTACCCAATGGGGAAAGGTAAAAGCCATCTTCAACGAGCGTAACCAACGCATAAAGGGAGTGGCTCCTGCCGAGCCCGCACTCATACTGGGACTCAACGGAGCCCCCACAGCCGGTGACACCTTCAACGTTGTGGAGAGCGAGCGCGAAGCACGTGAAATCACAAGCAAGCGCGAGCAGTTGCAGCGCGAACAGGGCTTGCGCACACAGAAGATGCTTACCCTCGACGAAGTGGGCCGCCGCATAGCATTGGGCAACTTCCAGACACTGAACATCATTGTAAAGGGCGACGTGGACGGCTCTATCGAGGCGTTGAGCGACTCACTCATAAAACTGTCGACCGAAACAATACAGATAAACGTAATACACAAGGCAGTGGGACAAATCTCGGAGAGCGATGTGAGCCTTGCAGCAGCATCCGATGCCATTATCGTGGGCTTCCAGGTACGTCCTTCGGTAACAGCCCGCAAGGTGGCCGAGAACGAAGGTGTGGACATACGCATCTACTCAATCATCTACGATGCCATCGAGGAGGTGAAAGCCGCTATGGAAGGTATGCTTGCTCCCATTGTCAAAGAGGAGATTACAGCAACCATAGAGGTACGCGAAACATTCCACATCAGCAAGGTGGGTACCGTTGCCGGCTGTATGGTACGTGAGGGTAAGGTGAAGCGCACCGACCGTGCACGCCTCATACGCGACGGTATTGTTATACACACCGGCAACCTTGCAGCCCTCAAACGTTTCAAGGACGATGTGAAAGAGGTGGGAACCAACTTCGAGTGCGGTATCAGCTTGCAGAACCAGGATGACATAAAAGTGGGCGATATCATTGAGACATTCGTTGAGGTGGAAGTTAAACAGAAACTCTAATCCGCAGAAATGAACACACTCGATATTGCATTGGTGATAATTGCAGTGGTTGGTTTCGCCTACGGATACTTTAAAGGACTTATCAAACAGCTGTCGTTTGGAGCAGGGATTGCATTAGGCCTGCTCCAAGCGGTGCTGTTCTACCCCACTGTAACTGTGTGGATAAAGGAGTACACACAGTGGGCCGACTGGATTGCCGTTCCTGCGGCATTCATCGCCATACTTGTGTGCGTGGTACTTCTCTTTAAAGTTGCAGGTGCGATACTCGCCGGAATACTGAACCTTTGCCACCTCTCATTCATTGACAGCATACTCGGTGCAGCATTTTCCACCCTCGTGGGAATGTTCATCTTCGTGGGTGCAGTTGCCCTCACCGAAAATATTATGCCCGATAACAGATACACAGGGAAAACCTCACAGGAGCAATCCTTGTTATATAAGCACACAAAGATATTGACATCTTTAATCATCGACGAGGCGGAGAAGAAGATTTAAAAAGAGCTGATGAAAAAGAAGAACAATATATTCAACAAAATAGCAAACAAAGCCTACGAGTTCGGCTTCATCACAAAGATAAAGACCGACATAATAGAACGCGGGCTCAACGAGGATGTCATAAGGCTCATTTCAAAGAAGAAGAATGAGCCCGAATGGCTGTTGGAGTTCCGTTTGCAGGCTTACGCCTATTGGCTCACACAGGAGATGCCCACCTGGCCTCACCTCGACATACCGCCAATAGACTACCAGGCAATCTCATACTATGCCGACCCTCTCAAAAAGAAGGAGAACAAGAACAAGGAGATTGACCCAGAACTTATGAAGACCTTTGAAAAGCTTGGCATTCCTTTGGAAGAACGCCTTGCATTGAGCGGTACAGCCGTCGATGCCGTTATGGACTCCGTTTCGGTAAAGACCACTTTCAAGGAAGAGCTCAAAGAGAAAGGCATCATATTCTGCTCTATGAGCGAAGCCGTGCAGGAGTACCCCGACCTTGTGCGCAAATATCTTGGTACGGTAGTGAACTACCGCGACAACTTCTTTGCGGCACTCAACAGCGCGGTATTCAGCGACGGTTCCTTTGTGTACATACCCAAAGGAGTGCGTTGCCCCATGGAACTGTCGACCTATTTCAGAATAAACGCTGCCAACACAGGGCAGTTCGAGCGCACACTCATTGTGGCCGACGACGACAGCTATGTATCGTACCTTGAAGGCTGCACAGCCCCCATGCGCGACGAGAACCAGCTGCACGCCGCCATTGTGGAGATAATCGTGTGCGACAATGCCGAAGTGAAGTACAGCACAGTACAGAACTGGTATCCCGGTGATGCCGAGGGCAAAGGCGGTGTCTACAACTTTGTGACCAAGCGTGGCGATTGCCGCGGCCGCAACAGCAAACTGTCGTGGACACAGGTTGAAACCGGTTCCGCCATAACCTGGAAATACCCGAGTTGTGTACTGCGCGGCGACAACTCGCAAGGCGAGTTCTACTCCGTTGCGCTCACCAATAACTACCAACAAGCCGACACCGGCACCAAGATGATACACTTGGGCAAGAATTGCAGCAGTACCATCATAAGCAAAGGCATATCGGCCGGACACAGCCAAAATTCATACCGAGGACTCGTGCGTGTGAGCAAGAATGCCGACGGTGCCCGCAATTACAGCCAGTGCGACTCACTGCTGCTGGGGAGCCTCTGCGGTGCCCACACCTTCCCCTATATGGATATCCACAACAACAGCGCGATAATAGAGCACGAGGCAACAACCTCTAAAATATCGGAAGAACAACTGTTCTACTGCAACCAGCGAGGCATACCCACCGAAGAGGCTATCGGCCTCATTGTCAACGGTTATGCCAAAGAGGTATTGAACAAGCTACCTATGGAATTTGCCATAGAGGCACAGAAACTTTTAAGTGTATCGCTCGAAGGAGCAGTAGGATAAAACCCCGAAGCATATTATGGAAAAATTACTCGAAATAAAGAACCTGCACGCCACCATAAACGGCAAAGAGATACTCAAAGGCATAAACCTCACCGTGAACGCCGGTGAAGTACACGCCATAATGGGCCCCAACGGTTCGGGCAAGAGCACATTGAGCAATGTGCTTGTGGGACACCCCGCTTACACCGTAACCGAGGGAGAAATCATATACAAAGGAAAGAACCTCCTTGAACTATCGCCAGAGAACCGTAGCCACGAGGGCATATTCCTCTCGTTCCAGTACCCCGTTGAGATATCGGGCGTGAGCATAACCAACTTTATGCGTGCCGCCATAAACGCGCAACGCCAATACAAAGGGTTGGACCCTATGAACGCAACCGAGTTCCTGAAACTCATGCGTGAGAAGCGTGCGCTGGTCAACCTCGACAGCAAACTCGCCAACCGTTCGGTGAACGAAGGATTCAGCGGCGGCGAGAAGAAACGCAACGAGATATTCCAGATGGCAATGCTCGAACCCACATTAAGCATACTCGACGAAACCGATTCGGGACTCGACATCGATGCACTGCGCATTGTGGCCGAGGGAGTGAACAAACTTAAACGCGAGGATACGTCAACCCTCGTAATCACCCACTACCAACGCCTGCTCGACTATATCAAGCCCGACATTGTTCACGTGCTCTACAACGGCCGCATTGTAAAGACAGCCGGCCCCGAACTCGCACTTGAACTCGAAGAACGCGGATACGACTGGATTAAAAACGAGAATTGAAAATGAGCAACGCACAGGAATACATAACACTATACGACACCCACAAAGAGCTTATAGAAAAGCCCTGCGCCGCATTGCTCAACGAAGCACGCCGGGCAGCTTTCGACAAGTTCCGCGAAAAGGGTTTCCCCAACATAAAGGAGGAGGATTGGCTGCACACGAATGTTGCGGCACAGTTCACCGGCACCGACTATGGTATGAACCTGGGGCGCATAGCCATTTCGGCCGGGCTGCACGATATTTTCACCTGCGATGTTCCCAACCTTAAAACACACAGGGCATTTATCGTGAACGACTCGTTCCAGGCTGCCGAAAAGGAGAACCGGTTGCCACAGGGAGTGTTGCTTGGCAGCCTAAATGAGATTGCCGAGAGCCACAAGGAGCTTATTGCGCCCTATTATAACAGGCTCGCAGCCGAGGGTGACAGCATTGCACAGTTCAACACCGCCTTCGTACAGGACGGCATAGTGCTCTACATACCTGCCGACACCGTAATTGAGGAGACCATACAGATTGTGAGCCTCATACAGTCGAAAGTCGATATGATGTCGAACCGCCGCCTGCTCATAATACTTGAAGACGGAGCCAGGGCCGGGCTGCTCATCTGCGACCACTCATCGACAGCCAAAAAGACACTTTCGACACAGGTGACCGAGGTGTTTGTGGGACGTGGCGCATCGCTCGACATATACGAGCTCGAAGAGACAAGCAACAGCAACACCCGCTTGGGCCATATGCTTGTGCGCCAGGATGCCGACAGCCACTTCAACCACTGCAACATAACCCTTACCAACGGCTTCACACGCAACTGCATAAACGTTTCGCTCGAAGGAGCCGGGGCCGACACCAACATCACAGGCCTTGCCATAGGCGACCGCAAGCAGCACATAGACAACCGCACGCTTGTCGACCACAAGACTGGGCACTGCAACAGCAAGGAACTCTACAAGTATATACTCGACGAGGAGTCGGTGGGAGTCTTTGCCGGCAAGATGCTCATTCGCCCACACGCACAGCAGACCACGTCGGAACAGACCAACCGCAACCTCTGCCTCACAAGCTGTGCCCGTATGTACGCCCAGCCGCAACTCGAAATATATGCCGACGACGTAAAGTGCAGCCACGGCTCCACCGTGGGCCAGCTCGACGAGAACGCGCTCTTCTATATGCAACAGCGCGGAATACCCGCCGACGAGGCACGCCACTTGCTTATGTATGCATTTGCCGGCGAGGTGATTGAGAACATCAAGATTGATGCCTTGCGTGACCGCCTGCATATGCTGGTGGAAAAACGGTTCCGTGGAGAACTCAACCACTGCAAAGGCTGCTCACTCTGTAAATAAGTAACAACACAATGCTCAACCCGCAAGAAATACGCAAAGAATTTCCCATACTCACCCAAAAAGTGTATGGGAAACCACTTGTTTACCTCGACAACGCAGCCACCACACAGAAACCGCAATGCGTAATCGATGCCATAGCCAATGCCTACTGCACCATAAACTCAAACGTGCACCGTGGTGTACACCACCTCTCGCAGGTGGCAACCGAGGAGTTCGAAAAGGCACGCCGCACGGTGCAGAAGTTCATAGGAGCCGCACATAGCCACGAAATAATATTCACACGTGGCACCACCGAGAGCATAAACCTTGTGGCAACATCGTTCGGCAACACATTCCTTAAAAAGGGCGACAAGGTAATAATATCGACAATGGAGCACCACAGCAACATAGTTCCATGGCAGATGCTGCGCGACCGCATAGGTATAGAACTGTGTATAGTACCCCTCACCGCCGATGAGAGCCTCGACATTGAAGCCTACAAACAGATGTTCGACGAACAGACCAGGCTTGTGAGCATAACCCACGTGTCCAATGTTCTGGGCGTTACCAACCCTGTAAAAGATATTATTGATATAGCCCACAGCCACAATGTTCCCGTGCTCATAGACGGCGCACAAAGCAGCCCTCACATAAAGGTTGATGTACAGGAGCTCGATGCCGACTTCTTTGTAATGAGCGGGCACAAGGTATATGCCCCCACAGGAATAGGCGTTTTATATGGCAAGGAGAAGTGGCTCAACGCAATGCAGCCCTACCACGGCGGTGGCGAGATGATACAGACCGTGAGGTTCGAAAAGACCACATACAACGAACTGCCGTACAAATTCGAGGCAGGCACACCCGACTATGTAGGAGCGATAGCACTCGGCACAGCACTTGAATGGGTAATGGAGATAGGCATAGAGAATATTGCTGCACACGAGCACTCACTCACGCAGTATGCCCTTGAAAAGTTACAGGAGATACCGCAAATGCGCATTTTCGGCAAGCCCGACGGCGCTGCAATATCCTTCCTCGTGGGCGACATACACCCTGCCGACCTGGGCACCATACTCGACCACCTGGGCATAGCGATACGCACAGGACACCACTGCGCACAACCACTCATAGACCACCTGGGCATTCCCGGTACCATTCGCGCTTCGTTTGCCGTGTACAACACACGCGAAGAGATTGATGCACTTGTTGCCGGAATAAACAGGGCCGTAAAAATGTTCGACCGATGCTGAAACCATACCGTACAGAGGGTGTCATTGAGGCCGGTTGCGACGAAGCCGGCCGCGGTTGCCTTGCCGGCGACGTATATGCCGCTGCGGTAATTCTACCGCCCGACTTCGAGAATGAACTGCTCAACGATTCGAAACAACTAACCGAGGCGCAACGCTACCGCTTGCGCGAGGTAATAGAGAAAGAGGCCATAGCCTGGGCCGTGGGCATTGTCACAGCCGAGGAGATTGACAAGATAAACATTCTGCGTGCATCAATTCTTGCAATGCACCGTGCCGTAGACGGCCTTAAAGTGCGCCCGCAACACCTGCTTATCGACGGCAACAAATTCAGCCCCTACCCCGGCATACCGCATAACACGGTTATAAAAGGCGATGCCACCTATATGAGCATCGCTGCCGCATCAATCCTTGCAAAGACCTACCGCGACGATTATATGCAGGCAATAGCACGTGAATACCCTATGTACGACTGGCAAAGCAACAAGGGCTACCCCACTGCCAAGCACCGTGCTGCCATACGCGAGCACGGCGTGTCGCCCCACCACCGCCTCTCGTTCAATCTCCTGGGCGAGGAGCCCAAGCAGCTGGAATTGAATTTCGGTTAACCAATATTTAACACTTTTAATTCTTTTTAATATTTCGGGAGGGGTAATTACACACCTTATATATAAATTTGTATAGTTTTAAGGTTGCTCCACACAGAGCAGCCGACAGGCATACATATTTCTTACGTAGAGAATTTATGGAATTTATTTTTTCATCCCGTGTACCATCATATAAAGAAATCTTATTATATTTGCAAGCGAAATAGCTTGTAATAAGCAAAAACAAGTCAATGCGCTTGCAATGATAGATAACAAGTAATACCACTTGTAAAATAGAAAAATATGTATGCAACAATATCAGCAGATGTAGTATCATCAACTTCTCTCTCAAAAGAGGCCATGATTGAGTTCAATGAGAAGTTGAAAAAATGTCTGAGTACCTTAGAACTACGTTACCAGGGTTTTTGGGGACGTGTAGTTAAGGGTGACTCTATTGAATGTGTTATGGACTGTCCCGAGGATGCTTTTGAAGCAGCCCTCATACTAAAAACCCTGGTCAAATCATTTGAGCCGACAGATGTTAATGATTTGAAAAAATTTAATAGATATGGGCTTCGAGTAGCCATTGGTATTGGTGATATGAAGACGATTGATCGTAACTTGGATATGATGGATGGTGATGCCATCTATCGTTCGGGGCGTACTTTGAGTAAACTAAAAGGAAGAGCCAAGTATTCATTTGCAATCTCAATGGAAAATGAAGAATACGAACAATCATTACAGGTGATACTGACTTTGGTCAACCAATTGTTGAATAACGCAACGGCACGCAAATGCGAGACCCTTTATGAAAGAATACTGACCTCTGATACCGGTAAGACTGCTGAGAAAATGGGAATTACCGTTTCCGGGGTCAATCAAACATTGAAGAATGTTGGTTGGAGTGCAATAGAACAAGCAATTATTTATTACCGAAAAATAGCAAAACAACTATGATACACTATTTAATCTTCAATCTCATCATTGCTCATATCTTGGGAGATTTTTACTTGCAGACAAAGAAATCTTGCGAAAACAAATTCCTCTATTCTGCTAAAAGTAAAAGTTTATGGTTACATTCCTTTATTATGGGAGTTTTATCGTGGATAGCCATATGGGATTTTCGTGGATGGTGGCTTGCCCTTGGTATAATGGTGACACATTACCTGACAGACTGGTTAAAGTCATATTTGCAATTAAAAATGGGTATTCTTACCACAAAAGCCCGGAAGGAAGTCACTCCGGGAGAATGCAAACGAAATGATTTGTGGATATTTCTCGCTGACCAAATTGTACATATCGCTATAATCGTTGTGGGTGCATACGTCTGGTTTTCAGCGTACAGCCATTGGAATAACGATTGGCGGTTACCTGAATGTTTGCAGGAATTTATCATAAATCATCCTCTAAGGTTAAAGACTATGGTAGGTTTATTGTTGGCATTAAAACCTGCAAACATATTGATTTTGCTTATTCTTGAAACATGCAAAGTAAACATAAGCCCAACAAAAAATGATGAACACGGAAATTTCCATTCAGGAGAATTAATAGGCTGGCTGGAGCGTGGACTTATACTTCTATTTGTTATCCTGTCACAATATGAAGCAATAGGTTTCCTTATTGCTGCAAAGTCCATCCTTCGTTTCAATGAAGCTTCTAAAGGTGATGAAAAATCAGAATATGTACTGACTGGAACTTTGCTTTCATTGGCAACAGCTCTGTGTTTAGGTATACTTGTCCTAAAAATGCAATTATAAAATCAATATTCCTACCAATTGGAAGAATGCCTTTTGGAGGTAAACTGCGAGTCTGTCAGGTGCGACTTGCGCGAGGTAATAGAGAAAGAGGCCATAGCCTGGGCCGTGGGCATTGTCACAGCCGAGGAGATTGACAAGATAAACATTCTGCGTGCATCAATTCTTGCAATGCACCGTGCCGTAGACGGCCTTAAAGTGCGCCCGCAACACCTGCTTATTGACGGCAACAAATTCAGCCCCTACCCCGGCATACCGCATAACACGGTTATAAAAGGCGATGCCACCTATATGAGCATCGCTGCCGCATCAATACTTGCAAAGACCTACCGCGACGATTATATGCAGGCAATAGCACGTGAATACCCCATGTACGACTGGCAAAGCAACAAGGGCTACCCCACTGCCAAGCACCGTGCAGCCATACGCGAGCACGGCGTGTCGCCACACCACCGCCTCTCGTTCAATCTCCTGGGAGAGAAGCCCAAGCAACTGGAATTGAATTTCGGGTAACCAATTTTAGCATTTTTAATTATTTTTAACATTTCGGGGGGGTAATTACACACCTTATATATAAATTTGTACAATTTTAAGGTTGCTCTGCGTAGAGGAACCGGCAGGCATATTGCCGTAGCATACCCGCAAAAACAACAAATTTATAATAACAATCACCCCTATGAGAAATTTTTACACAAAATCCCTGCTCACAGCACTGCTGTCGCTGTGCAGCGCAGTAGTGAGTGCACAATCGTTCGAATCAAACGGCATTAGTTACAGCATTTTATCACTCAGCGATAGAACAGTTGAGGTTGCTCACAATGCCAATTACCAGGGTCTTATCATTATACCCTCGACAACCGATTATTCCGGAATATCGTTCAAAGTAACCGGGATTGGTGACGGAGCATTTTCAGGCACAAATGTTACAGAAATGATTATTTCCGAAGGAGTAACATATATTGGCAAATCAGCATTTTATAATTCTACCTTGAAAGAGATTATTATCCCCAATACCGCAACATCGATAGGAGAATATGCGTTCAGTATGTGCACCGCGCTTACAAGCATTACAATACCTAACAATGTAACATCAATAGGAGGCTATGCGTTCAGTTATTGCACAGGCCTAACAAGCGTAACTATACCTAACAGTGTAACATCAATAGGACAATGTGCATTCTATAATTGCACAAGCCTTACAAGCGTAACAATAGGCAACGGTGTAACATCGATTGAAGAAAAAGCATTCTACGGATGCACAAAACTTAAACTCATTTATAATGATTCTTCATTAAATCTCACCATAGGTTCAAACGAATATGGTTATGTAGCTTATTACGCAAAATTTATAACTACTAATAAGAATGACTACACAATTGTAGATGATTATATATTCAATAAAACAGACGGAGTATATACCCTTATTGCCTATGTAGGCATTGATTCCCAAATATCTCTTCCGTTGGAGATAAATGGTACGAACTATGTGATTGGAAAATCAGCGTTCAGTGGTTGCACGGAACTAAGCCACATTACAATACCCAATAACGTAACAACAATAGGACAGTATGCATTCTCTAATTGTACAAACTTAACAAGCGTAACTATACCTAATGGTATAACAAAAGTAGAGAACTCTACCTTCTCAGGTTGTACCAGCCTTACAAGCGTAACTATTCCTAATAGTGTAACAACAATAGGACAATATGCGTTCTCTAATTGTACAAACTTAGGAAGTTTAGAAATACCTAATAGTGTCACTAGAATTGAAACAGGGGCGTTCGATAATTGCCGTCGCCTCTCAAGTATAAAAATACCCAACGGAATAACATCAATAGCAAACAATACGTTTCAATCTTGCCTCTGGCTCTCAAGGGTAACAATACCTAATAGTGTAACAAAAATTGGAGACGGTGCGTTCAATCTGTGCGGCCTCACAAGCGTAGTAATACCGAACAGCGTAACATCAATAGGAAGCCATGCGTTCTCGCAATGCAGCAATCTCACTAGCGTAACTATTCCCAACAGTGTAACATCGATAGGAAGTGGTGCATTCTGGAAATGCACCGGCCTAACAAGCGTTACAATACCAAACAGCGTAACATCGATAGGACAAAATGTTTTCTCGGGATGCACTAGCCTTACAAGCGTAACTATTCCCAACAGTGTAACATCGATAGGACAATCTGCATTCAGTAGTTGCACTAAACTCGCAAGCATTACAATACCCAACAGCGTAACATCGATAGGACAATCTGCATTCAGTAGTTGCACCGGACTTACAAGCATTACAATATCCAATAGCGTAACATCAATAGGAAGCCACGCATTCTATAATTGCACCGGACTCACAAGCATTTCAATACCTAATAGCGTAACATCAATAGGAAGCCACGCATTCTATAATTGCACCGGACTCACAAGCATTTCAATACCTAATAGCGTAACATCAATAGGAAGCCACGCATTCTATAATTGTATTTAGAAGCCTCTAACAACCAAGAATAATCAGAAATAACCAAATATAAACCTTTAATTATCAGTAAATTCTAAAATTTAGCATTTTTCGGCTGCTTTTTGATGCTTCCCAAATTTCCACAG
>SUXO01000043.1 GCA_015060885.1 Bacteroidales bacterium
TTGTTTGATATAAGCAAAGCACAGCGTATCGGTGCGGTGGTAATGTCGCTAAATCGTTACCAACAGCTTTTGACCTCTTTATTGACCTCTGTCACTCAAATAGATACGATTTTCTTTATTATCCTGTGCAAAGATAAGCAATAATCGTTGAACTTCATTAATTTTGCAATAAATTAGAAGCGATATGCAATTCACCACACCGGTAGGACTTGGAAAAGATGGCTTGGACATTGGGCACAGGAGCAGAATAATGCTCTTGGGCTCCTGCTTTGCGCAGAACATAGGCGAGAGATTGCTCCGCCACAAGTTCAACGTGTGCTGCAACCCCTTCGGCATAATATACAACCCATTATCCATAGCCACGGTGCTGCAAAGGATTGTGAGCGGCAAGCCGTTCGACGAGCTGTCGCCCGAACTTGTGGAACACGGCGGGAAATGGCACAGCACCTTGCACCACGGTGACTTTTCGCGCAACACCAAAGAAGAACTGCTCTATTGCATAAACAACTCACTATCGCAAGCGCATAACTGCATTGAGGAGGCCGACATAATTACCATAACACTTGGCACGGCATATGTATATGAGCGGCAGAGCGATGGCAGCGTGGTGAGCAACTGCCACAAACTCCCGGCAAACAATTTCAGCCGCAGGCTGTTGAGCGTGGAGGAGATTGTGGAGTGCCTGGGCGGTGCAATGGGCGAAATCGCAAAAAGGAATCCGAAAGTAAAATTCCTCTTCACGGTAAGCCCCATAAGACACTTGCGCGACGGAGCACACGACAACCAGTTGAGCAAGGCAGCCCTGCTTATCGCCGCCGACAGGTTGCAGGCAAAGTTTCCAGGCTGCACAGCCTACTTCCCTGCTTACGAGATAATGATGGACGAACTGCGCGACTACCGTTTTTATGCCGAGGATATGGCGCACCCGTCGCCCGTAGCTGTTGAATATATATGGCAAAGGTTCTGCGAGCAGCACATCACAAAAGAGAGCATCGCTCTTGGCAGAACTGTGGAAGAGGTTATGCGTGCTATGGAACACCGCCCCTTCGATGCCGGCAGCAGTGCCTACAAGAGATTCATTGAGGATACCATAAAGAAAATTGCAAGCATAGAGGAGCAACACCCATATCTTGATTTTGAAAAGGAGATAGAACAATGCAATACACTATTGAACAGATAGCAAAGATTCTGAAAGCCGAATATCTTGCGGCTGCACCTGCCGCCATTGTATCGCGCCTGCTCACCGACAGCCGCTCGCTCACCATTCCCGAAGAGACACTCTTTTTTGCCATAAGAACCAAGCACGGCGACGGGCACAGATATATCCCGGCCTTGCACGACCGCGGCGTGAGGAATTTCGTAGTGGAGGACGAGGGTATCGCAAAGGAGTTCCCCGACTCCAATTTCATCATCGCCGGAAACTGCATAAAGGCATTGCAGCAGCTTGCAACACACCACCGCACACAGTTCGACATTCCTGTGGTGGGAATTACCGGCAGCGATGGCAAGACAATTGTAAAAGAGTGGCTCTACCAATTGACCGCAGGCAACTACAACGTAACACGCTCGCCACGCAGCTATAACTCGCAGATAGGCGTGCCGCTTTCGGTGTGGAAGATTGACGAGGATAGCACTCTTGGGATTTTCGAGGCCGGAATTTCGCAGCCCCAGGAGATGGACAGATTGCAAAGTATAATTCGCCCCACGATAGGAATAATAACGAACATAAGCGGAGCCCACCAAGAGAATTTCAGCTCCTTGCAGGAGAAGTGCCGCGAAAAGCTGCAACTCTTCAAGAAGTGCGATATTGTGATATACAACGCCGACAACGCCATTATAAGCAACTGCGTGACACGCTCTATGTTGCCATCGCGCGAAATTGCGTGGTCGCAGAAGGACCCCGAACGGCCACTCTTCATAAGCGCAATAGAAAAGGACGACAACGGCACCACGGTGAAGTACCGTTACCTCACATTTGCGCATAGCTATCGCATACCCTTCCACGACGAGGCCTCCATTGAGAACTCCATAAACTGCCTTGCAGCCGCACTCTACCTTATGATACCGGCCGACACCATCGCAATGCGTATGGCACAGCTGGAACCCGTGGCAATGCGTCTTGAAGTGAAAGAGGGCAAGAGCGGCTGTATGCTCATAAACGACAGCTACAATGCCGACATTGCCTCGCTGGAAATTGCGCTCGACTTTATGGAACGCCGCTGCGCGACACTGCCCCACCTGCACCGCACGCTCATTCTGTCGGACATAAAGCAGAGCGGCCTTTCAACACGCTCGCTATACCGCACGGTTGCGCAATATGTCACCGGCCACAAGATTGAGAAGTTCATCGGTGTGGGGCACGACATTTCGGGCGAGGAGCACAGGCTGGGCAAGATGCCCATTGAAACACACTTCTTCGGCAACACCGAGGAACTTATGCAGTCGGAGGTCTTTGCAAGACTTGCCAACGAGATAATACTCATAAAAGGTTCCCGCTCATTCCGTTTCGAAGAGATAACCGAAGCGCTTGAAAAGAAGGTACACCAGACAATCCTCGAAGTGAATTTGAGCGCACTGCGCGACAACCTCAATTACTACCGCAACAACCTGCGGGCAGAAACAAAGACAATTTGTATGGTAAAAGCGTCGGCCTACGGAGCCGGAGCGATGGAGATTGCACGCACCCTGCACGACTGCAATGTCGATTACCTTGCAGTGGCTCTTGCCGACGAGGGAGCCGAACTGCGCCGCGCAGGCATAACCACAGGTATAATTGTTATGAACCCGGAGCCCAGTTCGTTCCGCACGCTCTTTGAGAACAAACTGGAACCCGAAGTTTACAGTTTTGCAATGTTGCGTTCGCTGGTGCAAGCAGCCACACGCGAAGGTATAACGGATTACCCCGTACACATAAAGATTGACACGGGAATGCACCGCCTGGGATTCTTCCCCGAAGAGGTGCCGGCACTCATCGAAGAACTCAAACGACAGAATGCACTCACGCCCTGTTCGGTATTCTCACACTTCGCCGGCAGTGACAGCCCGCTATTCGACGACTTCTCAAAGACACAGAAGGAGCGGTTTGCACAGGCAAGCAGCACATTGCAGGCAGCATTCAAGCATAAAATACTGCGGCACATCTGCAACAGCGCGGGAGCCGAGCGTTTTACCGATGTACAATACGAGGCGGTGCGCCTGGGAATTGGGCTTTATGGCGTTTCGCCGCTTGAAGGCGAGAGCCCACTGCGCCCCATTTCAACCCTCAAAACAATAATTCTGCAAATACACGAAATACCCGAAACCGAAACCGTGGGTTACAGCCGACGCGGAAAGCTCACACGCCCATCGCGCATTGCAGCGATGCCCATAGGATATGCCGACGGATTAAACCGCAAGCTGGGCAACGGCCGAGGATACTGCATAATAAATGGGCAAAAAGCACCATACATAGGGAATATATGTATGGATGTGTGTATGGCCGATGTTACCGGAATCGATTGCAAAGAGGGCGACACGGTGGAGATTTTCGGTAACGGACTACGTGTGGGAAAGGTTGCCGAGTGGCTCGAAACCATTCCTTACGAGGTGCTCACAGCCGTAAGCGACCGCATAAAACGCATCTATTTCACCGACTGACAAAAAGAGGTATAAATAGAAACATCGCGGCTGCAAAAATTTTTGCAGCCGCGATGTTTTAACTACAAGCCCTGTTACAGTATCCCCAGATTACGCAGGAAGATATAGAGAATGAGCAGCGGAGTCACATAGCGCAGCATAAATACCACCACAGGAATAACACGGCTTTTGAGCACACCGCGGTTACTCAACTCATCCTTTACGAAAGAGCGGTCCATAACCCACGAAGCAAGCACACAGGTAAAGAGTGCACCAACGGGCATAACTATGTTTGCCGACAGGTAGTCGAACACATCGACCAATGTCGCACCTGCCATCTTTATTCCCAAGAAATCGATATCGAACACAAGTGAGAGAGTGAGGGCACTCAACAGCACCGAAGCCAACGACACCAGACGGGCCGCCCAACGGCGCGAAATCTTGAACTCCTCGGCAAGATATGCGGTGAGCACTTCGTGGAACGATATTGTGGAGGTGAGCGATGCGAGTGTCACCAACAGGAAGAAGACGGTTGACCACAACGCCGCAAAAGGTATATCCTTAAAGATTTCGGGTAAGGTCACAAAGATGAGCGAAGGGCCCTCAGCCGGCTGCAAGCCTGCGCTGAACACCGCCGGGAATATCACAAGACCGGCAAGCAGCGACACAAGCAGGGTGAGCAGTGCCACATTACAGGATGTCTGCACAAGATTGTTATCCTTTTTAAAATAAGAGGCATAAGTAACCATACAGCCCATACCCACGGAGAGCGAGAAGAAAGCCTGACCTATTGCCATCATAATGGTTTCGGGAGCAAAAGCCTCTTCGAAATTGGGTGAAAGGAAGAAACGGTACCCTTCCATTGCGCCCGGCATAAAGGCAACACGCACGGCCATTATTATGAGTATTATAAAGAGTGCCGGCATCATTATGCGCGAAGCCTTCTCAATACCCTTTTCCACCCCACGCGCTATAATTATGTGGGTGAGCAGAATGAACATCGCAGCATAGAACAATGGTCGCCAAGAACCCTGGAATTCGTTGAACTGCTCGGTAAAGGAGAGCGGCGAAGAGTAGAGCATATTGGTGGCCGATGCAACCATATATTCCAACGACCAGCCGGCAATGATATAATAATATCCCGAAATGAGCAACGCGCCAAGTACGCCGTTGTATCCCAGCCAGCTCCAACGTTTAGACAATGAGCGGAAAGCGCCGACAGCATTTTTCCTGGTGCGGCGGCCCACCGCAAACTCGGCAAGCATTGTGGGAATACCCACAGCAAAGACACTTATAAGAAATACCAATAAAAAGGCGGCACCTCCGTGCTTGCCTGCAATGTAAGGGAAGCGCCAGATGGCTCCAAGCCCTATCGCGCTGCCGGCAGCGACGAGTACCACACTCAATTTGCCCCCGAATGAGGCACGTTTATTTTCACTCATAAAAAACCATTCTTTAATTCCGAGCGCGAAAATAATAAAAAAGAGCGAGATAGCACCTATTTGTCGAGCTATAAGGCTGTATTATTCACACTTTTAACAACCCTGCCGATTATAACCACAAGAAAGAACCAACATTTTTGCATACGCACACCGCATATTAACACTTTTTTTACGCACCCGGAACAGTGTTCTCAATATTTTGCCTTATTTTTACAAAATATTTAGAAACAGACACATTTTACACAAAAGAACAAACAATGAAGAGAACATTTATTTACAAACTATTATCGGTGCTTTTCACAGTACTCGTTACAACAAGCCTTGCATCGTGCAGTGGCGACGATGACAACACAATTCCTTATATAAGTATAGGGAAGACACCTGTAACATTGGAGCAGAACTATTTCAGCATCATTGGTGCATCATTCATAGACAAGGCTATGCCGGGCAACAACATAGAGAACTCTCTGGTAAGTATCTACCCCGGCAGCATCAACTCGCAGACTGGCCAGGCGGTAACAATAGAGATTGCCGCCGATATTGAACTCGACTATTTCTACATTGGTGTCGACGATATTGACAACAGCAATGAGGCGCGCGGCTATTACAAGATACCGGCTGCGAGGATAGGCTCTATGGCCGGCCTCAACATATACAGGACAACACTGAACTTTGCACAGAATGCAAAAAGCGAGTTCCTTGTAAAGATATGTGGCGTGGCAACCGGCGATGATGAGGAGGAAATTATTACAAAAACCAGCCGCATCATTACATATATTGAACCCGCAGTAACAGAGAATGAGATTGTCGGCAAATACTATTTCGGTATCGACGGTGCCACATTCGCAGATGGCAATATGCCCATTGCCAACACTGCAAGAACATTGACAAGCGTTGCCCCCGAAAAGATTGAGTCAAAAGCCGGGCAAAGCGTAACAGTGGAGATTGTAGCCGATGTTGAACTCGAAAATCTCTATGTTGGCATACAGGATTCCGGTCTCGGTGGCAAATCGCACGGTTATTACGAGATTGCAGCCACAGAAACAGGAAGCTTTGCAGGCCTCAAAAAATACAGTGTTACGCTCAACTTCTCACAAAGCGCAAAAACAGAGTTCACCATTAAAATTGGCGGAGCATCGACCAACAGCTATGGTGTGCGGGAGGTTACAATACCCACAGAGATTGAAGTAAACCTGGAACCGCTTATTACCGAGGATGCAATCGTCGGCAAATGGGGGAACATCGAGTACAAGGGACAGGAAACACCCGAAGCCGGATACATCTATTACGAGTACAAGAAGAACGGAGCCGGCATTATATTTGAAGATGGTGTTACGACCAAGTTCACATACACCTACTCATTGTCGTACGACAGATTGCAGATTACCACCGAGAATAGCGAGATTATATCGTGCAAGGTTCTTTTCACCGACATAAACACAATGAACGTTGTGGAACGTTACCGCTATAACCCCACAACAGGCGAAACTACAAAAACAGGTATAGAATACAGCCTTACAAGAATTGAAGAATAATTGCAGAAATTCATATAACAACAAGAGCGTCACCGGGGTGACGCTCTTGTTGTTATATGAAAAACACTGTTCGGTTTATACAAGGTGTGCAATGAGCTCCTCGCGGTCGCCATAGAGGAGGTCGATAACAGGTACCTCTATCATAGTGTAGCAACCGGGCTGCAAACGCATTGTAGCGCGTGCGCAGCAGACAAGCACCTGGGCTGTAAGCGCAGGGTTGTTTATCTTCATATTGAACTCGAAGAGCTGGTTCTGTGTGGTACCCGAAACGCCCTTGCGTGTAAGGTTCACGCCGTGTCCCATATCCAGAAGTTCATCAACACAGGGAACGTTCATAACGTGGGTTTCGTCGTTCACGAAATAGGGGTCGCTCTTTATTGCAGCAGCAACCTGATTAAAGTCATATCCCTCCTCTATTTCGACATACACCATACGGCGATGTATGCCTGTACCCACGGGAATTGTCATAGAGAGAGCTGCTTTCACGCCTTCAACAGCCTTGACAGCCACAGTGTGCCCCATACTCATTCCCGGACCGAAGTTGGTATATGTGATTCCTTTGGGAGCTATTGCCTGCAAGAGGGCACGTACCACCGAGTCGCTTCCGGGATCCCAGCCTGCCGAGATTATGGAAACGGTGTTGCCGGCCAACGCACTTTCGGTGAGCGAACGGCGGAGTTCCACAATCTTGGAGTGAATGTCGAAACTGTCGACCGTGTTTATACCGAGTGCAAGAATATCCTTTGCATATCTCTCGACACTGCGTGTGGGGGTACAGAGGATAGCCACGTCGACATCGCCAAGTTCACGAATATCCTTTACCACATTATATCCTTCGAGTTCGGCAGGGCAGTTTTCGGCACCCGAACGACGCACTACACCGGCAACCTCAAAATCGGGAGCTGCATTGAGTGCTTGCAAGGTATATTTTCCTATATTGCCATAACCTACTATGGCTGCTCTAATCTTTCTCATAATGTTTTTTGTTTTTATCGGTGCGAAGATATAAAAAACTATATTTTCTTTATTAAAATAATGTCTATTTTTTCAGCAAAAAAGCCGCTGAAATTTCAGCGGCTTTCAAATGTTATATGTTACTGAGGTCTGCGGGGTTCGCGACGGGGACGACGCTCACGCTCCTCATAACCTTCGGGTTTCTCAATGAGTGCACGGCGAGAGAGCTTGAACTTGCCGGTCTTGGGATCTATCTCCACAAGCTTGACCTGCAACTTGTCACCCTCGTTTATGCCGGTCTCCTCCATTGTCTCAAAGCGTTTCCAATCAATTTCGGAGATGTGCAAAAGACCATCTTTGCCGGGCATAAACTCAACGAATGCTCCATAAGGCATTACGCTGCGTACTGTACCTTCGTAAACCTCACCGGCTTCGGGAATGGCAACGATTGCTCTAATCTTGGCAATGGCATCGTTGATCGACTGGCCGTTTGTTGCTGCAATCTCGATGATACCTTCGCCCTCAACCTCCTCGATAGAGATTGTTGCGCCGGTCTCTTCCTGCATACCCTGGATGATTTTTCCGCCGGGGCCGATGATGGCACCGATGAATTCTTTGGGAATACGCATTGTTTCGATGCGGGGTGCGTGGGGTTTGAGTTCGGCGCGGGGCTCGGCAATGCACTCTGTAATCTTGCCCAGAATGTGCATACGGCCTTCGCGTGCCTGGTTCAATGCCTTTTCAAGGATTTCGTATGAGAGGCCGTCTACCTTGATATCCATCTGTGTGGCAGTGATACCATCGACTGTACCTGTCACCTTGAAGTCCATATCGCCCAAGTGGTCCTCGTCACCAAGAATATCGCTGAGGACTGCATATTTCTCCTCGCCTGCGTTCTTGATAAGGCCCATAGCAATACCCGATACGGGTTTCTTTATCTTTACACCGGCATCCATAAGTGCGAGTGTTCCTGCACAAACGGTAGCCATCGATGACGAACCGTTGGACTCCAATATGTCGGAAACCACGCGAACGCAGTAGGGATAGTCGGCGGGTATCATATTTTTGAGCGCACGGCAAGCGAGGTTACCGTGACCTATTTCGCGACGGCCTACACCACGCTGTGCGCGGGCCTCACCTGTTGAGAAGGGAGGGAAGTTGTAGTGAAGCAAGAAACGCTCGGTTCCCTGGTTCATTACATCGTCGATAATCTTTTCGTCACGTTTTGTACCCAATGTAACGGTTGTGAGCGACTGTGTTTCACCACGGGTGAAGACTGCCGAACCGTGAGGGCCGGGAAGATAGCCAGCCTCGCACCAGATGGGGCGTATTTCGGTTGTCTTGCGACCGTCGAGACGCTTGCCCTCGTCGAGGATGCAACGGCGCATAGCCTCTTTCTCCACATCGTGATAGTAGCGGTCGATGAGAGCACCTTTCTCTTCGAGTTCCTCCTCGGTAAACTGTGCCTTGAATTCATCCTTTATGGCATCGAAAGCAGCCGCACGGCCGTGCTTGTCGTTGTTGCCGCTCGCTGCCACGGCGTAAGCCTTTGAATAGCAGGCCTCGTGCACCTGTGCACGCAACTCCTCGTCGTTAACCTCGTGGCAGTACTCGCGCTTAACGGTCTTGCCAACTTCTTCCATAAGTTCCATCTGGGCCTTGCAATGAACCTTGATAGCCTCGTGAGCCACCTTCATTGCCTCCAACAGGTCGGCCTCCGAAACCTCTTTCATCTCACCCTCAACCATCATTATGTTGTCGTATGTTGCGGCAACCATAATATCCATATCGGCAGTTTCGAGCTGTGCGAATGTGGGGTTAACCACGAACTCGCCGTTGATGCGGGCAACGCGCACTTCTGAAATGGGGCCACCGAAGGGGATGTCCGACACTGCAAGTGCTGCCGAAGCTGCAAGACCGGCAAGTGAGTCGGGCATATCAACGCCGTCGGCCGAGAAGAGTACTATATTTACATAAACCTCGGCGTGGTAATTGTCGGGGAATAAGGGGCGCAATGCACGGTCGACAAGACGACAAGTAAGAATTTCATAGTCCGAAGCCTTACCCTCGCGCTTTGTGAAGCCACCGGGGAAACGGCCAAACGATGCATACTTCTCTTTATACTCAACCTGCAAAGGCATAAAATCGGTACCGGGAACAGCGTCTTTTGCTGCACACACGGTCGCCAACAGCATTGTGTTACCCAAGCGCAACATCACAGAACCGTCGGCCTGCTTTGCAA
This sequence comes from Bacteroidales bacterium, assembly GCA_015060885.1. Lineage (GTDB taxonomy): Bacteria > Bacteroidota > Bacteroidia > Bacteroidales > Bacteroidaceae > HGM04593. The sequence goes on from SUXO01000043.1 coordinate 9,789, forward strand.
GCTTTCCTGTTTCAATTGTGATTATGCGGCCATCGGGCAAAGCCACATTTTTTGTTACAACATTCATCTTTTTATTCGTTAAATACGTTTTAAACATCTTAATTCTCGCAAAGATATATATATTTTTCCACATTTTGGCTATCTTTGCGTTTGTTTTTTAAATATTATGAACCGTTTACATATAAAATTGATAAAATTTGCAATGGCAGCCATGTTGGCTGCTTCATTTGCAGCCTGCAATAAGGAGCCCGGCTTCACCATTGAGGGCGAAGTGAAAGAGGGCGAAGGCAAAATGCTCTACCTGTCGCACATTGGCATAGGAGAGATAAAGAGAATAGACTCCACAAGGCTGGGAAAAAGCGGCCGTTTTTCGTTCACACAGCCACGCCCCGAGTGCTACGATTTCTACGCACTTAACCTGCAAGACGGCGGGCGACGCATAACCATCGCCATTGACTCCACCGAAACGGTAGACGTGCAGACAGTTGCCGGCCATTTTGCCGACAGCTGCCACATAACAGGCTCGCCCGAAAGCCAACGTATAAAGGAGCTCACCCTGCTCGAAAATTCACTGCAACAGCAGGTAAATCTCCTTGTAAAGAACAGTACACCTGCAATAGGCGAAACAAGAGAAAAGATATACAACCTTATAGGCGAATTCAAGAAAAACATATTTGCACAATACATAGCCACTGCGCCCCAAAAGGCAGCAGCATATTATGCCCTATTCCTGCGCATAAACGGCGAGCCCATATTCCTGCCCACAAGCAACCGTTTCGACAGCCGATGCTTTGCGGCCGTGGCCAACTCCCTGCACCTCGCACACCCGCACGCAACGCGCGCGATACATTTATACAACATAGCTACAAAAGGGATGGCTGCCACACGCCCCGCTGCACCGCGCGACACAATAGACATAGAGAGCGACAAAGTGGAGAAGATCGGGCTTTACAACATTGAACTGCCCGACATCGACGGCGACACGGTGAGCCTGCGCTCGCTGAAAGGAAAAGTGGTACTGCTCGACTTTACCGTTTACAGCATCGCCGGCATAAGCAGCCGCAACGTGGGCTTGCGCGAAATTTACGACAAGTACCGCGACCGCGGGTTCGAGGTATACCAGGTATCGTTCGACCGCAACGAGAACTTTTGGAGCAATTCAGCCGACAACCTGCCCTGGATATGCGTGCGCGACGAGGCCGGCCAGGCATCGCAGAATCTATTACTCTACAACATAAGCGAGCTGCCCACCTACTATCTCATAAACCGCAACAACGAGATTGTCTATCGCGACAACCAAATAAACGACCTCGAAAAGACAATCCGTGAATTGCTGAACGAGTAACACACATAAAGAAAAGATGTTAACCATTTCTATATAAAATTAAAATTTTCCGTTTTTAATTTGCTTTTAAGTTTTTAAGAACTATCTTTGCAAAGAAATGAAGCACAAATTGGGTTCCAGCACTCGTGTTGGAATCCTTTGTTTTACTATTTTTTAAAACTATTAAATAAAAAAGATACGATATGAGTTTTATGTCCGAAGAGGGCTACAATAAACTGTTAGCCGATTTGAGAGAATTGGAAGGCAAACGCCCAGAGATTGTGCAGCAGATAGCAGAAGCGCGCGACAAAGGCGACCTTTCGGAGAATGCGGAGTACGATGCGGCAAAAGAGGCGCAGGGCATGTTGGAAATGAAGATAAGCGAGCTCAAACGCCTTATCGCCGAGGCCAGAATCATCGACAAATCGAAATTGAGCGCCGACAGCGTACAGGTTCTCACCAAAGTGGGTTTAAAGAATACCAAGACCGGAGCCACAATGCAGTACACCATTGTACCTGAGAGCGAGGCAAACCTTCGTGAAGGAAAAATTTCGATAAAGACACCCATTGCACAGGGACTCCTGGGCAAGAAGGTGGGTGATGTAGCCGAGATTACAGTACCCCAGGGTAAACTTTCGTTCGAAATCACAAGCATCTCATTCTAAAAAGCAACCCGCACGATGGCAACAATTTTCAGCAAAATAGTCGCAGGAGAGATTCCCAGCTACAAGGTGGCCGAGGATGAGCAGTTCTACGCATTCCTCGACATCAACCCGCTTGCAAAAGGACACACCCTCGTTATACCCAAACGCGAAGTGGATTACTTCTTCGACCTCACCGACGAGGAGATTGCGGCAATGCAGGTATTTGCCAAGAAGGTAGCAACAGGCATCAAGAGAGCATACCCCTGTATAAAAGTGGGGCAGGCAGTGTTGGGGCTCGAAGTTCCACACGCCCACATACACCTTGTGCCTATGCAGAGCGAAAAAGATATGCTTTTCACGAACCCCAAACTGAAATTAACCCCGGAAGAGTTTGCCGGAATTGCAAAAAACATAGAAAAAGAGATTGCGCTTTAAGCAATCTCTTTTTTTTGCCAATAAAACGAGGGAACTTCTCCTCACAACGACAAGAGAATGTAATACAACACAACTTCGGCTGCGCTTGCAAGCGCAGCCGAAGTGCATTATTCAAGGTGTGGCATCGGGAACCTACCACATAACCTTTTTGCCGTTCTGTATGTAAATGCCACCTTTAACGGGGTTGCTTACCTTGCGGCCTTGCAGGTCGTAAATATCATTGCTCTCTGCTCTCTCCTCTTTTATCTCACTGATGCCTGTAACACCACCAGTTACGTTAATCCAACCTGTGTAGGGTTCAAGTTTCTCTTTTGAACCGGGAGCCGAGAGAACCACGTTCTTAATGGTGAACCGGTAGTCGCCATCGTCAGCACCGTTCACTTTGAGGGCTGCTGTTGCAACGTCACCCTCTGTGCCGTTGTAAAGAGCGTTGCTCATTGAGATGATTACCACGCGAAGTGAGCCGTCGGGCTGAATGGCACACTCGGGATATGAGTGCTTGCGGCTGTTTGTACGGCTGCCGAGGTCAACAGCGTAGTACTCACCGTCGAAATCAACCTCGATGCCTTCGGGGAGTTCAAGGTCGAACTGGATTGCCGAGAAGGGATATTCGGGGTTGTTGATGTTGATGAGCAGTGTTTCTCCATCGCCATCGGCCGATACGGTACTTGTTGCTACCTCACCGGCGCGTGTTGCGGCTGCTTTTGCAGGAGCCGCACTTGCAGTGTCGGTACCAAGAATCATTGCAATTATGGTCGTAACATCGGCAACGTCAATAACCAAATCTTCATTCGCATCGGCAGCTTTTTTGTTCAATTCATCGTAGGCCGGTGATAATATGTATGTTACAACCTCTGTAACATCGGCAATATCAAGAGCACGGTCGTCATCGGCATCACCCGGGATATAAGTACTGATATTGATTTTGGACGCAGATAAGGGGATGTCGTATTTTGTTTTTCCGTCGGCTTCACTTAAAGTTATGTTCTTTATATATATATCATAGTCTTGGTCGAGGAGTTTGTCACCTATGTTTATTGTGACCTTGAATATCTCTCCTTCGGTGCCGCTGAATGTGCTGTTGGTATTCGAATAGCATATTACGCGCAGTGAGCCGTCGGCCTGGATAGCACTTTCAAACTTATGTTTACTGCTCGAAGTACGTTCAGTACTCATATCGACAAGGGCCGCTCCTTCACCGTCCGTAGCGAAAGTTATTCCGGCAGGGAGACTGATATCGAATTGACAAGAGGATATTGCCGATATGTTTTTCATATTAAGCGAAAGGGTTGCCTGTGTTCTGGTAAGCGCCTCGGTGTCGATAAAATAGAGGTTATTCATATAATCGGACACAATCTGTGAATTGAAGCTATTTATTCCTGCGCTCACCTGTTCTATGTAATTCTGCAATTCGTCGTCGCTCAATGTACCTTCCAATGCAGCGTTTACCTCGTTGAGCAATTTCTGCAACTCGGCTTTTGAGCCGGGAAGATAATTGCCATAGTGTACGCCTTCGGTAGCAGCATCGTGCAATGCTTGCGCCTCTTTCAGTTGTACGCGCAGATAAAGAACCTTGTCGGCAACCATACTCTTGAAGAATGGGGCCCAAGCACTATAATCGCAACCTGCGGGATAGGTAAGTACGGCTTCGGCATTTATATCATGAAAAGTTGATGAGTCAGCTATTTTTATGAATTTAGATTTTGTTACAACATCTACCAGATTTCTGCAATCTTTAAATGCATAACGACCTATACTCTTCACATTTTCACTTAAACTTACACTTTCAAGTGCCGTACAACCATAAAACGCATCAGCACCAACAAGCTCTACATTATTTCCCAAATAGACATCCTTGACTGCGGTAAGTCTGTTAAATGCGTTGTTAACCTCCTTACAGTCGATATACGCCTCTTTTATACCGCTGCAACCACTGAAAGCAGACTCCTTTATATCTTTCACCGAAACAGGTATTCTCAGCGACTCCAACCCATAGCAATCATAGAAGGCATCATTGCCAATATATTCCACACTGCCAGGAATATCTATACCTGTAAGATTCACACAACCGGATAATGCGTAATCGGCAATGCCTTTTGTTCCGGAAACAATTGCGTAGCTGTTTTTAGGTTTTATATTCTTGTAACCTATGAGCCACTTGCCAAGATAAAGCACTCCGTCGGTATGGTCGCGATACCATTTTGTATCCAAGAAGGCCCGCGCACCTATTGATGTTACTCCCTCTCCTAATTTAATAGTATGCAACGATATACAGTTCTCAAATGCACTCTCACCGATACCGGTAACTCCATCACCCAGCGTTGCTATACTCATCGACGAGCAATTGGAAAATGCAGATTTATTTATAACACCTTTGGGAATATTGACATCGACAAGGCTTGTACAATTATAGAACGCCTTTTCGCCAATTGAGGAAAGATTGCCGCTGAACGCCACCTCTTTCAGGCTCGTACAACCTTCGAATGCTTGGTTATGTATACTTCCAACGCTATTGGGCATTGAAACACTTGTCAAGCCGGTGCACTCTGCAAACGCAAAACTTGCTACGTATTCAACCCCACTGGGAATGGTAACATTCTTCAAGCTGGAACAGCCATAGAAAGCATAAGAGGACAAGGATGCTACATAACTTGGGATTGTTATGCTTGCAAGAGCGGTACAGCCGTAAAAAGCGCTGTTTTCTATTGATGTTACGCTGTTAGGAATTTCAATGTTTGTGAGAGCGCTGCAACCAAGGAACGCACGCGTGCAGATCCGGGTTACCTTGTCGGGGATTACCATATTTACAAGACTTGTGCAGTCTCTGAACACGTCATATTCTATAATTCCTATATTATTAGAGAGTGTCACACTTTCAAGTGCTGTACAACCATAAAATTCAGAACTTCCCATACCGGTTACACTGTTGGGAATTGTTATGCTTGCAAGGGATGTACAACCATAGAACGTAAAACCACCCATACTTTGCACATTATTCGGGATTGTTATATCCGTAAGAGCGGTACAACCAAGAAACACATAGGATGGTAAACGCTTTATACCACTTCCGATTGTAACACTTTTCAAGCTTGTACAATCGGCAAAATTATATCCAAACCCTTGCGGGGTGAACCCTAATTCCACTACGCTGTTTGGAATAACTATGCCTTCAAGGGCGGAACAACCTGCAAAGGCCTCACCTCCTATTCTTGTGATATTATCGGGAATTGTGATACTCGCAAGGCTCTTGCAACCCCAAAATATACGATTCGGCAATTCTGTAACACCACTGCCTATCGTAACGCTTTTCAGTTTTGTGCAACCTCTAAAAGTAGCTGCGTCGCCGCCGCCGTTCCACTTGACAAATTCAGTTACATTGTTGGGAATTACAATACTTGTGAGAGTGGTACAATTTTCAAATGCACTATAACCAATGCTTGTTACACTATTTGGGATATTCACACTTTCGAGACTTACACAGCCATAAAAAGCGCTATTACCTATACTTGTAACACTGTTAGGAATAGTGATGCCTTCGAGCCCTGTACAGCCATTGAAAGTGTCATCTCCAATAGCTGTTACCAGGTATGTGTTTCCATCGTAAACCACAGTAGACGGTATTCTCACATTATAGACATAAGTGTTTGAATAGGCACCATAACTGTTTCCTTTGTAGGTTACTGATACTGTTTTAGCCGCGGCATCTGTTATTTTATAGTATATACCACCGGCCTCAAAGTCGTGAGCACCCGCCATACTACTATACAGCAACAATAATGTTGCAAACAGCGATTTAAAATAAATCTTTTTCATCGTGTTATTGTTTAATGGTTAATAAATCTTTGCCATCACAATTCCCCGATGATTGGCGGTATATATATAAGAAAAGCGTGGGAACTGCACCCGCTGCCCGTTCCACGCATAGAGGCTCTGGCATCGCCTTTCAGTCAAGAACGAACAACGCAGAGCCCACGCCGATATATAAACACGCAAACACCTATGATGATTACACACCATAGCCTTGTACGTATAATATACGCCCATGAACATCTACCGTTGCCTTGTCTGTGACTGAATTTGAAACTGCCAGATTTCTATGCGTCAAGAACAAAGCGCAAAGTAAACGCTTTTAAAACAATATGTCCCACCCAACCGCCTTTACCGGCTTCGACGCGGGAGAAAAGACCACCAAGAAGCAGCCTTTTCCAGTTGCAAAGATATAACATTTTTTATAAGAATATATATCCCACTCCTTTTTTTTCTTATACAATTAAAGGAGATTACAGCAATGAGGGTCAACAATTTCCGACACGCACAAACAACAGAATAAGATTTCCCTCAAAGAACTACTTGTTAAATGCGCCTTTTTTCACTACCTTCGCGTGAGAAAGCAGACACAGCTATGAAAATACTTATAAAGAACCCCATAATAGTAAATGACGGAGAGTCGTTCCGCGGCTCGGTAATAATAAACAATGGGAAAATAACACATATTTTCCGCAACGGGAAAATCACGAAAGGGCAATATGACCAAATAATTGAAGCCGACGATTTATACCTCATACCGGGTGTCATTGACGACCACGTGCACTTCCGTGAGCCCGGCCTCACCGAAAAGGCTACCATATACAGCGAAAGCCGCGCGGCTGCTGCGGGCGGTGTAACCTCATTCATGGATATGCCAAACACCAAGCCGCAGACGACCACGGTGGAGGCGTGGAAAGAGAAGTTCGCAATAGCAGCCGAGGAGAGCCTCATAAACTACTCATTCTACTTTGGGGCCACCAACAGCAACTGCCGCCGTTTGAGCAAGCTGAACCCACGCCGAGTATGCGGCATAAAACTCTTTATGGGAGCGAGCACAGGCAATATGCTTGTCGACGAGGAGCGTGAGCTCGAAGAGATATTCCGCACAGTGAGCATACCGCTTGCCGTACACTGCGAGGACAGCAACATTATAGCCAGAAACACCAAGAAGGTGATTGCCGAAGCCGGCGACAACCCTGATATTACCTATCACACCGTAATAAGGAACAGCACAGCCTGCTACAACAGCACCAAACGCGCTGTGGAGCTTGCACGCAAATATGGCACAAGGCTTCACATACTGCACATAAGCACCAAGAGAGAGCTTTCGTTGTTGAGCAATGCCGCGATAGGCTACAAGAAAATAACATCGGAAGTCACACCCGCGCACCTCACGTTTTGCAGCGACGACTACAAGCTTCTGGGTGCAAAAATAAAATGCAACCCCGCCATAAAGAGTGCCGATGACCGCGAAGCCCTGCGTAAAGCATTGTCGAAAGGGCTCATCGACCTCGTGGGAACCGACCACGCACCGCACCTCCTCAAAGAGAAAGAGGGAGGAGCCCTCACTGCCACATCGGGAATGCCCAGCATACAGTTCTCCCTACTCGCAATGCTTGAACTTGTCGACAAAGGAGTGCTCACAATGGAAAGCCTTGTGGAGAAGATGTGCCACGCACCTGCCAAGATATTTGAGATAAGCAAGAGAGGGTTTATAAAAAGAGGTTATTTCGCCGACCTCGTACTGCTGCGCCCCAACAGCCCGCACACCATTGAGCAGAAGGATATAATAAGCAAATGCGGGTGGAGCCCCTTTGAAGGTACCACATTCAACTGGACCGTGGCACAGACCTGGGTAAACGGCGAGTGCGCCTACAATGAAGGAACCATAAACAACGGGGTTAAAGGCAAAATGCTAACATTTGACCGATGAAAAGGTTTATTTTCAGCTACACCGCCGGGCAACTTGTTCCATACATCGACTGGAACTACTTTTTCCACGCCTGGGGTATTGGAACACAAGCTGCCGACAGCGAAAAGGCACAGGAGATAAAGAGAGATGCCTGCCAACTGCTCAACGGCATTAAAGAACACGTGGTGGCAAAAGCAGTTTTTGCACTATGCGATGCCAGGGGCGATGGCGACAACATTGTGATAGAAGGCACCACCCTGCCACTCTTGCGCCAACAGCACTCACAGGCCGGCAGGCCCAATATATGTTTGAGCGACTTCGTTGCGCCACACGGCGACAAAATCGGGCTGTTTGCCACAACCTGTGACACAAAAGCCCTGGCCGACGAGGACGACACATACACACATCTGCTTGCACAAACAACGGCATCGCGCCTTGCCGAGGCCGCAGCCACCCTGCTCCACCGCGATGTGCGACGCAAAGAGGAGCTATGGGGATATGCCCCCGACGAGCAACTGTCGCCCACCGAGCTCAACGCCGAGAAGTTCCGTGGAATACGCCCCGCAGTGGGTTACCCTTCGCTGCCCGACCAGTCGGTAATATTCATAATAGACAGCCTGCTGAAAACTGCCGAGATAGGAATAGAGTTTACACCCAACGGTGCAATGCAGCCCCACGCATCGGTGTGCGGGCTTATGATACACCACCCGGCAGCGCACTATTTTGCGGTGGGCAACATAAGCGAAGAGCAACTGCACGATTATGCCGCAAGGCGTGGCATTGCAAGTGCCGATTTACACAAATTCTTATACAAAAACCTGCACAAATAGTTCTTTTACAGGTTCAAATTCTTTGGAAATAGAAAAATTAACCTATATTCGCATATTGAAATCAAGCAGCTGTTCAAGATTTATTTCGCGATTGTTTGAGATTTTCAGCAAAGCAACTGAATAGAACAAACCGAAACACCACTTTATTCAGCCTTGAATTTTATACAAGAAATAAAAAACACCTCACACGATTATGAAATTAAGCAAGATTCTTCACCCCCTTTACGTGCTCTACCAGATATGCTTTGCTTGGTGGGCAGTACTCATTGTAATAGCTATAACCTGTATACTAATAAGCTTGCTTGGGCGATATTTGAAGATAAAGAACGGCGACTACTACCCTGCACTCATACTGTTCCGTGTGGTATGCTGGATATGCCTCATACCTGTAAAAGTAATAGACAGGGAGAAATTCGTAGAGAAAGACAAGAACTATATTTTTGTTGCCAACCACCAGGGCCTTTTCGACGTGCTTGTGATGTACGGCTATGTCGAGAAGAACTTCAAATGGATGATGAAAGAGTCGTTGCGCAAGGTACCCTTGCTTGGCAAGGCCTGTGCCGACACCGACCACATATTCGTTGACCGCACCACACCGCAGAAGGATATTTTGCGCAAAGCTATAACCATTCTCAAAAGCGGAAAATCGATGTCAATATTCCCCGAGGGCACACGCTGCCGCAATGGCAAGATGGGCCGTTTCAAGAAGGGAGCTTTCGTTGTTGCCAATATGACACAGGTGCCTGTTGTACCTGTTGCCATCGAGGGTTCTTACAAGATAATGCCTCCCGGAAGCATCTTCCTCCACTGGGCACCCATTAAACTCACATTCCACGCACCCATCGAGAGCCAGAGCCGTGGCAGCGAGAATGTCGATTTCCTTATGGAAAAATCGCGCGAAGTTATTGCAAAGACGTTGGGCGAAGCATAACCCTACATATAATATATATAAACAAGCACGGGCTTCAACGGCCCGTGCTTGTTTATGTTTATCGTGGCAGCACACACCGCCCTTACATATAAAAAGGGCTCAGTAGCAAAAAGGTGTGGGCACTCACCATATACGATACTAAACATTCTTGCTTTTGACTTCTCGGTGTTATTTGTCGGTTATTCTCGCATTGGAAATATATCTATGACGTTCTTTGTCGCGCAAAGAACCAAACGCCCGGCACGCGAGAAAAATCAGTCGCTCGGTTCTTTGTTCACGTCGCCCAAAGGCAAACCCTCAGTCGAACCTCCCTTGCCGTGTTTATCTTTCTCACATTTGCAGGGTGCTGCGGAATTAAATGTAATTTAATAGACAATGCTTGCAGCAATTAGTCGCACGTAGTGCGGGATG
>SUXO01000004.1 GCA_015060885.1 Bacteroidales bacterium
AGGGTGCTGCGGGACTTCCTCAGTTAGTTGCCTTGCGGCACCTAACTCACGGGCAAACATTCCTCGCACTCTCTCCTGCAAATGCTCGGATAAACACTATGATTTTAACGGTGCCGGTTTCTTTTTACTGAATTACTTCTGCTTGCGCTGTACAACACGAAGGTAATTCGTCGCTGAAAGCGAAAGGGCAGCGTGGCGCGACACAGGGAGCTACCGAGCAATGCGCAGGAAAAGTGTGGTACATGTTTGAGCGCAGCGAGTCGTGCCACACCCATGCATTGCGACCAGTAGTGAGCGGCAAGGTACGAAGCGACCGAAGAATGTCGCAGGCGTAGCAGCGACTTGTGAGCAAAGCAAGTGCCGACTGGTAAGTACGACTGCCCACGTTTTTGTGCACTTTTTTCAAAAAGTGCAGCAGAAATCTTCGCTTAATTGAGAGAATAGCCGACAATAACACCGAGAAGTTTTGAGCAAGTCCCATAGAATTTGCAGGTGAACCCGTAATTCCCAAACAACCGCCCGTAAGGTTCCGCTTTGTGGCGAATACTGTCCGTTGCTACGATAATCTTCTGCCTGTGCCATTGTTGCCTGTTTCGTGTATCATCTTAATCTCCTTATTATTGCAGTGGTGAAATCAATCCATTCCTTGTTGAAAGGAACAATCAACTCCTCTGTGGGGTTTATCTCCCTTATTCTTTGAATTTGTTGTGCATATCCCACCGCCAGCGGGATACTCTTTATGTACTCCTTGTCGTGTTCCTCGAAGAATGTTATCAGCTCCTCGGCGCATAATGCACGAAACAACGCATATTTGAAAGGCGATGCACGGTGAGTGAGGCTGCCGGCTTGCATACGGTAGTTGTAGCCTGTATTGTCGACATAAGCTACCTTGTTGGCAAAATATAGCTGCTTTATAATGGTTGGCGTGTCCTCTATGAAACGTCTTTCGCAGTAGGGTATCTTTTCGTGCAGTCGGCGGTGAATGAGCTTGTTGTTCATAAAGACAACCTTCTCTCCCCAGAAACGTGTCACCTTCTCCATACCCTCGGTAATGCAGTTGCCATAAGAGGTGGCTTCCCACGCGCCATTTTCGCGCACCACTTTAATGCCGCCGCTCACAATGTCGGCATCACACTCCTTTGCTCTCTTGTAGAGTGCTTCGATAAAATCCTCATTAAGCCAGTCGTCCCCATCGAGCAACAAAATGTATTCGCCCTTTGCCGCCTCAATGCCCTTTCTTCTCGATGCACCTGCGCCCAGGTTCTTTTCGTTCTTTATTACACGCACGCGCTTGTCGCTGTTTTCAGTTTGCTCTATTATGCGTGCAGTGGCATCGGTGGAGCAGTCCTCGACCACAATGCACTCGATGTTCTTGAACGACTGCGCAAGACAACTCCTTATCGCCTGCTCAATGAACTGCTCCACATTATAAGCAGTGATAACTATGCTTACCATACTCCTTTATTTGAACATCACGCCCAGCGATGCAAGGTAATTCTTGAAGTCGACAGGGTTTATTACAAATCCCAAATCACTTATTGCTATACCGCAGTTTGCGCTGCTGTTGCCTATAACTTGTGCTGTCCCCAGGTTTACGACCATCTTCTCGTTTTCGTTTTCACACACAAGCCCTGTTCCGAAGCTTATCCTAAGCTTGCCCTTATCGTCAAAGGATAAGCCTTTGCCGATGTTAATGCCCACTACACCGTCATTGTCTACAAGTCCTGTTCCCAGCTGTGGAACAATGTCGTAATCATTCCCGTTCAATCTGATTTTGTTTATTTCTGCCATAATTTTTATGTATTGTTTTTCGGTTCAAAGATAGTGCGAGTATTGTCGTGGAGGGTTGCGGAATTACCAAGTAAAGCAAAAGAAATGGCAAAACAGCAAATGGGTGAACAATGTTTACAATGCCGGGGAAACTCTTTTTTCTGTTTCCCCTTTTTAGCAGTTACATAGCCCGCTATGGTTTCGCCCAACTTCCTTGCGCTCGATGAAACGGCACTTTGCGCCTTTGAAAAATGAAAAAACATCCTAAAAAAGGTTGCAAAAATTTAAGGAGATAAATTTAGACAGCTTCTTATATCAATAAACCCTAAAAATAAAAACCTAAAATTTGATTTTATCCATAATTTCAATAAATTTGTAACCATAGACTCCAAGCAACCGATGACATACATCGCACTCCCCATAGAAGAGCCCCGCCCGTTGCCGTTCTACCTGGCAATGGAAGAGTATGTTGCACGTAATTTCCCCGCCTGTGACCATTTCTTTATGTGGCAAGTGGAGCCCACTGTAATCTTCGGGCGCAACCAACTCATAGATAGCGAGGTCAATACACTGTACTGTAAGGAGCACGGTATCTCCTTCTACCGTCGCAAGAGCGGCGGCGGTTGCGTTTATGCCGACCGCAGCAACATTATGCTCTCCTACATCACCCCCGATACCAATGTGAACTTCACCTTCAACCGTTATATGCTTATGGTGGAGCACGCATTGCAAGGGCTGGGAATAGATGCTCGCACAACAGGGCGCAACGATATTCTCATCGACGGCAAGAAGGTGTCGGGCAATGCCTTCTATCACCTGCCCGGCAGGAGTATAGTGCACGGAACAATGCTCTACGACACCGACATCGACAATATGTTGCAGGCAACCACACCCTCGGCTGCAAAACTCAAAAGCAAGGGAGTGGAGTCGGTGCGCCAGCACATCACAACCCTTAATAAATACACCACACTCACAATAGAGGAGTTCAAGCACCATCTGCGTACAACCCTTTGCGACAGCGAAACAGTACTCACGCCCGCCGATGTGTGCGCGATAGAGAAACTCTCTCACGACTACCTCCGCCCCGAATTCCTTTATGGCTGCAACCCCGCTTACAGCACCATAATAAACCATCGCATTGAGGGGGTGGGCGAGTTCGAGGTGCGCCTCGAAATAAAGGAGAACAGAATAAGGAAAGCGAGCCTGTCGGGCGACTTCTTTGTCACGGGCGACATCGATACGGCAATCCTTTCCCCCTTGCGAGGAGTGGAATACAACCCCTCGGCGGTGGCACAGGCACTTGCAGCCTGCGATGCCGGAGCCACAATACATAACCTGGAAAAAGAACAACTTATAAAACTTTTATTCAACTGACCTATGGAAAATAAAAAGACCTGTCTTTATGACAAACACGTTGCACTTGGAGCACTCATAAGCCCGTTTGGAGGCTTCGATATGCCCATACAGTACAGCAACATTGTGGAAGAGCATAACGCGGTGCGCACAGCTTGCGGCATATTCGACGTGTCGCATATGGGCGAGGTACTCATTACAGGCCCCGAAAGCGAGAAGTTTGTGAACTACATCTTCACAAACGACATTGCCGGTGCCCCCGACGGCAAAATCTACTATGGAATGATGTGCCACCCCACAGGCGGTGTTGTCGACGACCTCCTGGTCTACAAAATGGGCGACAAACGCTTTTTCCTCGTGATAAATGCATCGAACATAGACAAGGATGTTGCCTGGATAATGCAACACGCAGCGCAGTTCGATGTCACCGTGGAGCACCAGAGCGACAAGTATGGCGAAGTAGCCGTGCAGGGCCCCAAAACCGAAGCCATTATAGAAAAGGTATTGGGCATCCCTTGCAGCGAAATGGTTTTTTACACCTGCAAAGAGATTGAGTACAACGGCGAAACAATCATCATCAGCCGCACAGGTTACACCGGCGAGGACGGCTTTGAACTCTATGGTTCGCACACATTTACCAATGAGGTGTGGGATAAACTCCTTGCAAGCGGCGAAGTGTTGCCTTGCGGTCTTGGCTGCCGCGATACATTGCGTTTCGAAGTGGGCCTCCCCCTTTATGGCGATGAACTCTCCGACGAGATAACACCCCTGGAAGCCGGTCTTGGCATCTTTGTGAAGCTCGAAAAGGATAACTTCATAGGCAAGGAGGCACTTGCGGCACAGAAGGCCGAAGGGCTCAAACGTAAAATAGTGGGAATAGAGCTTTACGATAAGGCCATTCCCCGCCACGGCTACGATGTCGAAGCCGATGGAACCGTCATTGGCACCGTTACCACAGGTTACAACTCAATCTCCACAGGCAAGAGCGTGTGTATGGCACTTATCTCCACCGAATACTCGAAGCTCGACACCGAGGTATCGGTGCGCATACGCAAAAAGGTGTTCCCCGGCAAGGTGACCAAGAAACGTTTCTACGACAAGAACTATAAAAAATAACCATAAACAAAAACTTATAACATTTAAAACTTACAATTATGAGCACAATTATTGAAGGACTTTTCTATGCAGAATCACACGAGTATGTTAAGATAGACGGCGAGTACGGCTATGTAGGTATCACCGATTACGCACAGCACGAGCTTGGCAACGTGGTATATGTGGATATGCCCGACGAAGGCGACGAAGTGGAGGCCGGCGAGGACTTCGGTGCGGTGGAGAGCGTAAAGGCTGCAAGCGACCTCATTTCGCCCGTGAGCGGTGAAGTGGTGGAGGTAAACAGCGCGCTTGCCGACAGCCCCGAACTCATAAACAGCGATCCTTATGCCAACTGGATTATAAAGGTAAAGCTTTCCGACCCCTCCGAGGTTGAGAACCTTATGACAGCCGAGGCCTACAAATCACACATTAACGAATAAGACCTTATACAATGAAATATTTTCCCCACACGAAGGAGGATATTGAGCAGATGCTCGCGGTAGCCGGCTTGAAGTCGATGGACGACCTCTTTGCCGAAATACCGGAGCAGTTGCTGTTCAATAAAGAATTCGCTCTGCCCGAAGCAATGTCCGAGGCCGAAATACGCCGCTTCTTCGACACGCTCGGCCGCCGCAACAGCAACCTTGTCTGTTTCGCCGGTGCGGGAGTCGAGGACCACTATTCGCCATCGGTCATCAACGCAATAATACAGCGCGGCGAGTTCCTCACAGCCTACACCCCTTACCAGCCCGAAATATCGCAAGGCACCCTGCAATATATCTTCGAATACCAGTCGATGATAACCGAACTCACGGGAATGGACGTGACCAACGCCTCAATGTACGACGGCACCACAGCCACCGCCGAGGCTATGATGATGACTATTGCCGCAGCCAAGAAACGCAACAAGGTGCTTGTGTCGGCCACCATAAACCCCAAAGTAAAAAGAGTGGTGGAGACATACGCAAAATATCAGGGTGTTGTTATAGAAACAGTGCCTGAAAAGGATGGCGTAACCGACCTTGCGGCCCTTGAAACCCTGCTTGCCGGTGACGATGTTGCAGGAGTTATCCTTGCACAGCCCAACTTCTACGGCATCATAGAGGACTACACCGGTGTTACCGAAATGTGCCACGCCAGAAAGACACTCGTGGTAATGAACGCCAATCCCTCGTCGCTTGCCGTGCTAAAAACCCCGGCAGAGTGGGGAGCCGACATTGCCTGTGGCGATGCGCAGTCACTTGGCATCCCCATGACCTATGGCGGCCCATACGTTGGTTATCTTGCCACCACAAATGCACTTGTGCGCAAGCTCCCCGGCCGCATTGTGGGAGCAACCACCGATGTCGACGGCAAACGTGCCTTTGTACTCACACTGCAAGCACGCGAGCAACACATACGCCGCGAAAAGGCCAACAGCAACATCTGCTCCAACCAATCGCTTATGGCGCTCTATGTAACCATATATCTCTCGCTTATGGGGCACAAGGGGCTCAAAGAGGTTAACGCAGCCTCCTATGGCGGCGCTCACTATCTTGCCACAGCTCTTGTGGCAACAGGCAAGTGCCGTATGGCATTCGACAAGCCCTTTATGAACGAGTTCGCGGTAAAGACTACAATCCCCGCCGACACCATATTGCAGGCACTGCTTGCACAAGGTATACTAGGCGGCGTGAAGATAGCCGATGACACTCTGCTCATATGCGTTACCGAGCAGCGCACAAAAGCCGAGATTGACAAGTTTATTGAAACAGTAAATAACATTTAGAAGGGAGGCACTCATTATGATACGCAATTACGACAAATTGATATTTGAAATTTCGAAAGAGGGCCGCGAAGGCTACTCCCTTCCCAAGAACGAGTTCAAGGAGCAATATTGCCCTTGTGCCCTTCCCGCCAATCTCAAACGCGAAGCTGCACCGCAGTTGCCACAGGTTACCGAGTTCGATGTGGTGCGTCACTACACCAACCTGTCGAACAAGAACTTCGGTGTCGACACCGGTTTCTATCCGCTCGGCAGCTGTACAATGAAGTATAATCCCCGCATAAACGAGGAGATAAGCTCATTGCCCGCCTTTAACCTGCACCCTGCAACACCCGACGATGCAGCGCAAGGCGCGCTCGAAGTCTACTACAATCTCGCCGCCTCGCTTGCCGAAATAAGCGGCCTTTCGGCCTTCACTCTCAACCCGTACGCAGGTGCTCACGGCGAGCTCACCGGCCTTATGATTATGCGCTCTTACCACGCACAGCGTGGCGACCACAAGCGCACAAAGGTTATAGTGCCCGATAGTGCCCACGGCACCAACCCCGCAAGTGCGGCAGTGTGTGGCCTCGAAATAGTCGAAGTGAAATCCACCGCCAACGGAACAGTGGATGTTGAGGACCTTAAACCTCTTCTCGACGATACCGTAGCCGGCATTATGATGACCAACCCCAACACCCTGGGCATCTTTGAAACGGAGATACCCGAAATATCGCGCCTCGTGCACGAAGCAGGCGGTTTGCTCTACTACGACGGAGCCAACCTGAATGCCGTGCTCGGCAAATGCCGTCCCGGTGATATGGGCTTCGACATTATGCACATAAACCTTCACAAGACCTTCTCCACACCCCACGGCGGCGGTGGCCCCGGCGATGGCCCTGTGGGTGTCCGTGCTGGCTTGGAACACCTCCTTCCCAACCCACAGGTGAAGAAAAGCGACTGTGGCAAGTTCTATCTTGACTGTGACGAAAAGTCGGCAGGCAATGTGTCGAACTTCCTCGGAAACTTCGGAGTTATATTGCGTGCCTACACCTATATACTCACACTCGGCCGCGAGAATGTGAAGATGGTGGGCCCGTTGGCCGTGCTCAATGCCAACTATGTGAAGGAGTCGTTGAAGGAGTACTATCTGTTGCCCATCGAGGGAGTGTGCAAGCACGAATTCGTGTTCGACGGCCTTGTGGATAAATCCACAGGTGTAACAACTCTCGACATAGCAAAACGCCTGCTCGACTATGGCTACCACGCACCAACAATCTATTTCCCCTTGCTCTTCCACCAGAGCATTATGATTGAACCCACCGAGACCGAAAGCAAAGAGACACTCGACGAGTTCATATCGGTAATGAAAACCGTGGCACGCGAAGCAAAGGAGAACCCCGATGTGGTGAAGAACGCACCCTATTCGACTCCGGTGCGCCGCCTCGACGAAACAACGGCTGCGCGCTCGCCCAAGACTACATACAGGCAGCTTGTAGCAGAGTAACGTGTGCGTTGCAACAAAAAAATCTCCGCAAACCGGTCAAAGGTTTGCGGAGATTTTCGTTATGAGAATTTCAACCTATTCAGTTACGCTGTAATCAACATCAATAATCCCGTGGGCTCCATTTATGATGCTGTCGGCGGTTTTTCCAATTTTCTTCAAGTCGTCGATAGTCTTATGCATCATCTTCTTGTCGACAGTTATGCTGGTGCTTATATTCACGGTGTCTTTCGTGCCATCGTCCTTTATGGTGGTTGCCATAGTCTTTTGCACCTGTAACGGGCTCTTTATGTGTGTGTAGGTAGATGATGGCTCAATCTCCCTTCCATCGCTATCGTTGTTGCCACCCACAAGCAGCGAGGGTGTTCTCTGTTGACCGTAGAAAAATATAGAGAAAGTCTCTAATCCCTTTTCTCCGGCATTGCCGAAGTTGAATTCCCCGTCGTGACCTATGTCACCTATTTGCAGTGTTTCGCTGCAACGGACTATGGTGTTGTTCCTTGTGCCATCGGGAATTTCATAAATTTCGTCTATGTAGAGGGTGTTGTCGGCATTGTCCCATATGAAGTAGAGGTTGCCGTGAATTACATCGCCGTTTATGGTGTATCGTGCATCGTATCTCTTGTCGGCAATCTTGCGGTCAATTTCGTCAATAGGGCCGTTGTGGTGGTAGAAATATATGTCGTATTCTCCCCTGTCGTTGTGCAAGGTTTCAATCACAAGCGGTATGTTGTATAATCCCTCGTGTGGTCCCCATATGCTTGCAAAGACTTTGTCGCCTGTGACAGCAAGAGGCTGGTGGGTGTTGTAGAACCTGCCCGTTACGGTTTTACGGCTGCCGTTGAGGAAGTACTTCGAAATACCTTCGGGCGACAGCAGGTCTGTGAGCCCTGTTTCAATCATCTCCGCAATATTGCCGCCTCCGTATTGTGTTAGGGTGCGGTAGGTCGACAGGCCGGCGAATGTGAGCGATGTAAGCAACAGAACAATGAGTGTTGCTTTGGCCCATCGTTTCATTGGCTTGCACACGCTGAACTTTTTGAGTATCCAATATATGATGGCAAAAAGTATTATTGCTATGGTTACGACTATCGATATTGCCATTACCACAAAGGGGAGTGATACCAATCCTGCAATGTTGCCTTGCAAGAACAGACCGAAGAATGTCAGCGGCATCACTATTATTGCAATGAGCATTATGCCGATGGGCACCATGAGGAACGCTGCGAAAATGAAGAAAAGCAACTTTACAAGTGTGGGCAGACAGCCGTTGGCAGGCGGTTGTGCAAGTTCCTGCATTGAGCGTTCGTAGTTCTGTTTCCACATTGCACGCACGCTCTCCTCGCCATCCTTTGTACTTACACGGCGCATTCGGGTGTAGTCTATGATGCTTGTGGCTTTGGGGAATATCATCCACAAGGCAATGTAGACAAAGAAGAGTGCGGTTCCCACGGGTTCAATGAAGAACAGGAGGAACGAGAGTATGCGCAACAAGGCTGTGCTTGTGCCGAAGTAGGCCGCAAGGCCCGAAAGCACTCCGCCCAGATAGCTGTCGTGTGCATTGCGGTATATTCTGTTGCCAAGTAGCATTGCGCGGTACCAGGGCTCGTCGCTCTCATCCTTCGGCTCGGTAGCGGTTGTCGCCTCCTGTGCTGCATCATCGGCCTGCGGTGCTTCGTTCTGTGTGGTTTCCACCTGTATGCCAATGCTGTTTATGGCTTCGCCAATGAGCAGGGCTGTAACAATCCCTTTCTCGCCTACACGGTTGTGGCACATTTCGGCTATACGGTTCTCCACTTCGGCCACTTTGAACTCCTCGCCGTTGTCGCGGTAGAGCTCCTTAATGCGGTTTATGTAGCTTTCGAGGGTTGCCAAGGCATCTTCCTCGAAGTAGAACTTGCGGCCGCTTATCTCAATCTGGTTTATCTTTTTCATATCGGTCTTGATTTATCAGAATGCGTTCGTCAGTGTAACAAATATTACAAACAGAGCAAAAAGTATGGTTGCAACCAACAATATGGTTTTAAGCGTATCGGGCAACTTGGCCTTCTGCACAAACACGCCGGCCATAAAGACGCAGAACAGCAATATGCAACCGTTCATTAAATTGAATGCGTTCATCAGTGTAACAAATATTACAAACAGAGCAAAAAGTATGGTTGCAACCAACAGTATGGTTTTAAGTTTGTCGGGTAACTTGGCCTTCTGCACACACACACCGGCCATAAAGACGCAGAACAGCAATATGCAACCGTTCATTAAATTGTTGGTGTCAAATCTGTTGAAACCATTGTTTATACTTATGAAACCATCGTTTATACTTATGAATGATGTACGGAACCATATAAAGCCTATCGCAGCAATTATTGCTATAACCAACAGACGGGTTATATTGTTCTTCTCCTTCTCGGTGGTTATGGTCGATGACTTGTCGTCGCGTTGTGTGCCGGTTATTGTTTCGGCAATGTTTTCGGGTGTGGGTGTTATGCCCTGCATCCTCAACTTCTCGGTGGTATTGCCGGCTGTGGGGGCTATGCACCACACCGCAAGGTATATGATTACTCCCACAAGACTCGATGCGATTATAGCAATAAGAGCTATTATGCGCAGTATGGTCACATCAATCTTCAAGTAGGCTGCAAGGCCCGAAATTACACCGCCCAGCATGCGGTCGTCGGTGTTGAGGTAATATTTCTTGTTCAGTTCTATCTTCCCGAAAAGCTCCTTTATATTGTCGGCAATGCTCTCTTTCTCCTCCTCTTTGTTGCTGCTTGTCTTCTCGTCACCGGGTAATTGCTCATCGTCGGGCAGCATCGATTCGGGCCTGCCCATACGGTTTATCATCTCGTTTACAAGGTCCAGCTCAATTGTCTCGCTGTGGTTTTGAGCAAGGCGCTTCTCGCAAAGTTCGCTTATGCGGGCTTCAATGTCGGCTATAATCTCGTCGCAGCTATCGTGCCCCTTGAAACTTGTAGCAAGGCTGCTCAAATAATCGTTCAGGCTGTTGTAGGCCTCTTCGGTAATGAGGAAGGCGCGTCCTCCCAGGTTGACTGTGATGGTCTTTTTCATATATTTCTGTCTTTTTTAGAAACTGTTCGTTTTTTCGAAAGAAATTTAAACAGTTTTTTATTTATCAATACTTCTTATTCGTGCCACGGTGTCGGCAAGCGCGTTCCAGTTCTCATCGAGTGCAGCAAGCACCTCCTTGCCGGCAACTGTCAGTTTATAATACTTCCGTGGCGGGCCGTAAGGGCTCTCTTGCCACTCATAATCGAGCAATCCCTCTTTGCGCAACCGTGTGAGCAGGGGATAGAGGGTTCCTTCCACAACTATCAGGTTGGCCTTTTCAAGTTCCTCTATAATGTCCGATGTGTAGAAGGGCTTTTCGCGCAAAAGCAGCATTATGCAATATTCAAGCATACCTTTGCGCATCTGTGATTTTACATTTTCTACGTACATTCCTCTTTATACTTTTTTATTCCGGCACAAATGTATGATAAAATATAGTACCTTGCAATACATAGTACTATATTTTACGTTTTTTAACTGTTGTGCGGTAGTCCGAAGCAGTAGATTACAAATTGTATTTTACACCGATTGAAACAAAACCGGAAGGGGAGAATTTACAGCGTTTATCAGTATCGAACAGTTCTTTCCAGAATGTTCTGTGGCTACGTTCCTGAATGCGAACGGAGCGATAGGGGATATATCCGGTTTGTGCATAGAGTGTTAAGCCATTGCATATTTTGTGGCTTATTCCTATCGTGGACTTAAATATTCTTTGTGTGTATAGCTTGTTGGAATTGCCAATGTTTACAACTGCCGAAAGTCCTTCTATTGCTATGGGTGTGATAGAAAGTTCCGTGCGCTTGTCTATTTGAGTAGTAATGGCAAGTTCGGGCATACCACGCATGTTTAGGTCGATACTGAATTTGCCATTGCGCTTCCAGGTAATGAATGGGGTTGGGATTATTACCGGCTCGCCATAGGCTGTTGTTACCACTGCGCCTATTCCTATGTTCAGTTCTTTGTTCACGCGGTACATAAATATTGTACCTCCTGTAATTGCAATGCTTTGCAGGCGTATGTATTCGGGAATTGCGTTTAATGATATACCTGCTGTTGCTACCAAATTCCATCGTTCTGTAATGGGGGCAACGTATGTGAGCATAGTGCCGATGTTGATTATCTCTTCGGGGTTATTGGCAATGATACCTTCTTTATTACAGAGTGAGGCATACTTGCCGCTAATGGTGGCGGTTAGCATTTTAGTGCCCTTCACGCTGTCGTGTCGCATGTAAAGCGGTTGACGGTAACTGCCCGAAATGTAGAATAATCCTCCTTTGCCGCTTTTTACATCGTTGGAATTCTTGTAGTCATTGGGAAATATGTAGCCACTCTCTATGCGTTGAGCGGTGGCGGGCAGTGCCATAGTCGTAATAAACAATGTAAGCAGCAGATGTCTTATTATCTTATGTATCATTCAAGCAGCAATTAATGATGGTGTTCTCTGTTGTTTTTTAGAATTACTCCTTTATGAGAAGAGCATTAAGTCTGTTTTAATTATGTTTTAAATTCTCTTCAATGTAGGCAATAATCCTTTCGGTTTCAGTGGGGTGGAACCAGGCAATTTCCTCATCCTTGCGATACCACGTTACCTGTTTGCGCGAGTATATGCGGGTGTTCTGCTTTATCTTCTCAATGGCAAAGGGGAGTGTCCATTCGCCGTCGAGGTATTTGAAAATCTCCTTGTAGCCGACTGTGTTGAGCGAGTTGTGCTCTTTAAGGTGTAGGAATTGCCTTACCTCGTCGACAAGCCCCTGCTTTATCATAATATCGACACGTCGGTTTATGCGTTCATACAGTTCCTCGCGTTCGCGTCGCAAGCCCACCTTTATTATGTTGAAGGGGCGTTCCTTCTTTGCCTGCTTGCGGAACGAACTGTAAGGCTTGCCGGTCATATAACATATTTCGAGTGCGTGCATAACGCGCTTGGGGTTCTTTATGTCGGCTTCGTTGTAGTATTCAGGGTCGAGCAGACGGAGTTCGTCGCTTAACTGTTGCAGCCCCTCACGCTCATATTTTTCGAGAATCATCTGCCGGGTGTCGGCATCAACGGTGGGTATGTCGTCGATACCTTTGCACACGGCATCGATGTACATCATTGAGCCGCCCGAAAGCAGCATTGTGGGGTGGTGGGGGAACTCTTCTTGAAGAAGCGCGAGCACCTCCTCTTCGTAACGTGCCGCGCTGTAATAGTCGCCCGGTGCAAGCTGCCCGACAAAGTAGTGCTTGTGTCGGGCGAGCTCTTCTCGTGTGGGCATTGCCGTACCAATCTCCATCCCTTTATACATTTGCCTGGAATCGGCCGATATTATGGGACAGCCGAAGTGGCTTGCAATGGCAAAACTTGTTTCGGTCTTGCCCACTGCGGTGGGGCCTATCAGTACGACTAAATTGTTCATTCCCGTAAAAGAGAACGTGTTATCAGTAAAGGTCATCTATTGAGCTGATATCTTCGATGCCGCCAATGTTGTAGCCCTCTTCGTCGATGTCGTCGTCGTTGTAGCCGTCACTGCCGTAGAAATCCTCTTCCAACTCGTCGTTGGCTGCACCGGCAGCGGAGTTCTTGCTCATTAGCTCGTCGAAGTTGAGTGTCTGTGCGGGAGCCTCGCCTGTCGATTTGGTGCAGGTTGCCTTGTCGCAGCTCTCACCGAAGCGTATTTTGCTCAATTCCATATAGAATACTCGGTCGCCCAGGGGGTCGAATACATACATAAGTTTCTGCTTCTCCTCCTCGACGTGCTCACCCAACACGCACTCTTCCATTATGTAGCTGTCCTCCTCGGACATACTTCCCATATCCTCGCGTGTTATCTCCTTCTCCTTTATCCACTTGTCGTTGCAGATGAAGAAGGATGTCATCTGGTCGTCGGGGTAGCCCACCGACTCCAATATAGCTTTGTGAAGGTCGAGGAATGTTGCGTCGGAGTCAATCTCTATATCTCTTCTGAAATCCTCTACCTCGTCTGACAATAGTCTGAATTTGTATACCATAACAGTAATTTTATTATCCAATGATTCCGCGTGTAGCCACATTCTCCACAAAGTTGAGTATGTGCTCTACTTCGGGAGTCATAGGCAGTGTCTCTTTAATTTGTGCAACGCCCATAGATACATTGTTGCCCTTGCCGTAGAGCAGGCGGTAAGCCTCGTGTATAGCGTGTATTGCCTCGTTCGAGAAGCCGCGGCGGCGCAAGCCCACAATGTTAAGACCGCAGTAGCGTGCGGGGTCGCGGCCCACGATGATGTAGGGAGGAATATCCTTGTTTAGACGGCTGCCGCCCTGTATCATAACATAGCCCGCAATGTGGGTGAACTGGTGTACAAGCACGCAGGCACTCAAAATGGCGTTGTCGTCAATTATCACCTCACCG
Organism: Bacteroidales bacterium; assembly: GCA_015060885.1. Taxonomy (GTDB): domain Bacteria; phylum Bacteroidota; class Bacteroidia; order Bacteroidales; family Bacteroidaceae; genus HGM04593. Next base: position 13,904 of record SUXO01000004.1, read on the forward strand.
GCGATTTTGGTCGAGTTGCCAATGATGCAACCGCTGCCAATCTCGCAGTCGTGGGCAATGTGGGCGTTCTCCATAATGAGGTTGTTGCTGCCTACAACGGTTTTTCCCTTTGAGGCTGTTCCACGATGTATTGTAACGTTTTCGCGTATCATATTGTTGTCGCCAATCTCGGTTGTAGTCTCCTCGCCGCGGAATTTGAGGTCCTGGGGCTCACCGCCGATTATGGCACCGTGGTAAATCTTGTTGTTCTTGCCCATTCGTGTACCGTTGAGGATACAGGCCTGGGGCATAATGATACAGTTGTCACCTATAACAACATTCTTGTCGATATATACAAATGCACCTATTTCGCAGTTTTCACCGATTTTTGCTTCGGGATCAATGTAAGCTGATGGATGTATCATAGCAGTATGTGTTTATTTCTTAATAATCTGTCCTGTGAATTGTGCTTCGGCAACGAGTTTCTCGCCCACGAATGCATAACCGCGCATCATGGCAATGCCGTGACGTACGGGGCTTATCTGCTCTACCTTGAACACAAGTGTGTCACCGGGCACAACAAGTTTGTGGAATGCGATTTTCTCTATTTTAAGGAAGTAGGTAGAGTAGTCGCTGGGTGTTTCAAGCATGTTGAGTATGAAGAGGCCGCCACACTGCGACATTGCCTCCACAATGAGTACGCCCGGCATTACGGGCTCGCTTGGGAAGTGTCCGTTGAAGAATGTCTCGTTCACAGTCACGTTCTTTATTCCCACAATGTAGTTGGAACCAAGTTCAGTCACTTTGTCTATGAGCAACATTGGTGAGCGGTGGGGAAGCAACTGCTTTATGCGATTGATGTCCATCACGGGCTCACGGTTGGGGTCGTATATTGGTGCCTGAATCTGGTGCTCGCGTATTACCTTACGCATCGCGCGCGCGAACTTATTATTTATAGTGTGTCCGGGGCAGGTTGCGATAATACGGCCCTGCAAGGGTTTGCCAATGAGGGCAAGGTCACCTATAATGTCGAGCAGTTTATGACGCGCAGGCTCGTTGTTCCACACAAGAGGCTTGTGGTTGAGGTAACCGAGTTTCTTGGCATCCATGTGGGGAACACCAAGTACATCGGCAAGCTGGTCATATTTATCCTGGGGCATTTCGCGCTCGTATATTACAATGGCGTTGTCCAAGTCGCCGCCCTTAATGAGGCCGGCGTTGAGCAGAGGTTCGAGCTCACGTACAAAGACGAATGTGCGGCTCGATGCAATCTCCTCCTTGAACTCCTCCATACTTTCGAGTGTGGCATACTGGTTGTAGAGCACGCCCGAATCGTAGTGTACAAGTACGTTAAGACTGAAATTCTCGTCGGGGAGAATTATAATGGAGTTGCCGGTGCTCTCGTCTTTTATCTCTATTTTCGATTTAATTACGAATACATCCTTTTCGGCGTTCTGCTCCTTTACTCCAATGCGCTCTATGTTCTCTACATAGAATTTTGCGCTACCGTCGAGAATGGGGAACTCGGGGCCGTTGACCTGCATAAGGCAGTTGTCGATGCCAAGTGCAAAAAGGGCTGCCATTGCGTGTTCCACCGTGCTTACTCGTGCTTCGCCTTTTGTGAGCACGGTACCGCGTGTCGTTTCGGTCACGTTCTCGGCAACGGCATCAATGATGGGCTCGCCCGGGAGGTCGATACGTTGTATTTTATATCCGTAATTCTCGGGTGCGGGGTTGAACGTAACTGTGAGGCTCAATCCCGTGTGTAGTCCTTTACCGAAGAGTGAAAAACTACCGTTCAGTGTCTTTTGCTTGTTCATCGCAAATTATTTTATTTGTTATTCTTCTTTAATGCTTCAATCTCTTTTGTGAGCTCTCTAACCTTCTTGTCAAGGTCGGGAAGGCGGCGCATATAAGCCGATATCTTCATATACTCTTTTGCCTCGATTGCGGGAGAGCCGAGCAACTGCTCGCCACCCTTGCGGCTGCCGATGGTACCACATTGCGGGCCCACCATAGTGCGGTCGCCAATGGTGCAGTGTCCCGAAATACCGGCCTGGCCACCCATTACACACCATTCACCAATTTTTGTGGAGCCTGCAACTGCTGCCTGTGCTGCCATTACGGTGTGTGAACCAATCTCGTCGTTGTGGGCAATCTGTACAAGGTTGTCGAGTTTTACGCCTTTGTGTACAACGGTTGCACCCATTGTGGCACGGTCGACACAGGTGTTGGCACCAATCTCAACGTTGTCTTCGAGTATTGTTATACCCATCTGGGGTATCTTTTCGTAACCGTCGGCAGTGGGGGCAAAGCCGAAACCGTCGGCACCTATGACGCAACCGCTGTGCAGAATACAGTTGTTGCCCACACGGCAGTCGTGGTAGATTGTAACGTTGGCATACAGTATGCAGTTGTTGCCCACTTTTGCTCCGTCACCAACCGACACGCCTTCGTGTATGTAGCAGCCGTCGCCCACCTCGCAACCGTCGCCTATAACGGCAAAGGGCGCAATGTAGCAGTTCTCGCCCACTTTGGCTGTGGGGGAGATTGATGCGAGCGAGCTCACTCCTTGTTTCTTTGGCTTGCTTGCCTCGTACATCGACATCAGTTTGGCAAGGCTTTCGTATGCGTTGTCAACCTTTATGAGTGTGGCATTTATTTCACCGTTGGCCTGGAAGTCCCTGTTTACAAGAACCACCGACGATTGGGTGGTGTAAATGTAGTCGGCATATTTGGGGTTGGCAAGGAAGGAGAGTGCGCCGGGGGTGCCCTCTTCAATCTTGGCAAATGTATATACTTCGGCAGCGGGGTTGCCTATCACTTCTCCGTTTATGAAGGATGCTATTTGTTGAGCTGTGAATTTCATATCTATATATGTTTTTCAAATACGAAGATAATTCTTTGTTCCGGATTTACACTGCTTTGTGTATGAATTTTCGCAATAAATGCAGATTTAGATTATGTTTCGGACTTTTAGTTCACGTTCCATCTGTTGCTGGTAGTCGCGTGCTTTCTCTGCGGCAACGGCTGCGAAGTTCTCGCTGCTGTCGGCAAATATTATGGCACGGCTGGCGTTTACAAGGAGGCCGCAGTCGCTGTTCATACCGTACTTGCACACCTCTTCGAGCGAACCGCCCTGTGCTCCCACGCCGGGAACCAGCAGGAAGTGTTCGGGTACAATGCGGCGTACATTCTCGAACGATTTGCCCTGTGTGGCACCCACAACATACATCATATTCTCCTTGCTTCCCCATTCGCGCGAAGTGGCAAGCACCTTTTCGAAGAGCATTGTGCCCTCTTCGTCTTTGGTGAGCTGGAAGTTGTGTGAACCGGGGTTCGATGTAAGGGCAAGCAGTATAACCCAGGTGTCTTCATAGGCGAGGAAGGGTTTTACGCTGTCTTCGCCCATATAAGGTGCCACTGTGAGTGAGTCGACCTTCATCTCCTCGAAGAACGAGCGGGCGTAGAGTGCCGATGTGTTGCCTATGTCGCCGCGCTTGGCATCGGCGATGATGAATATTTCGGGGTATTTCTCCTTTATATATTTTACGGTCTTTTCAAAACTTATCCACCCCTTCACGCCGAACGCCTCGTAGAACGCGAGGTTAGGCTTATAGGCAACAGTGTAGGGGGCTGTTGCATCTATTATGGCTTTGTTGAACTCGAATATTGCATCGTCGCTATCTTTGAGGCAGGCTGGGAGCTTCTTTATGTCGCTGTCGAGTCCCACACACAGGAAAGAGCGTTTCTCTTTAATCTGTTTTACAAGTTCTTGTCTGTTCATGGTCATATGTTTTTATAGTTCGTTTTCTTTCATACGTTCGGTGTTCTCGGCCACAATGAGGTGGTCTATGCAGTCCTGTATATCACCGTTTACGAATGCCGCAAGGTTGTATATGGTGTAGTTTATGCGGTGGTCGGTGATGCGCCCCTGCGGGTAGTTGTATGTGCGTATCTTGGCCGAGCGGTCACCTGTCGACACCATTGTCTTGCGCTTGTTTGCAATGTCATCGGCATAACGCTGGTGTTCGCGGTCGTATATAAGGGTGCGCAAGCGGGCGAGGGCACGCTCCTTGTTCTTGGGTTGGTCGCGGGTTTCGGTACACTCGATGAGTATCTCCTCCACCTGTCCGGTTTCGGGGTTGAGCCAAGGGTAGCGGAGTCGCACTCCCGATTCCACCTTGTTTACGTTCTGTCCACCTGCGCCGCTCGAACGGAAGGTATCCCATTTGATTGCGCTCTCGGTTATCTCCACGTCGAAGGCTTCGGCTTCGGGCAGCACCGCCACCGATGCTGCCGATGTGTGTACGCGGCCTTGTGTCTCGGTTGCAGGAACACGCTGTACGCGATGCACGCCCGACTCGTATTTGAGCGTGCCGTACACCTTATCACCAGTTACGGTACATATAATCTCCTTGTAGCCGCCCGATGTTCCCTCGCTGCAACTCGATACTTCGAGCCTCCATCCCTTGCTCTCGCAATATTTGCTGTACATACGGAAGAGGTCGCCTGCAAAAATGGCAGCCTCGTCGCCGCCGGTACCGCCGCGTATTTCCAGAATTGCATTCTTGTCGTCCTGCGGGTCGGCGGGGATAAGCAGCAGTTTTATCTCTTCCTCCACGGCGGGAATCTCCTTCTCGCAGTGGTCGAGTTCCTCGCGCGCCATTTCGCGAAGTTCGGCATCGCTCTCATTCATAAGCAGGTCCTTAGCCTCGCGCTGCGAGGTGAGGAGCTGTATGTATCGTTTGCGTGCTGCGAGTATCTCTTCGAGCTCGCGGTATTCTTTGTTGAGCCTCACATAACGCTTCATGTCGGCCACCACGGCGGGGTCGGTTATAAGCGTTGCAACTTCCTGGAAGCGTGCTTCCATATCGTTGAGCTTGCTCAATAGTGAATTTTCGTTCTCCATCTATCAATATTTGAATGTGCCGTAGGGGCTTTTAATTATAAGTTCGTTCTTTTCGGCATCCTCTACGCGGCCAATCACCTGTGCGTCGACACCGAAGCTCTTGCTTATCGCTATCACTTCGTCGGCATATTCGGGTTTTACATATACCTCCAAACGGTGCCCCATATTGAACACCTTGTACATTTCGGCCCAGTCGGTACCGCTCTGCTCCTTTATGGTCTTGAAGAGCGGTGGAATGGGGAAGAGGTTGTCTTTAATGACGCGCTTGTTCTCCACAAAGTGCATTACTTTTGTCTGTGCACCGCCCGAACAGTGTACCATGCCGTGAATTTGAGGACGGAGCGCATCGAGCATCTTCTTTACAATGGGGGCGTAGGTGCGGGTGGGGGAGAGCACAAGCTTGCCGGCATCAATGGGTGAACCCTCTACCTCGTCGGTGAGTGCGAGCTTGCCCGAATATATGAGTTCGGCGGGAACCCCTTTATCGTAGCTTTCGGGGTATTTTTCGGCAAGATACTTGGCAAAAACGTCGTGACGGGCCGATGTGAGTCCGTTGCTGCCCATTCCGCCGTTATATCCCTTCTCGTAGGTGGCTTGCCCGTACGATGCCATACCCACAATCACATCGCCGCCGGCAATGTTGGCGTTGTCTATCACATCGCTGCGCTTCATACGGCAGGTTACGGTACTGTCCACTATTATGGTGCGCACAAGGTCGCCCACATCGGCAGTTTCACCGCCTGTGGCATACACGCCCACGCCCATTTCGCGCAACTCGGCAAGCAGTTCGTCGGTGCCGTTGATGATTGCCGATATCACTTCACCGGGAATGAGCAGTTTGTTGCGGCCGATGGTCGATGATACAAGGATGTTGTCGGTGGCTCCCACGCACAACAGGTCGTCTATGTTCATAATGAGAGCATCCTGGGCAATGCCTTTCCACACCGATGTATCGCCGGTCTCTTTCCAGTAGAGGTAGGCGAGTGACGATTTTGTGCCCGCGCCGTCGGCGTGCATAATGTTGCAGTATTCGGGGTCGCCGCCCAGTATGTCGGGGATTATCTTGCAGAATGCTTTGGGGTAAAGCCCTTTGTCGATGTTCTTAATTGCGTTGTGGACATCCTCTTTCGATGCCGACACGCCACGCATCATATAACGTTGGTCGCTCATTTTGTATGTGTTATTTATATAATTATCTATTTTAACTGCGAAGATAATATAAACCGAGCGAATGGGCAAAATTTATCTGCACTTTTCGCTCGGTAACGTGTAAGTTTTTTTAACATTTGCCACGCAAACGGTTTTAGAAGCTGTTTAAATTTCTTTTGAAAAATGAAATCTTGCAGCAAAAGACTCCTGGCTGCATTTCAATCTTCAAGTGTGGCATCGAGAATCTCTTTCACTTGCTGCTTGCTCACTGCTCCTTCGTGGACTTTCTTTTCGTCGATGTAGAAGGTGGGTACCAGAAAGTAGTCGAACATAGCGGCGTAATCCACTTCGAGAGTCTCTTCCACGAGCTGCGGCTCAATGAGGCGGTAGAGGTCGTTCTCCTCCTTTAATTCGTCAATAAATTTGAACGCTTTTTCACAATAAGGGCATTTCTGTTGGTAGAAAATTTGTAATTTTTTCATAATTCGGTTGTTATAAGTTATTGGTTTATCTCATACTCTAAACAATCGTGCAGTCTGTTTTATGCTGTTGAGCAATTGTTTTGTAACTATTTTTAACCACAGTTTGTATCTGTTTTCTGCGGGCGTTGAAAAGTGCCTTGCTTATGCAAATATAGTATCATTTATCTTAAAATATTTAAGTAACTCTGTTTTTCTCTTTGAGTTTCGCTCGTTTTTTACTATCTTTGCGATAAATCGCGAAAATACCCTGCACTCGCTGTGAAAAATATAGAAGCAAGCTTCGTAATTTCTCGCTCGTTTGTCGGTATCTTTGCAATAAATCGCGAAAATACCCGTATGGGAATCGCGGTATCAGTGTGAGGCGCATTGTGTGCCTTGCATAAAGTTTGCGGCCCGGCCGCATTGTTTTAGGGATATTTTAATACTAACTTTTAAACTTTATTTTTTATGTTCGAAGGACAACCAAAAGGCTTGTATGCCTTGGCTTTGGCCAATACCGGTGAGCGTTTCGGCTACTACACCATGTTGGCTGTATTTGTGATGTTCCTGCAAGCGAACTTTGGATTTTCCGGTGCTCTTGCAGGTTCAATTTATTCGGCCTTCCTGGGCTTTGTGTATTTTATGCCTCTGTTCGGTGGTATGGCTGCCGACAAGTTCGGCTATGGCAAGATGGTGACAATCGGTATCACCATTATGTTCCTGGGTTATGTGGTACTCGCATTGCCTCTCGGAGCCAATGAGGTGGCTGTCACTGCTATGGTAATGGCGTTGGTGCTCATCTCGCTCGGTACCGGCCTGTTCAAAGGTAACTTGCAGGTGATGGTGGGTAACCTCTACGACGATCCCAAGTATTCGAGCAAGCGCGATGCCGGTTTCAGCGTCTTCTATATGGCTATCAATGTAGGTGCAATGTTTGCTCCCACTGCTGCCATCGAGATTATGAAGTGGGCACAGGCTTCTTTGGGCGTGAGCGAGGCCGATTCATATCACTTTGCATTCGGTGTAGCTTGTATTTCGCTCATTGTGTCAATTGCAATCTACTATGCATTCCGCAGCACATTCAGCCACACCGATAGAGGCAAGGCTGCTGCCGCAGCCGGCGACACTGCCGTGAAGGAGTTGAGCCCTGCCGAAACAAAGGAGCGCATCGTTGCCCTCTGCCTTGTATTTGCTGTGGTTATCTTCTTCTGGATGGCATTCCACCAGAACGGTTCAACCCTTACATTCTTTGCTCGTGACTACACTGCTACAAGTTCTACCGGTATCGAGAGCATGGCTTTTGATGTTGTAAACCTCGTGCTTGCCATCTTCCTGGTTTATGGCCTCTTTGGTCTGTTCCAGAGCACAAGCGGCAAGGGCAAGGCTATCTCGGCTGCCGTTATCGCTGCTGCCGTGGGCGGTCTTATCTACAAGTATACAACACTCCCCGCTGTAACCGAGGTCAGCGCACCCATCTTCCAGCAGTTCAATGCTTGCTTTGTGGTTGCTCTTACTCCCGTTTCAATAGCCATCTTCGGTGCTCTTGCAAAGAAGGGCAAAGAGCCTTCTGCTCCCATGAAGATTGGTTTGGGTATGTTGGTTGCCGCAGTGGCTTATTTGTTGCTCACCATCGGTTCCATTGGCTTGCCTTCGCCCGAATATACAGCAGACGGCCAGCCCTTGCATATGGCTAACGTATCGCCCAACTGGTTGATTTCTACATACCTCATCCTTACTTTTGCCGAGCTTCTTCTGTCGCCCATCGGTATCTCGTTCGTGACAAAGGTTGCTCCTCCCAAGTATGCCGGTATGATGATGGGTGGATGGTTTGTTGCCACTGCTGTCGGCAACTTCCTTGTTGCAATTCCCGCTCTTATGTGGAATGCTCCCTTGACAGTTGTATGGGGTGTGCTCATAGGCATCTGTTTGCTTGCTGCACTCTTTATCTTTGTTATCCTCAAACGTCTTGAAAAGGTTTCGAAGTAATACATTTCTTTACTATATCATCGACGGGATTGCCAAATGGCAATCCCGTTTTTTTGTATCGCTATTCGGGCGGGACCGATGTGTCTGCACTCAGTAGCAAATTCAAGGGGGCTTGCTCGAATATTCTCGGTGTTATTCTCGGCTATTTTCTTATGTAGGGGCGTCACCGGCGTGTGCGCCCTGTTGTTGTGTGCTGCTTTTTGGGCAGACACATCGGTCTGCCCCTACGGCAGAATCGTGAACCTTCTGTGCCGGGTGTTTTTGTTACTTTTTGAGCGACAAAAAGTAAATAAAGGAGTTCAATGATAGAAAGAATTACTCACGGGCCGCCGAGGATTTAAAAGTGAGGAATGTTTTATCCTTCAACTTTTGCAGGTGAGCCTGTGTCTGCCTTCCCGGCAGGGTGGACAAAAAGTAGGGCAGGGTGGACAAAAAGTAGGATAAAACCTTTGTAATTGTTTGATATTTATGTCTTTGCAAAGATTATCATTGATATGCTAAAAATACGTTGTTTACGGGTCGGCTATTTCTCCCGAAAAGAAATTCAAGCAACTTATAAACAAACATCTTGGTGCGAAAACATAAATAATATATAAAGAATTGCTTGGTTTGGGTTTTTTCTGTAAATTTGCCTTAAATTAGCAAAGGTGTGCACGGTGCACCCGCAAAAAAAGCACGAACTTAAACAATATAAATTATGTACAAAAAACTATTATTTCTTGTTTCGCTGTTTGCCGTAGCAATTATAGCAAACGCACAAAGCGACAATATTGAAGCGATGCTCAAAAAGATTGAAGCCGTGAGCGGCGTGGAAAAGCTGGAAAAAGCCGACACCACACGCAGTTACTACCTTATGAAATTCCGTCAGCAGCTTGTGCCGGGCGATGAGTCGAAAGGCACATTCGAGCAGCGCGTAATGCTGGGCCACCGCGGTTACGACCGTCCCGTTGTTGTGGTAACCGAAGGTTATGGTGCCGATTACGCCTTCAACAACCCCCGATATATGGAGGAACTGACCTCAATTCTCGATGCAAATATCATTTTCGTGGAGTATCGTTATTTTTCGGGTTCCACACCCCAGCCCTGCAATTGGGAGTATCTCACAGTTGCCAATTCAATGACCGACTATCACAACATAATCACAGCCTTCAAGAAATTCTACACAAAGAAGTGGGCGACAACAGGTATCAGCAAGGGCGGTTCCACATCAATGTTCTTCCGCGCCTACTATCCCGACGATGTCGATGTAACCGTTCCCTATGTGGGACCGTTGAGCTGTGCGGTGGAGGATGGCCGTCACGAATCGTTCTTGGAGCGTGTGTCAACCAAAGAGAAACGCGATGCAGTGAGAAACTACCAATACCTGCTGTTTGAGCGCAAGGAGCAGCTTATGCCCCTCTTCGATGCATATTGCGCCGAGCAGGGCTACACATTCCGCGCTCCCTCATCCGAAATATATGACCTTTGCGTGCTTGAATACCAGTTTTCGTTCTGGCAGTGGGGTGCACCCATCGACAATATCCCCACAAGCGAGGCAAGTGATGACGAGGTGTTCGCATATTTTGTAAAGATGTGCAGCCCCGACTACTTCTCGGCCACCACAAAGATAGGTTCATTCTTTGTGCAGGCAGTCAAGGACTTCGGTTATTATGGCTACAACGCCGATCCCTTTGTGAAGTACATCAACCCAGCCGACATTGAAGGCTATTTGAAGAAAGTGATGCTCCCCGCCGAGTTTGCCGATGTTGTGTTCGACGACACCAACCACCGCAAGGTTACCGACTTCTACACCGAGAACGACCCCGAAGCCATCTTCATTTATGGCGAGTGGGACCCCTGGACAGCAAGCGGCGTAACCTGGTTGAGCGAGCGTGGCAAGGAGAACGTAAACGTCTTCATAGTTCCCGACGGCAGCCACTCGGCACGCATAGCCAACCTGCCCCCCGCACAGCGCGAGAAGGTGCTTGAACTGCTCGACAAATGGATGGATTTCCGTTAATGCGAAACAATGCACGGTGACGCAATAGAAATAGAAGGACTTGCAATAGGTTACGGCGGCAAAAAGGCCGCCGTAACCGTTGCTGGCTCCATAAACGCAACCCTGCGACGTGGCGAGGTCGTTGCGCTTGTGGGGCGCAACGGTGCCGGTAAATCTACACTGCTGCGCACGCTTGCCGGCTACCGGCAACCATTGGCAGGTAGCTTGCGTTATGCCGGCCTGCAAGGTGGCGAGGCAACACCTGCAAGCCTGTCGAAGCTGCTTTCGGTGGTGCTCACCGACACTGCCGTTGCCCTTAACCTCACGGTGCGCGAGCTTGTGGCGATAGGCCGCACACCCTATACCAATTTCATAGGTCATCTGCGTGCTTGCGACAAAGAGATTGTGGAGCGTGCAATGGCGGCAATTGGTATTCTTCCCCTTGCCGACCGACGGGTGGGCACATTGAGCGACGGCGAGCGGCAGAAATGTATGATAGCGAAAGCTCTTGCCCAGGAAACCCCGATAGTGATGCTCGACGAACCCACCGCCTTCCTCGATTTTCCCAGCAAGGTGGCTCTGTTCCGCCTACTCAAAAAACTTACTGTGGAGATGAACAAGGCTGTTCTTGTGTCGTCGCACGATGTAGAACTTGTACTGCGCTTGTGCGACAGGCTTTGGCTCCTCGATGGCGGTACCTTGCATTGCGGTACCGCAGCCGAATTGTCGGCTAACGGGGCATTGCACTCTTTCATCGATGGCGATGGTATAAGATACGATGCACAGAACCACAGTGTCGTTATCTCTTGACTTTGCAATTCCCGGTTAAGTGATTATTTCGCAACCGCGAAAAATAAATTCCGCCAAAGAATGGAATTTCCCCGAAAATATATTAACTTTGCCAACGTAAATGCAAGAATACTTGCGCAACATTATAATAAGCATTGGCTAAAATAAAGGATATAGCAGCAGCCCTTGAAATGTTCGCGCCTCTGCCCTTACAAGATGGTTTCGATAATGCCGGATTGCAAGTTGGATTAACAGAAGCGGAAGTTACAGGGGTTTTATTGTGTCTTGATGTGACGGAAAAAGTTGTAGACGAAGCCGTGGCATCGGGGTGCAATCTCATTGTATCACATCACCCCCTTATCTTCTCGCCCCTAAAAAAAATCACAGGTTCAACCTATGTCGAACGCTGTGTCATCAAGGCATTGAGCAACGGCGTGGCAATATATTCGGCTCACACGAATATAGACAACGCCCCCGGCGGAGTAAACTACCGCATTGCCGGCAAGTTGGGGCTGGGTAACCTCAAAATACTTGTTCCCAAAGAGAACGCCCTGCTCAAATTATCGGTCTATGTGCCCACTGCGGCGGCTGATGCTGTGCGCAATGCACTCTTTGCGGCCGGTTGCGGCAAGATTGGCAACTACGGCTCGTGCAGCTACAACGTACAGGGCTACGGAACATTTGAAGCAGGCGAGGGTGCCAACCCCTTCTGCGGCTCGGTAGGCGAGTTGCACAAGGAAGAGGAGGTGCGCATCGACACCATTCTCCCTGCCTATCTCAAAAGCAAGGTTGTAAAGGCACTGCTTGCTGCTCACCCCTATGAGGATCCCGCCTTCGACCTCTATCCCTTGCAGAACAGCTGGGCTACTGCCGGAACAGGTGTCATTGGAGAACTGCCTGTGGAGTGTGAAGAACGCGAGTTCCTCGAAAGAATAAAGACAACATTCTCGGCCGGCAGTGTGCGCCACACATCGTTGCAGGGCAAGAAAGTGAAAAGGGTTGCCCTTTGCGGCGGGGCAGGCGGCTCGTTTGCCGGTGCAGCTCTTGCCGCCGGTGCCGACCTCTACCTCACAGGCGAAGCACGTTACCACGACCTCTTCAACTACGACGGCAAGATGATAGTGGCAGTGATAGGGCACTACGAGAGTGAACAGTTCACAATGGATATATTCAAAGAGATAATATCGGGAGCCTTCCCGCAACTGTGCGTAAAGGTAACCGAAAACAATACCAACCCCATACAATACCTGTAAATATTAACCTTAAATAATTTAAAACGATGGCAAAGAAAGATCCCACAGAGTACACAGTTGAAGAGAAATTGAAGACTCTTTACGAATTGCAGACAGTACTTTCAGAAATTGACAAAATAAAAATCCTCCGCGGCGAGCTTCCCCTCGAAGTGAAAGACCTCGAAGACGAAATAGTAGGTCTTGGCACACGCATCGAGAATATCAATGCCGAGATAAAGAGCGTGCGCGAGAACATCGTGGCCTTCCGCGAGGAGATGGAGAAAGCAAAGAAAAACATTGCAAAATACACCGAGGACCAGAACAACGTGCGCAACAACCGCGAGTTCGACCTCTTGAACAAGGAGATAGAATACAACAACCTCGTTATCGAGCACGACGAGAAGAAGATAAACGAGGCACGCAACCAGGAGAAATACAAGACCGAAGAGCTCGAAAAGTCGCAGAACCTTCTCGAAGAGCGCAAGAAAGACCTTGAAATGAAACGCACCGAGCTCGAAGAGATTGTTACCGAGACCAAGGCCGAAGAGGAGAAACTCCGTGAGCAGGCCCGCGACCTTGAACTCAACATCGAGCCCCGCCTTCTTGCATCGTTCAAACGCATTCGCAAGAGCACACGTAACGGTCTTGGCATTGTGTACGTAGAGCGCGACGCTTGTGGCGGTTGTTTCAGCAAAATCCCCTCACAGCGCCAGCTCGACATACGTATGCGCAAGAAAATTATCGTTTGCGAGAACTGCGGCCGCATTATGATCGACCCCGAACTCGCCGGCATCCAGCAGGCACAGCCCGCCGAGGCACCCGCACCCAAGAAACGCGGTATCCGCCGTGCAAAGGCCGAATAATTCACCAATTTATAAAATAACGAATCTCCGCAAGCAGCTTTTGGGTAGCTTGCGGAGATTGTTTTTAGGTGGGGTGGTTTGTTGGGGGAGCCTTAAAGTGCCGTCTTGATGCACTTCGCTCGTTTGTTGTCTTTGCGATAAATCGCGAAGATTATCGGCACTCGCTTTGAAAAATGTTCAAGCAAGCTCGACATTTATGCTTTCAGCGAAATTTAGCTGAGCTCATTGCGTGTGAAAATAAATTTTCCTCCATTGGCTTGCACAATTCTCACTTGTTTGTTGTCTTTGCGATAAATCGCGAAGATTTCCTGCACTCGCTTTGAAAAATATTGAAACAAGTTTCATATTTCTCGCTCGTTTGTTGTATCTTTGCAACTTCAAATAAGAAAACGAGTTAAAAACAATTCAAAATATAGAAAATGAAACGCGACGATAGAGTATTTCAGCTGATAGAGATGGAGCATCGCCGTCAGCTTAAAGGTATAGAGCTTATTGCATCGGAAAACTTTGTAAGTAACGAGGTTATGCAGGCAATGGGTTCTTGTTTGACTAACAAATATGCCGAGGGTTATCCCGGCAAACGCTATTATGGCGGTTGCGAGGTGGTTGACATTGTTGAGGATATTGCACGCGAGCGTCTTAAAGAGCTTTTCGGTGCGGAGTGGGTGAATGTTCAGCCTCACTCTGGTGCACAGGCCAACGCTGCAGTGTTCCTTGCTGTGTTGAACCCCGGTGATAAGTTTATGGGATTGAACCTGGCTCACGGCGGTCACCTTTCACACGGTTCTGCCGTTAACACATCGGGCCTTATATACACTCCTTGCGAGTATAACCTCAATGCCGAGACCGGCCGTGTCGATTACGACCAGATGGAGGAGGTTGCTTTGCGCGAACGTCCCAAGATGATTATCGGTGGTGGTTCGGCTTATTCGCGTGAGTGGGATTACAAGCGTATGCGTGAGATTGCCGATAAGGTTGGTGCTATCCTTATGGTGGATATGGCTCACCCTGCGGGCCTTATCGCTGCCGGCTTGCTCGACAATCCTCTCAAATATGCCCACATCGTGACATCAACAACTCACAAGACTTTGCGTGGTCCTCGCGGTGGTGTAATTCTGCTTGGCAAGGACTTCCCCAACCCCTGGGGCAAGACTACTCCCAAAGGTGAGGTTAAGATGATGTCGCAGTTGCTCGACTCGGCGGTGTTCCCCGGTATTCAGGGTGGTCCGTTGGAGCACGTGATAGCTGCGAAGGCTGTTGCCTTTGGCGAGGCTTTGCAGCCTGAATTCAAAGAGTACCAGGCACAGGTGCAGTTGAATGCCGCAACTCTTGCGCAGGAGCTTATGGACCGCGGTTTCGGCATTGTATCGGGTGGTACCGATAACCACTCGATGCTTGTTGATTTGCGTGGCAAGTATCCCGACCTCACTGGTAAGGTTGCCGAAAAGGCTCTTGTTGCTGCCGACATTACTGCCAACAAGAATATGGTGCCTTTCGATTCACGCAGCGCATTCCAGACATCGGGTATCCGTTTGGGTACTCCCGCCATCACCACTCGTGGTGTCAAGGACGATATGATGCCTTTCATTGCCGAAATGATTGAGACTGTTCTCAATGCTCCCGAGGATGAGAAGGTAATTGCTACCGTTCGCCGCAAGGTCAATGAGGTTATGGCTGAATATCCTCTGTTTGCTTATTGATTATTCGATTGACCGGATTAATATAGGAGCCGCTTTTGTGGCTCCTATGTTTTTTATATACATTGCTTGTGGCAAATAGAAGAAACAATGGCTTACCTGCAAATTCTAGGGGGCTTACTCAAAATTTCTCGTTGTCATTATTGGCTATTCTCTCAATTAAGTGAGGATTTCTGCTGCACTTTTTAAAAGTGCACAAAAACGTAGGCTGTCGCACCTACAATTGATGAATCAAAGTTCTGCTGCACTCGCTTTGCACCCAGTGTCGAGCCACGCAGCCCTTTGCGGTGTACAGTACAAGCAGAAGTAATCCAGAAAAAGAAACCGGCACCGTAAGAGAGACAGCGGAGAGCCCTGCCGGTGGCAGGCCATTGTGCGAGTACTGTCTGAGCGCAGTGCGGGTATAATTTATCTTATATAGTCGCACGGAGCGAGTTACGCAGCACCCTGCAAACGGCAGAAAGGCTTGCAGCGACAAGCGAGTGTCGAACGAGTTATATTGCTTTAAAGCTATTCACGAGCAGAGACAGGAGCGACTTGAACGCCCCGTGTGCCGGGCGTTTTTGTTACTTTTTGAGCGACAAAAAGTAAATAAAGGAATTCAATGATAGAAAGAATTGCTCACGGGCCACCGAGGATTTAGGAGTGAGAAAGTTTTATTCCCACGACTTTTGCAGGTGAGCCAAAACAATTATTTGAAAGGGCATCAACGGTGTATATGCCCTGTATTCAAGACACACTGCAACGGCAAAGGCAGTTAGAACAGGCTTTTAAGAAGAAAGAAGATTACAGGCACAACCAATGCCGGCAACATATTTGTAGCCTTGCAATCCTTTATGCCAAGAATGCTGAACCCCGAAGCGGCAATGAGCACGCCACCCACAATGGAGAGTTCGGTAACAAGGGTGGTGGGGATAATGTTGCCTGCCAAAGAGGTGAGCAAATAAATTGCTCCCTGCCACAGAAAAAGAACGGGAGCGGCCCACAACATACCAATGCCGTATGTGGTGGCAAGCACTGCCGATGTCACAAGGTCGAGCGTGGCGTTTGTGAACAGATATGTGTTGTCGCCGTAAAGCGCACTCATCACCGGCCCCACAATGGAGAGCGTGCCGATGCAGTAGAGAAGTATTCCTGTGGAGAGCCCTTGCGCAAGGTTCGACGATGTGCCGATGCGCGAGGTTACCTCCCTGAACCATCCGTCAATGTTGAGCATTGTGCCAGCGAGCCCGCCCACTGCAAGGCTCACAATGAATAGTACAGGGTATTGGCTTTTGGGCAAGTTGTTGCTTACGGCGTTGAAACCGAGTGCCACCGCTGCAAGCCCCATAGCATTGAACAGCACGTGGCGATATTCCTCCTTTATGCCTCTTTTGAGCGTGTTGCCTATTATGGTGCCCGTTACAATGGTTATTGTGTTTATTATGGTGCCAAGCATAATGATGTCGGGAAGTTAAAACTGCTCTCAAATAATAGTGAATTGAAATTCGTGCGGTTTCTTAAAAGATGAAACCGGCCGAGAAGCTGAGCACATTGTTGCTCCTCTTGCTGGTGAAGACAAGGTTGTCGGCCGGAGCAATGATTCCGGTCTTGCTGCGGTGAAATCCCCAGTCGTAGGCAAAGTCTATTATTACGTTGTAAATCCTTATGCCCAAGCCAATCTCCCAATACCATTCTGTCTTGTTGAGTTCCTCGTGCATATCGGCATACTTGAACGAGGCAAAGCTCTGCTCGCTTGCCGATGTGAATGCGAACTTCACTCTGGGGCCTGTGTATGCACTCATTCCGTAATTGGCATAGTTTATGAAATTATAGCCAATCAGCAGTGGCACTTTCACGCAGTAAGTCTTCAATTCATACTCGGCAGTGTTGGGGGTGGGTGCCGTGGCAAGGCTTTCGGTGTCGATAAAGTCGTAATTGTGGTATGTGATGCCGAATGCAGCCTCGGTCTGCAAGTAGAACTTCCCCTTTGTAAACCTTACGAAAGGGGCTGCCAGGAACCCAACCTTGTTGCTCTGTATAGTGTTGTCGTTGAACGAGTAACCATCGATGCAGAAGTCGGTGGTGTTGTATGTCACGCCTTGAAAGCCCAGCTTTATGCCATAGTTGAATTTAACAGGGCTCTTCTCCTGTGCAACCGAGTGGAAGGGCAGTAGCGCGGCTATTGCAAATGCTGTTATTATTCGCCCGATTTTCATCGCCTATTTCTTTTTTACACTCCAACCGAACTTACCGATGAACTCTCCCAAGTGGAAATATTTCCCGTGGGCATAAACAAGAGGGTCGGCTGCCGAGAGGTCCCATTCGCCAGTTTCGGGGTTGAGGTATCTGTCATCGGCCTGCACGTTCAGCACTTCGGCAAGGAACATATCGTGTGTGCCCAGGGGAATAACCTGTTTCACCTTGCACTCTATGCTCAACGGCGATTCCATTACAATGGGAGCCTTCACCTCTTTGCCCGGGCCGTATGTGAGCCCCATCTCCTTTGCCTTGTCGTAATCCTTGCCTGAACGCACGCCGCACCAGTCGGTGGCGCGTGCCATTTCGGCTGTCGTGAGGTTTATCACAAACTCGCCGCTCTCCTTTATTATAGGGTAGGAGTGTCTTTCGGGGCGCACCGATATGTAGCACATTGCAGGGTTGGTGCACACAGTGCCCACCCACGAGACGGTGAGCATATTATAGTTATCGGGCTTGTCGCCACAGCTTATGATTACGGCGGGCAACGGGTATATCATTGTCCCCGGTTTCCAGTTTATCTTCATAACAGTTCTACGTTGCTCACTTTAATCTCTTTCTCGCAGTAACGGCATTTTATTATGCCCTTTTCGGGGTTGGTCACATAGAAGTGTGTGGCCATTGGCTCGTTGTTGGTGATGCAGGCGGGGTTGGCACACTTTACAATGTCGTGCAGCTCCGACGGCATCTTTATCTCCTTCTTCTCAACAACCTTGTAGTCGCGTATGGTGTTGAGCACGGCTTTGGGTGCAACCAGAGATATGCGGTTCACCTCCTCTTCGGTGAAGAACTTGTCGGCAATCTTTATGAGTCCCTTCTTGCCGAGTTTCTTGCTTTCGAGGTTGTTGCCGATGGTTATGTTGTTGTCGAGGTTGGCTATGTCGAGCAGGTTCACTACTGCAAACAGCTTGTCTGCCGGTATATGGTCTATTACAGTGCCGTTGCACAGTGCCGATACTTGCAGAGCGGGTTTCTCTTTATTCATGGTTCTGTTTTTTTTAGATTGTTATTCCCAAGACTTCGCATATAAGTGCCTCGCGCACATAGAGGCCGTTCTGTGCCTGCTGGAAATAGTAGGCTTTGGGGTTGTCGTCGACATCGTATGCTATTTCGTTGACACGGGGCAGCGGGTGCAGAATTTTAAGGTTGGGCTTGCTGCCTGCCAGCATTGCGTTGGTGAGGCGGTAGCAGTTTTTCACCTTTTCATACTCCATAAGGTCGCTGAAACGTTCGCGTTGTACTCGTGTCATATATATGATGTCGGCACTTGCAATCACATCCTCGTTGAACTCTGTGGTTTCGGTGAAGGAGATGTTGTTCTGGCGGCAGAATTCGCGGTACTCTTCGGGCATATGCAGCTCTTCGGGCGATATGAAATGGAATGTGGGGTTGAAGTGGCGCATCGCGTGCAACAGCGAGTGCACTGTGCGGCCGAATTTAAGGTCGCCCACAAGGTGTATATGCAGGTTTTCGAGCGTGCCCTGTGTCTTTTTGATTGAGTAGAGGTCGAGCATTGTCTGCGAGGGGTGCTGGTTGGCTCCGTCGCCGGCGTTTATGATGGGGCAGGGCGAAACCTCGCTTGCATAGCGTGCGGCTCCCTCCAAACGGTGGCGCATCACAATCGCATCGGCATAACTCGACACCATCATTATGGTGTCTTTCAGTGTCTCTCCTTTTGTTGCCGAGCTTGTGGCCGCATCGCTGAACCCTATTACTCTCGCTCCCAGGCGCATTGCTGCCGTTTCAAAACTCAAACGGGTACGTGTCGACGGCTCGAAGAATAGCGAACCTATCACTTTCCCGGCAAGAATGTCGCGGTTAGGGTTCTCCTCGAACTTGCTTGCCGTTTCCAGCAACGAAAGGATTTTCTCGCGCGACAGGTCGTTTATAGATACCAGACTTTTGCTTTTCATTGTACCGTGTATATAAATTTGAAGATTTCTGTTTTGCCCTGTTTTTTACATACTGTAAGGCGAAAAGGGATAGATATCCGTTAAAGCCTCATTCTCTTTGTAAAGGTAAGAAAATATAATTGAAAAAAATATAGTGTGGCGGCATAAATTATTCTATTTTTTTATTCATAGTTACTAATTGAAATATTTGTTGTAAATTTGTAAGCTATTATAGTGCGCGGGTACAGAGCGCGTTTTTAATAAAGATAGGACACGATGATAAAGAAGTTTTTTATATTTATGTGGGCTGCCCTTGCAGCGGTTGTTCTGCTGGTGGCATTGCTCTTCTTTTCGATATCACAAGGCTGGATAGGTTATTTGCCCGATATAAACGAGTTGCAGAACCCGTCGTACAAGTTTGCCTCGCAGGTTATATCGGCCGACGGAGTAACCCTGGGTACCTGGTCGTACAGTAAGGAGAACCGTGTATATGTCGATTATAAAGATATATCGCCCAACCTCATAAAGGCTCTTATTGCCACCGAGGATGTGCGTTTCAAGGAACATTCGGGAATAGATGCCCGTTCGCTGTTGCGTGCAGTGGTAAAGCGCGGAATATTGATGCAGAAGAATGCCGGCGGCGGCAGTACCATTACCCAACAGCTTGCCAAGCTGCTCTACTCCGAAGTATCGGGCAGCGAGATTGAACGTCTTTACCAAAAACCCATAGAGTGGGTTATTGCCGTGCAGCTCGAACGCCATTATACCAAAGAGGAGATAATTACAATGTACCTCAACAAGTACGACTTCGGCTACAATGCCGTGGGCATAAAGAGCGCGGCCAATGTCTATTTCGGCAAGCTGCCGAGCGAATTGAAGATTGAAGAGGCTGCAATGCTTGTGGGTATGTGCAAGAACTCATCGCTCTACAACCCCCGACGCCGCCCCGAAAAGACCCGCAATCGCCGTAACGTGGTGCTCAACCAGATGGCAAAGGCAGGTTACATAAGCGAGGAGCAGTGCGAGGAGTTGAAGCAGACCGAAATGAAACTCGACTTTCACTCGACCGACCACAAGGCCGGCCTTGCAACCTATTTCCGTCAATATCTGCGTGGCGTGATGACCGCCAAGAAACCCGAAAAGAAGAACTATCGCGGTTGGCAGATGCAGAAGTTCTACGAGGATTCCATTGACTGGGAAACCAACCCGTTGTTCGGCTGGTGCAACAAAAACGAGAAACCCGATGGCAGCAAGTACAATGTATATACCGATGGCCTTAAAATATATACCACCATCGATTCACGAATGCAGAGATACCTCGAAGAGGCTGTTCAAGAGCACGTGGCCGGTTATTTGCAGGAGCGTTTCTTCGCTGCAAAGAAGAACAAGAAAACAGCTCCTTTCACCGACGAGCTCACAGTTGAGGAGGTCAACACCATTATGGAGCGTGCCATGCGCCAGAGCGACCGTTACCGCGAAATGAAGAAGGGTGGTGCAAGCGAGGCCGAAATAAAGGAGGCTTTCAACACGAAAGAGGAGATGCGCGTGTTCACCTATGCCGGTATGAAGGATACGCTCATGTCACCTATGGACTCTCTGCGCTATTACAAGTATTTCCTGCGCACAGGAGTCTTCTCGATGGACCCCCATTCGGGCGAAGTTAAGGCCTACGTGGGCGGCCCCAATTTCAACTACTTCAAGTACGATATGGCCAACGTGGGCCGTCGCCAGGTGGGTTCAACCATAAAACCATTCCTCTATTCTCTTGCAATGGAACACGGTTTCTCGCCCTGTGACGAAACACGTAACATAGAGCAGACACTCATTACCGAAGACGGTAAGCTGTGGAGCCCCAAAAACACCTCAAAGGCGCGTTACGGCGAGATTGTGGACCTGCGTTGGGGCTTAGCCAATTCGAATAACTGGATATCGGCCTATCTTATGAGCAAACTCAACCCCTATTCGTTGAAGAAGCTCATTCACCAGTTCGGCCTGCGCAACAAGGATATTGAGGCAACGCCCTCGCTCTGTCTGGGTGTTTGCGATGCTTCGGTTGCCGAAATGGTAAGTGCCTACACCGCCTTCGTAGGCAAGGGAATACGCACCCTGCCGCTCTATGTAACCCACATCGAGGATAACCAGGGCAACATTGTGGCGACATTCTCGGCGCAGAAGAACGAGGTTATCAGCGAGGAGAGCTCCTATAAGATGATTGAGATGTTGCGTGCCGTAATAAACGAAGGAACCGGTGGCCGCATCAGACGAATATACAAGATTAACGCCGATATGGGCGGAAAGACAGGTACCACGCAGAACAACTCCGACGGTTGGTTCATGGGCTTCACTCCCAAGCTTGTTACAGGCTGTTGGGTAGGTGGCGAGGAGCGCGATATCCACTTCGACCGTATGAGCGACGGGCAGGGTGCCTCAATGGCCCTTCCCATTTGGGGATTGTATATGAATAAGGTATATGCCGACGAGTCGTTGCCATATACACAGGCAGACACATTTGATATTCCTCACGATTTCGACCCTTGTGCCAATAAACTTCTTGTGCCGGCAAAGGACGAAGAAGAGGAGGTTAAAATGGGTGGATTTGATGAATTGTTTCAATAAATAATGAATATATGAAATTTGTAGGAATTATTCCGGCCCGCTACGCTTCGACCCGTTTCCCGGGCAAGCCTTTGGCAATGCTGGGCGGAAAAACCGTTATTCAGCGTGTTTATGAGCAGGTAAAGGATTGCTTCGACGACCTTTACGTAGCAACCGACGACCAACGCATCAAGGAGTGTGTCGAGTCGTTCGGCGGCAATGTCGTTATGACTTCCGAGAATTGCAACAATGGAACCGAGCGTTGCCTCGATGCCTATAAACGCTTGAACCTCGATTGCGATGTAATTGTGAATATTCAGGGCGACGAACCCTTTATACAGCAGAAACAGGTTAAGGCACTTATCGCTTGTTTCGATAACCCTGACACCGACATTGCCACACTTGTAAAACCCTTTGAGAAGGCCGACGGCATTGAACGTCTTGAATGTCCCAACTCGCCCAAAGTTGTTCTCAACGAGCAGGGCTTTGCCCTCTATTTCAGCCGTTCGGTAGTTCCCTATCTGCGTGGTGTTGAAAAGGAAAATTGGCTCGATAAGCACGTATTCTACAAACATTTGGGAATTTACGCTTATCGTGCGAATGTACTCGAAAAAATAACACAGCTCCCCCAATCGCCAATGGAGAAGGCCGAATCGCTCGAACAGTTGCGCTGGTTGGAGAACGGTTACAAGATAAAGGTGGGTGTTACCGACATTGAAACCATCGGCATAGACACTCCCGAAGACCTTGAACGTGCCAAAGAGTTCGCAGCATCGATAGGTTTTGCCTGGAACGATTAAAAGGCGCAAACAGTTGCTGACGATGCCCGCTCCGCCAAAAATAGAACCAATGATACTCTCGCATTTGGCATTGCCCGTTACAACGGTGATGCCGAATGGTGTTGCTTTGCACTGCTTGCAGGGCGAAGAGAAGGGTATTGTGAGGCTCGACCTCCTGTTCAGGGGCGGCTATGCAGTGCAGGAGAAGCCTTTGCAGGCACTCTTTACCAACCGTATGTTGCGCGAAGGCAGTGCATCGCTTACCGGTGCCGCCATCTCACAAAAACTCGACTATTACGGTGCCTGGATAGATATGTACTCCTCGCAGGAGTGCAACCACATAATATTGTATGTGCTTGCAAGACATATGGCAAGCCTGTTGCCCGTGGTCGAGGAGTTTGTAAAGAATCCCACATTCCCGCAGGAAAACCTCGCTGTGGTGAGTGCGAACAACAAGGCTCATTTCCTCATAAACAGCCAAAAGGTCGATGTAGTGGCGCAACGTCACTTCGAACACAGACTATGGGGTGCTTCTCACACGTTGGGGCACATTGTCGAGGCAACCGATTACGATAACATAACACGCGACGACCTTGTTGCCTACTACAACAAAGTATACTCTTCGCGCAACTGCACCATATTCTTGACAGGCAGCTGCGGGCAGGAGATAAAGGATGCCGTTGCCGCCTCATTCGGAAATGCAGAGTGGGGCACTGCACAGGCCTTGACAACCGACGTGGCACCACCGGCTACCCAGCAGGGGAAACATCGTGTTGTACTTCCCGACACCTTGCAGAGCGCGGTTAAGATAGGCTCCTTCACTTTGCCGGCAAGCAACCCCGATATACACGACCTGCGCATTCTCAATGTACTCTTCGGCGGCTATTTCGGTGGTCGTCTTATGAGCAACATACGCGAGGATAAAGGGTATACATACGACATAATATCGGAAATAGATGCCTATGGCTCGCGTAACGCCTTTATGATAAGTTCGCAAACGGCAACCGAGTATGTTGAGCCACTGCTCAAAGAGGTCTACCGCGAAATGGAGCGTTTGCGCAACGATGATATTCCCGCTGCCGAGGTGGAGCTTGTGCGCAACTACATAATGGGTGAGTTGTGCCGCGAATATGAGGGCTTAATTGCCAAGGCCGAGGTCTTTGTCAATGCATGGCTTTCGGGCGAGAGCTTCGCCAGCGTGAATGCATACATAGATGCAGTTGCGCACATAACACCGGAACGTTTGCAGGAGGTTGCACGTAAATACCTTCGCAGCGACGAAATGTTTGAAGTGGTTGTGGGTGCTTGATGCCCGCACAGCCCCAATGAAAAAGAATGGCTGCAATAGAGAGCTTGCCGAACATTGTTTGTTATCACCGGCTTTATTGCGGGGAAATGAAAGAGAATTATGATAAAAGATTATAAAGAGTACTCACTGCTGTCGCACAACACCTTCGGGATTGATGTGCAGGCAGCACGATACATAGACTTTTCTACCGAAGATGAACTATCCGCGTTGTTGCAAAGCGGTACTGCCGGTGAGTCGCCGCTTGTCATAGGCGGTGGCAGCAATCTTCTTTTTGTAGGCGATTACCACGGCACGGTACTTCACTCTTCGATATCGGACATCAGCATAATTTCCGAGAATGATGAAGATGTCTTTCTGCGCGTGGGCAGCGGTGTCAATTGGGACTTGCTTGTGGAGTACACCGTGAACAACGGCTGGTATGGCCTGGAAAATCTCTCGCTCATACCGGGTGAGGTGGGCGCAAGTGCTGTGCAGAATGTGGGTGCATACGGTGTGGAGGCCGGCGACCTCATAACGGAGATTGAGGCTCTTGCCATTAAGGATGGCGCGAAAACCGTGTTCTTGAATGGCGATTGCAATTACGGCTACCGCACAAGCATCTTCAAACGGGAAGAAAAAGGGAAATATGTAATAACATACGTTACATTTAACCTTAAAAAGAGTGCCGGGTTCAGGCTCGGCTACGGAAATTTAAAGGAGCGTGTGGAGTCGCTTGGCGGTGCAACGCTTGCCAATGTGCGCAAGGCCGTGTGCGAGATACGTTCCGAGAAACTGCCCGACCCACTTGTGACAGGCAGCGCCGGCAGTTTCTTTATGAACCCTGTGGTGCCAGATGAAAAGGCTGCCGAACTCGCCGAGAAATATCCCGCGATGCCGCAGTACAAGGTTGCCGATGGGGTTAAGTTGTCGGCCGGCTGGCTCATTGAGCAGTGCGGCTGGAAGGATACCCCACACGAAAGGGTAGGTGTGTACAAACATCAGGCACTTGTAGTAATAAACAGGGGCGGTGCCACCGGTGCCGATGTGCTTGCCTTTGCCACAGCAGTGTGCCGTTCGGTAGAGGAGCGTTTCGGCGTGGAACTGAAAATGGAAGTGAACGTAATAGAGTAGAGAGGATGAAGCTTACTTTTCTTGGAACAGGAACTTCGACGGGTGTGCCCGAAATAGGGTGCTCGTGCGAAGTGTGTACATCGACCGATGCGCGTGATGCACGCTTGCGCTGTTCGGCTATGTTGCAGAGTGGCGACAGCAATATCCTCATCGATTGCGGCCCCGATTTCCGTACGCAGATGCTGCGCACACCATTCCCGAAAATCGATGCCCTGTTGCTCACACACAAGCATTACGACCACACGGGAGGCATAGACGACCTTCGCCCATTCTCCCGTTCCCGTGAGATACCCCTCTTTGCCGACCGTGAAACAGAAATACAGGTGCGCTCAATGTATCCTTATTGTTTCAGCAGCAAGAAATATCCCGGTGTGGCAAACATCACGTTACGCACAATAGATTATAAGAATCCCTTTATGGCAGCAGGTGTCGAGGTTACTCCCGTGCGTGTCTTTCACGGAATGTTTCCCATTATGGGCTATCGTTTCGGCAAACTCGCATACATAACCGATATGAGCTACATAGAGCCCGCCGAGCTTGAAAAGTTGCGTGGCGTTGAGGTGCTTGTGATAAATGCCCTGCGTTTCTCCAAGCCTCACAAAACACATCAGACCGTGCTCGAAGCACTCGACATTGTGGCTGAACTGAACCCTCGTGAAACATATTTCACTCATATGATGCACCACATAGGGCTGCACGCGAAGATTGAGAAGTGCCTGCCACCCAATGTGCATCTTGCATACGACGGGTTGCAGATTGAGGTATAGTGTCACAATTAAAGGGTGCACACATCGGTGACACCCTTGAAAATGATTGAATTTTAAAGTATTTGTCGTAGGGGCAGACACCGCAGTCAGCCCTTTATGCCTTTATACATTTTTACATGGTATCTGCTCCGGTGATACCTTTATTTGAAAAACTTCAAATTATCGAACGAAGGAGATAGCTCGCCCTTTTCAATGCGATGTATGATATCCACAACCGCATCGTTCATGGGAGTGGGAACACCCACCTTACGGCCGAATGTACTGACAACTCCATTTATGGCATCCACCTCACTCTTCTTGCCCTTTTCAAGGTCCTGCAACATACTCGCTTTCAGTTTGGCGTGCTTGCGTATGGCAATGGGAATTATGAAAAACGAGAACGCTTTTTTAATGCGGTTCTTGTAGTCGAGCAGTTTCACAATATCCTTGCCCTGGACCGGCTCAATCTTTATATTTCCCGCTGCACACACATCGATGCACTCCTTTATGAGAGCCTGTACAATGCAGCGCGAGGCCTTGTCGCCGGCCGCCTCGCCGAAGGTGCATCCAAGCACTGCGCTCATGCCCGAAAATGCCGAGTTTATGAGCAGCTTGCTCCATCGTGAACCAATGAAATTCCTGTCAATCTCCACAGGGCCCATAAGTTCCAACAAGGACTTCACGTCGTTGATGTGAGCATTAGGGGTTGGTTGTAGCGAACCAAGCGAGAAGGTTAGAGAGTCGGTGGCGCTTGTGAGCTCGCACACACCGGGACCGGTCATTGTGGCACCCCAGGCAACAGTGCAACCCAGCACGCGCTCCTCGCCCACAATCTCGCCAATCTGCAATTCCGGTATGCCGTTCTGCAAGGTAACAATCACACCGTCGGGAGCAAGGAACTCCTTTATGCTGTTTACCACCTCGCCGTTCTGCTGTTGCTTGGTCATAAGGAATATTATGTCGTATGTGCCCGACATCTTGTCGGGAGTGTATGCAGTGACAGGCTGCGAGAATTCCACAGTTCCGGTAACCTTCGCACCTTGTTTCTGCAATGCCTCCACGTGTGCCTTGTTGCGGTTTATAAGTTCCACCTTACCGCCGTTCTTTGTGATGTACGCGCCCAGGATTGTACCCAGCGAGCCTGCGCCATATATTGCTGCTCTCATAATTGTTTGTGTTTTGTTTATGGTGTAAAGATAGTGAGAGTTGTTCATTTTTGCAATAAAGAAGTGTGGGAAAAAGCTAAAAGACTCCCTCGTGCAGCCTCTCTTATTCCCCTTCTCGCAAACGATGCAAGGAGGGAGTAACGGAAAAAGTGAAGCTCTGCTTGCTTTTTGCGCATATTATTATCGTGATGTTGTGCATTTTATCAATGAATTTGCTTATATTCGCAGAAGTTTTATAAATAAGGTATATTTTGCATTAAAAGATTCTAAAAAACAATAAATAATTTATGGCAACAGTTGATGACAAGAAGATTATCTTCTCTATGGTGGGTTTGAACAAAACCATACGCCAGAATAACAAACAGGTACTTAAAAATATCTATCTCTCGTTCTTCTATGGTGCAAAAATCGGTATCATCGGTATGAACGGTTCGGGTAAATCAACCCTTATGAAAATTATTGCCGGGCTCGACAACGACTATCAAGGCGAGGTTGTGTGGTCGCCAGGCTACTCGGTGGGCTATCTGCCCCAGGAACCGCAGTTGCAGGACGGCAAGACTGTGAAGGAGGTTGTAATGGAGGGCGTGCAGAGCATTGTCGATGCGCTCAACGAATACGAGGAGATAAACAACAAGTTCGGTCTGCCCGAATATTACGAGGATGAGGAGAAGATGAATGCTCTTTTTGCCCGTCAGGCAGAATTGCAGGACATTATCGATGCTACCGATGCCTGGAACCTCGACAGCAAACTCGAACGTGCAATGGCGGCTTTGCGTTGCCCCGCACCCGACGAACTTGTTGACCACTTGTCGGGTGGTGAGCGCCGTCGTGTTGCGCTTTGCCGTCTGTTGTTGCAGAAACCCGATGTGCTGCTCCTCGACGAGCCTACCAACCACCTCGATGCCGAGAGTATCGACTGGCTGGAACAGCACCTCAACCAGTACGAAGGTACCGTCATTGCGGTTACCCACGACCGTTATTTCCTCGACGATGTTGCAGGCTGGATATTGGAGCTCGACCGTGGCGAGGGAATTCCCTGGAAAGGAAACTACTCTTCGTGGCTCGACCAGAAAACCAAGCGTATGGAGCAGGAAGAGAAGAGTGCAAGCAAGCGCCGCAAGACTCTTGAACGCGAGCTGGAATGGGTGCGTATGGCACCGAAGGCCCGCCAGGCAAAGGGTAAGGCCCGTCTGAACTCATACGAACGTATGCTTAACGAGGACCAGAAGGAGCGTGAGGAAAAATTGGAGATTTTCATTCCCAATGGCCCGCGCCTGGGCAACAAGGTAATCGTTGCCGATAAGGTGTCGAAATCATTCGGCTCAAAAACCCTCTTCACTAATCTGGAATTTATGTTGCCCCCTAACGGCATTGTAGGTATCATTGGTCCCAATGGTGCAGGTAAAACCACATTGTTCCGTATGATTATGGGATTGGAGAGCGTGGACAGCGGTACATTCGAAGTGGGCGAAACAGTGAAGCTCGCCTATGTCGACCAGACCCACAAGGATATTGTCCCCGAAAAATCGGTTTACGAAGTTATGAGCCAGGGCAACGAACTTATGCGCCTGGGCACAAAGGAGGTGAACGTGCGCGCCTATCTTTCGCGCTTCAACTTCACCGGTGCAGACCAGGAGAAGAAGTGCGGCGTGCTGTCGGGTGGTGAGCGTAACCGCCTGCATCTTGCAATGGCCCTCAAAGAGTGCGGCAACGTGCTGTTGCTCGACGAGCCGACCAACGACATTGACGTGAACACCCTGCGTGCTCTCGAAGAGGGCTTGGAGAACTTTGCCGGTTGTGCCGTTGTAATCAGCCACGACCGTTGGTTCCTCGACCGTATATGTACCCACATCATTGCCTTTGAGGGCGATGGCAATGTATATTGCTTCGAAGGCTCTTACTCGGAGTACGAGGAGAACAAGATGCGTCGCCTGGGCATCGAAGAGCCTAAAAAGGCCCGTTATCGCAAACTTATGGAGGATTAATAAAGGAGAATACAGATATGAAAACAGTTATAGAGCCGTCGGTTATCGATGGCATAATGAAGGATTTGGAGATTACCGATATAAAGACCGCCTCAATACGTCAGGTGGGGGCGATAGTGCGTGCAGCCGAGGCTGCCACAGGAACCGAATTCATACACTTTGAAATGGGCGTTCCCGGCCTTCCCCCCTCGGCAGTGGGTGTGAAAGCCGAGTGCGAGGCCCTGCAAAGGGGTGTTGCTTCGGTCTATCCCATAATTGACGGTATTCCCGAAGTCAAGGAACAGGCATCGCGTTTCTTGAAGGCATTTGTCGACACCGATATAAAGCCGTCGGGCTGCATTCCCACAGTGGGCTCAATGCAGGCCTCTTTTGCATCGCTTATGCTTGCTTCGCAGTTGAGCTCCGAAAAGGATACGGTGCTCTACATCGACCCCGGTTTCCCCGTGCAGAAGATGCAGGCCAATGTGATTGGTGTGAAATTTGCATCGTTCGACATTGCCGACTATCGTGGCGCGAAGCTCGAAGAGAAACTCGAAAGCTACTTTGCCCAGGGCAATATATGCGCTGTTCTCTATTCGAGCCCCAACAATCCCACCTGGATGTGCCTTAACGATACGGAACTCGAAATAATAGGCCGCCTTGCCACAAAGTATGATGTTGTGGTAATTGAAGACCTTGCATATATGACAATGGATTTCCGTCGCGATATGAGCAAGCCTTACGAGCCACCCTTCCAGTTGAGCGTGTCGAAATACACCGACAATTATGTGATGCTTATGAGTGCTTCCAAGATATTCAGCTATGCCGGGCAGCGCATCGCAATGGCTTGCATCTCCGACAAATTGTACGAACGTCAATACGACCGTCTCAAAGAGCGTTACGGCATTCCCCGTTTCGGCGCGGCCTTCGCCTATGTATTCCTTTATACATTCTCTTCGGGTGTGTCGCACTCGGCACAGTATGCGATGGCAGCAATGTTGAAGGCAGCCTGCGATGGCGAATATAACTTTGTGGGCGACGTAAAGGAATATGCCGACCGCACAAAGCGTCTTAAAGATATACTTGAACGCACAGGCTTCAATGTTGTCTACGACAAGGACGACGATGAGCCCGTGAGCGACGGTTTCTTCTTTACAATGGGATATAAGGATATGGACGGAGCCACTCTGTTGCAGGAACTCCTTTATTACGGAGTGAGCGGAATAGACCTCTCTACAACAGGCAGCAAACGCCAGGGAATACGTGCCTGCTCGTCGAACATAAAACCGCACCACTATGCAATACTCGAAGAACGCCTGAAACTTTTTAACGAGAACCACTAATAATACACAATACAGTTATGGACAGCAAATATTTTGAACCGCAAATAGAAACCATGCCGCGTGCCGAGCTTGAAAAATTGCAGCTCGAACGCCTTAAAAAGACAATAGAACAGGCTGTAAACTCACCTTTCTATAAAAAACTCTATTCGGAACTCGGCATAACAGCCGACACTGTGAAGAGCCTTGACGATATACGCAAGCTCCCCTTTACCACAAAGCAGGATATGCGCGACAACTATCCCTTCGGTTTCCTTGCCTGTGACCAAAAAGAGGTGACACGTCTTCACTCGTCAAGCGGAACAACCGGTAACCCCACCGTTATTTGCCACACAAAGAACGACCTTGACACTTGGGCCAACCGTGTAGCCCGCAGTTTCTATATGGTGGGATTGCGTAACAGCGATGTAATCCAGAACTCGTCGGGTTACGGAATGTTCACCGGCGGCCTGGGTATGCAGGCCGGTATCGAGCGTCTGGGTGCTTTGTCAATTCCCGCCGCTGCCGGCAACAGCCTTCGACAGATAAAGTTCATAATGGACTTCGGCACAACTGCCATCCACGCAATACCCAGCTATGCGCTCCGCCTTGCCGATGTGTTCGAAGAGGTCGGTATCGACCCCAAGACACAGACACACCTCACCACATTCCTCATTGGTGCCGAGCCTCACACCGAAGAGACACGCCGCAAAATTGAGGAGCGTTTCGGCGTGAAGGCCTACAACAGCTTCGGTATGACCGAAATGAGCGGTCCCGGTGTAGCTTTTGAGTGCCAGGAGCAGAACGGTATGCACATATGGGAGGATTCATATCTTGTGGAGATTGTCGACCCCGATACATTGGAGCCTGTTCCCGACGGCGAAGTGGGTGAACTTGTGCTTACCACACTCGACCGCGAGGCTATGCCTCTTATACGTTACCGCACGCGCGACCTCACCCGTTTCCTTGTCGATGAGTGTCCCTGTGGCCGCACACACCGCCGCCTCGACCGTATGAAAGGCCGTAGCGACGATATGTTCATTGTGAAAGGAGTTAACATCTTCCCTATGCAGATAGAGAAAATCCTTATGCAGTTCCCCGAACTCGGCACAAACTACCTTATTACAATAGAGCCCATCGACAACAACGATGTAATCTTTGTCGATGTAGAGCTCAACAGCCTCACAACCGACGACTACACAGCATTGCAGAATTTGAGCAAGGAGATTACCCGTCGCATAAAGGATGAAATACTCGTGACACCCAAAGTGCGTCTTCTCTCAAAGGGTGCGTTGCCCCAGTCCGAAGGAAAAGCTGTGCGAGTGAAAGATTTACGTAAGAAATAACACCGGCAATTATAATTTATTAAACTATGAGTACTGTAAAACAATTATCGATATTTTTGGAGAACAAGTCGGGCCGTCTGTACGAGATTATGGAAATCCTTGCAAAGGCCAATGTAGGCATTATTGCCGCCACCGTGTCCGATACAGCCGAGTTCGGTATTCTCCGTCTCATTACATCGAACAACGAAAAGGCACACAAGGTGCTCGAAGAGAACAATGTACCCTCAAACATTTCCGAGGTGGTAATCTTCTCTTGCGGCAGCGAAGTGGGCGGTTTCTACGAGAAAATAAAGAAGATGTCGCAGTCGAACATAAGCATCGAGTATATGTACTGTTTCTCGTTCGGCGAGGACTCTTATGTGATAATAAAGGTTCCCAATACATTGAAGGCCATAGATGCAATGCGTCGCAATGGCATTGTGGCTTGCACAATGGAGGACTTGCTTGACAAAATGGTTAAATTCGATTGATGCTTATGAAAAAGTGTGATTTAATATTTTGGGCAGTTGTAATAATCTTGCTCTTGCCTTTCTTTGTCAGTGATGCCGTGTACGAAGCATACAAGAACTTCAATGGCGCACACCCTTACCTGATGGCATTCATTAAGTTTATGGTTCTCTCGTCAATAGGCGAGATGCTGGGCTTGCGCATAAAACAAGGTGTATACACATATAAAGGTTACGGTATTTTGTCGCGTGCTGTTGTATGGGGCGTTCTTGGCGTTATGATAGCCGTTGCAATGAAGATTTTCTCGAACGGAGTTCCTGTAATGCTCGAAAGCTGGGGACTCGAAGGAATGGTCGCCGCTATGGGTGGCGGTTTCAGTCTTGCGAAGTTTGTCGATGCTTTCTGCATATCGACAGCAATGAACACATTCTTTGCACCAATGTTTATGACCTTGCACAAGGTTACCGACACGCACATTCTTAATTGCGGCGGTAAAATCTCATCACTTGTAACACCCATAAAGTTCGGCGAAATTCTCGCATCACTCAATTGGAGAGTGCAATGGAGTTTTGTGTTCAAGCGTACATTGCCCCTCTTCTGGATACCGGCACACACCATTACATTCCTGTTGCCGGCAGCCTACCAGGTACTCTTTGCCGCATCGTTGAGCATTGTGCTTGGTGTGTTGCTTTCTGTTGCCGCAGTAATGTCGAACGAAAAAAAATAAGAAAGAAAAATGAAAAAGATTTTATTGTCACTTATTTGTTTGCTTTCCGTTTCTTTGTTTGCAAATGAAATATCGCTCATTCCACAGCCTGCTAATGTGAGCGTAAAGGAAGGGAACTTTGTGTTTCTGAAAAAAATGCGTGTATATGTCCCTTCGTACGAAGGAGATAGCGTGCAGATGGTTTTTAAGAACTTCTCGAAAGATTTCAAGAAATCAACAGGTGTCTCATTAAAGAAAACAAAAAAAGAGACATCGGCACAAATTGTTTTTAAACTTGACGGAACACTTGCGGCAGAGGGCTATCGTTTAAGTGTAACCACCGATAAAATAACCATAATAGCAGCAAAGCCTGCCGGTTTCTTCTATGCATTACAGACACTTAAACAGCTGTTGCCCCGTTGCGTTATGGCCGGCGTT
Source organism: Bacteroidales bacterium (assembly GCA_015060885.1). GTDB lineage: Bacteria > Bacteroidota > Bacteroidia > Bacteroidales > Bacteroidaceae > HGM04593. The sequence goes on from SUXO01000004.1 coordinate 47,005, forward strand.
CCCTGTGATACAGAAGATACCTGGGAAGTGCCCTGCGTGGAAATTGACGACGAACCCCGCTTTGCATGGCGTGGCTTTATGCTCGACGAAGGCCGTCACTTCTATGGTAAGGAAGAGATAAAAAAGATTATCGACGTTATGGCCGCCTATAAAATGAACCGTTTCCATTGGCATCTTACCGAGGACCAGGGGTGGCGCATTGAGATAAAGAAATATCCCAAGCTCACCGAAGTTGGCGCTTGGCGTAATAGCAAAGTATTAGGTTGGGGCGAAGTGAAACCCGACGGCATTCATTACGGCGGCTTCTACACAAAGAAAGATGCGCAGGAGGTGGTAGCATATGCCAAAGAGCGTTTTATTGAGATTGTGCCCGAAGTGGATATTCCCGGACATTCACAAGCCGCAGTGGCATCGTACCCCGAATTCCTCTCTTGCGATCCTGAAAACAAACACGAAGTGTGGTTGTGGCAGGGTGTGTCGAACGATGTCATAAACGTTGCCAATCCGCTTGCCGTGCAGTTTGCCAAGGATGTAATAGATGAACTTACCGACATTTTCCCCTTTGGCTACATACACCTGGGCGGTGACGAGTGTCCCACACATAAATGGGAACGCAACAGCGAGTGTCAGGCATTGCTCAAAGAGATAGGCAGTGAAAACTACCGCGACCTGCAAATAAACTTCTACAAGCAGTTGAAGGATTATGTGGCAACAAAACCCGCCGCAGAACAGCGTAAACTGATATTCTGGAACGAGGTGCTGCACGGCAATACTGCTCCTCTTGGCAACGACATAACCATTATGGCGTGGATTGGTGCCGACGGCGCTGCAAAGGATGCTGCCACACGCGGTATGAACACAATCCTTTCGCCCCAGATACCTTATTACATCAACCGACGCCAATCGAAATTGGAGAGCGAGCCCCGTTCACAAGGTTATGGCGACGAAACCGTTGAGCGTGTCTATGACTACAAACCTATGAACAACATTCCGGCCGAGTTGCAGGGCAAGTATCTTGGCGTTCAGGCCAACTTCTGGACCGAGTGGGTTGAAGAGGCCGACGTGGTGCAGTACCTAACCTTCCCGCGCCTTGCGGCTGTTGCCGAAGCAGGTTGGACACCGCAGGAGAAACGCAGTTACAGCTCATTTGTCGACCGCTTGCAGGCCGAGGCCGAATACTATCGTCTGCGTGGCGTAAATTACGGAAAACACGTATTCAAATAGTTAAATAATGTAGAATAAGCATACCAAAATTTAATCGCGGCTTTACAGCCCGGTTAAATTTTGGTTTTTATTATACCTTTGCAATACATTAAATATTGAGTAAAAAACAAAATGAAGAAAATTGTTAAAATCACGATTGTAGCCATTGCCGTAATCGTTCTTTTGCTGGTGGCGATACCACTCCTCTTCACCGGCAAAATAGAGGGAATAATAAAGGAAGAGGGGAATAAGATGCTTAATGCCGAGTTTGACTTCGAAAGTCTCGATATAAGCCTCATACGACGTTTCCCCCAGGTTTCGGTCAGCCTCGAAGAGTTCTATCTGAAAGGGGTAGGGGCTTTTGAGAACGACACGCTTGTGTCGGCCGAGGAGATTACCGCAACAATGAATCTTATGTCGCTTTTTGGCGATGGCGGCTATGAAATAAAGAAAATTCTGCTCGACGGGGTAACGCTTAAAGCCATAGTGCTTGCCGACGGTTCTGTCAACTGGGATGTTATGAAGCCAACCGAGGAGGAAGAGGCTATTCCCGAAGACACAACTTCTGCCACAACCCCCATACGCATATTGTTGCAGGAGTTTGAGATAGAGAACTTGAACCTTGTCTATGATGACCGTCAAAGCTCTATGTATGCTGCTGTTGCCGGGCTTGATGCTGAAATTTCGGGCGATTTCGGCAGTGAAAGAACACTGCTCGACCTTATAGCAGACGCTTCGGCTGTCACATATATGCTCGAAGGTGTGCCTTTCCTCAACAAGGCGCATATAGCAGCCGATATGAAAATTGATGCCGACCTTGTGAACAATAGATTTGCATTCAGCGAGAACACCTTGCAACTCAATGCCATAAAGGCTGCCATTGACGGTTGGGTGGCCCTTACCGATGCCGGTATGGATATGGATGTAAAACTGAACAGCAACGAGATAGGCTTCAAAGAGATACTTTCGCTTGTGCCTGCTATCTACACACAGGATTTCGAAGGCCTCGAAACCGATGGAACAGCCACTCTTACAGCCTATGCAAAAGGTGCACTGGCAGGTGATAGCATTGTGCCCGAATTCAACCTTGCTTTCGACGTGAAGAATGCGATGTTCCATTATCCCGACCTCCCTGCCGGTGTCGACAATATAAACATTGCGGCCAAAGTGAGCAACCCCGGCGGTTCGCCCGATGCAACTGTCGTGAAGATAAATCCCTTCAATTTCGTAATGGCCGGTAACCCGTTCAGCGTTACTGCCAATTTGCTGACACCAATGAGCGACCTTGCTTTCGATGCCACAGCAAAGGGCCGCCTCGACTTGGGCAAGGTAAAGGATATCTACCCATTGGAGGATATGAGCCTTAACGGCCTTGTCGATGCCGATATCGCCATCAACGGCCGTATGTCGCACATCGAAAAAGAGCAGTACGACAAGATCAAGGCTTCGGGTACTGTGGGGCTCAAAGATATGCAGCTCGAAATGGAGGGCATTCCCGCGGTTGATATAAAGAAATCGCTGCTCACATTCACACCGCGCTATTTGCAATTGAGTGAAACAGCTGTGAATATTGGCGAAAACGATATCGTGGTCGATAGCAAATTCGAGAACTACATAGGTTACGCGCTTAAAGGCACCACACTCAAAGGCTCGCTCAATGTAAAGAGCAACCATTTTAACCTCAACGACTTTATGACAACCGACAGCACAGCAGTTGCTGCCACTGATGACGCCGTTGTTGCCGACACCGTTGCCACAGGCGTTATCGAAGTGCCTTCCTATATCGATTTTACAATGCAGGCTGCATTCAAGAAGGTGCTTTTCGACAATATGGTGTTCGACAACCTGAACGGTACCCTTGTAGTAAGGGATAGCAAAGTCGATATGAAGAACCTTTCGCTGAACACAATGGGCGGCGATGTGGTTGTCAACGGTTATTATTACACACCCCAAGAGGTACAACCGCAATTCAATGCCGGTTTCAAGCTGAACAAAATCGAGTTTGCAAAGGCCTACAACGACCTGAATGTGGTGCGCAAGCTTGCTCCCATATTCAACGGCCTCACAGGCGATTTTTCGGGAAATGTCAATATCGACACAAAACTCGACAATACAATGAGCCCCATACTGTCGACACTTACGGGTGCAGGCTCCTTGTCGACAAAGGATTTGAGCCTAAATAATGTAAAGGTAATTCAGGTGGTTGCCGACATTGTAAAGAAACCCTCGTTGAAGGATACCAGAGTGAAGGATGTTAACATAGAGTTTACAATAAAGGACGGAAGGGTAAACACCAAGCCTTTTGATGTGAAACTGGGCGATTACAAGATGAACCTTTCGGGCAGCACCGGGCTCGACCAGACAATCGATTACAAGGGAGAAATAACCATTCCTACATCGGCCGGAAAGGTTGCACAGTTGGGTACAGTCGATATGAATATCGGCGGTACATTCACTTCGCCCAAAGTAAGTATCGACATGGCCTCGCTTGCAAAGAAGGCTGCATCGCAGGCTGCAAGCAAGGCTCTCGACAAGTTGCTCGGCGGCTCTTCTAAAAGTGCCGAGGGAGAGAATGGCGATACCATTGCTACCACAACCAATACAAAAGAAGAGGTTGCAAACAAACTTATAAACGGAGCTCTCGACCTCTTCAAGAAAAAGAAATGATACAAACGCTTTTTACAGCACCGCAATTCCTTCTCTTCAAAAAAGAGGAGGAATTGTTTTTTTTATCGCAAGATAGGTTTCTTTTTTGTATATTAGCAACGGCTAACCGCATTTGTACATTTTTCTTCTTTAAGAGTACTGCTTTTAATATATGAAAAGATATATTCTCATTATGGCACTTTTGTGTGCATCCTTTGCCGGCTATGCACAGAAAGAAAAGCTCACGCAGTGCGATAGCGTGGCGTTACGCGCCATGCAGGTGGGCATGGTGCTTGTGCCCGAAAGAGTATATATGCAGTTCGACAACAGCGCCTATTTCCAGGGAGAAACAATATGGTTCAAGGCTTATGTGACAAGCGGGAACGATAACCGTCCCACCGATATAAGCAAGGTGCTTTATGTGGAACTTGTCGCACCCGAAGGGTATGTGGTAAAGACCGAAAAATATAAGATTGACGAAGCCGGTGTATGCATCGGAGAGTTCTATATGGACCCGCTTTATCTGTCGGGCTACTTTGAAGTCCGTGCCTACACGCGCTATATGCTGAACTGGGGTGCATCGGCGGTTTTCAGCCGTGTTTTTCCCGTGTTCGACAAGGTGAACGGCAATAATTGGGAGTTCAAGAATATGCTCGACCGTCGCCGCGCCTTTGGGCGAAATGGCAAGTGGGTTAGAGAGGACGATGCCAACGAGGTGCTTACATTCTACCCCGAAGGCGGTCATCTTGTCAATGGGTTCCTGTCACGTGTGGCCTTTGAAGTGCGTGGCGTGAGAGGGGTGGAACGGTACGACACCATAACCGTTTATGCCGATGGCAAGCCGCTATTGAAGAGCGCACCCGTGCATATGGGCAAGGGAGTTTTTGAACTTACACCCGAAAAAGGTGTTGAATATTTTGCCGAAGTATATGTGGAGAATGAGAAAGGCAAGATGCGTAAACACAAAGTGGAGCTGCCTGCCGTTGCCGAAAATGGGGCTGCCGTGCGGGTTGATGAAATTAGCGACAGTGTGCGCATAATTGTTCAACGTAACAGATGCAAAGAGGGCATAGGCCTTGCCGTGGTGCATCGCAGTACAATATGCCACTATTCAATATCCGGTAAAAAAGAGGAGAACGACACACTCTCCCTGCCTCTTAATTCCCTTCCCGAAGGTGTTTGCCGTGCTGTTCTCTTTACCGGGAACAGGCCTCTTGCCGAGCGCATCTTCTTTGTGGAACATACAAAACGCAACAGCAGCGATGCAAAGCCGGTTAAACTTAATGTAAGTGCAAACGGCTCACCATTGAACGAGGTGGAAACAACCCCTTATGGCAAGGTGTCAATCATTGTGGAGAGGGAGGATAGCCTGCCCATAGGAGAGGATGCTGAATTCTCGCTTGCCGTGGTCGACAGAGCCGGGAAGATAAACACGTCGTGGGGCTGGAACATATATACTTATATGCTTCTGGGCTCCGAAATAAAGGGTTACATACCCGATGCTGCACAATACTTCGACCACAAGAACAAGGAACGTAAAAAACAGCTCGACCTTGTTATGCTTACAAACGGCTGGACTGCCTATGAGTGGAAAAAACTGTCGGCACCCTCGTTGTCGGGGCTCCAAGAGGCCGAAAAGGAGATTACCCTGCGAGGAACATTCTATCGTCGCCTAATAAAGACAAACCCCATTTTTGGTACAAAGACACAGCAGACAAAACCACAGCCCTATAACCTTATAAGGCTCGATGTCCCCTATAACCCGGACACCATAAGGACATCGACCTTCCGCACCGATGAAAAAGGCTCATTTATGCTTGGGTTAAGGGACTTTTATGGTAAAAGGGTAGTGGCCCTCTCGCCAAGAACCGCCATACGTCATAGTGGCTCGTCAAGGTATCAGGTGGTACTCGACCGCTATTTCTCGCCATCGCCTCGTTTCCTGGCCTATTGGGAGAGAAACACCGGCAGTTCCTGTGCGCCACCGGCCGAAGATACTTTGAAGGGGATAAACGAATACTATTTTCTCGACAACGTTGAAGTGGTTGCCAAAAAAAGACGCACATCCTTCGACACGCCTCCCATAAGCGAGCTGCGCCTCGACTACCTCGAAGAGTGGGAATACGCAAACGATGTCTCCTATTTCAACGGCTATGGATATTCTCACTTTGTCGACAGCCTTAACGACGAATACAAGACACCCGATTATCACGACGAAACAAACGAAATGTCGAAAGTCGGTATTTATAACGCCGAAAAGGAGCTCGAAGAGAAGCGCGGACGTTTGGGCAATGCAGGCGATGTGCTCACGGCAAGCGAGGTGGTAAAGAGCGTCTTTCACCGCTATAACATCCCCTATGCCTACTGGGTGTATAATGTGGTGCCGAAGGGTGGTTACAATAAGGATTCGACACTTGTGATAGACCATGAATATCTGCACGGCATCAATGTTGAGAAGATGACCAATTTCAAGGAACTTGTGATAACCAGCGACCCAAAAAAGAGGGATGTCGTGGAGGTGGGCGACCAGAACGTCTTTTGGGAATTCAAGAGGTTTGCTTATGAAAACAAAGGGGCTCACGCGATGTTCTACAACGGTTTCCTGTCACTACAAGTTATAGAGCCGGCCTACAATATCGACCTGGCAGGCGATATCTTCGTGAGGCGTATGAAAGAGATGTTCGGCCAGGCCTGTGATGACATTCTGGTGAGGCCAAACAAGCCGAACTATATCGCCTGTTTCATACCGCAGGAAAATGACAAGAACGAGACGGGAATTGTACCCGATTTAAGCTACCCCACAAGTACCCGCCGATACACGAGCGTGCAGGGTTATACCATTAGCAAGCAGTTCTATTCTCCCGATTACTCAGCGGCCCCTCCCGCAGAAAAGGATTACCGCAGGACACTGCTATGGAATCCCCGTGTACGTGCAACCGACGGTCGCCTGGCGATTGACTTCTACAACAGTACCGATTGCAACTTTTTCGACATAACGGTCGAAGGGCGAAGCGGTGATACATACTACTGCAACAGCGAAATCTTCTCTTCGGCAGGCGTGTGTGATACTATGCCGGCCAATTTGCCCGACACTGTTGCTGTAAACGCAATCTCCGGCCTTGCCGGTGAACTGCTTGAAAAAGCAAAAAGAATGAGCAAGGTGCAGGATTCCATTGCTCAAAGGAAACGTATGAAGGAGTATGAGAATGCCGAGATATATTACAGCCAAAAGAGATACTCCCTCGCTCTGCCGCATTACATCGAGCTTGCCACCAGCGGTTATCCGGCGGCCTTCTATCGCATAGGCTTGTGTTATATGCACGGGTACTCGTTGAAGAAGAACCCGGCCCTCGCTTTCGACTTTATGAAGAAAGGGGCCGAAAAGGAGTATCCGCAAGCGCAATACGAACTTGCGTTGATGTTCCGCCACGGGCACGGGTGCGAAGTTAACGAAGATGCCTCTGTCTATTGGTTCGAAAAGGCAATAGAGAATGGGGAGCACAACGCAATGCTTGAACTCGGCAAGCTGTATATGGAATCGGAAGAGATGTGCGACACGGTGAAGGGGGCGGCGCTGTTGCACTCGTCGGCGAAGCTTGGCAATGCCGAGGCTCTCTACCGCTATGCAATATATATGCAGGCAGCGGGGCTTGAAAACGATTCGCTTCTGGGCACTGCGCACACCTGCCTGACAAACAGCGCACTCAAAAAATACGGCGATGCAATGCTCTATATGATGCGTTACGAACACAATGCAGCCAATTACACCGCGGCATACCATTGGGCTCACGAGCTCTATTTGCAGAAGAACCACTATGGTATGAAATATGTTGCCGACTGCCTTTTGGAGGGGAGGACCGTGCGCCGTAACAAAAAACTTGCGAAGGATATCTATCGCGATGCCGCAAGGCTTGGCAACAGCGAAGCAAAAAGGATTCTCAAAGAGTGGTAAAGGCGATTGTCGCCTCCCTGTATGCAACAAGATAGCCGCCAATTTGTAAATTGGCGGCTATCTTGTTATTATATATATAATATTATATTAAAATTTATTTGTATCTTTGTAGCCTGTGAAATAGGCCGTGTTTGGACATACAGGTATATACACAACCGATACTTTTAGGAAAAAAACAGAAACTATATATGGAAAAAATAAGAAACTTTTGCATTATCGCACACATCGACCACGGGAAATCAACGCTGGCCGACCGTCTGCTCGAAACCACAAAGACCATAAATGTCACAGAGGGGCAGATGCTCGATAATATGGACTTGGAGAAGGAGCGTGGCATCACCATCAAAAGCCACGCCATCCAAATGGAATATATGTACAACGGGGAGAAATACACGCTTAACCTCATTGACACTCCGGGACACGTAGACTTTTCCTACGAGGTGTCGCGCTCGATAGCAGCCTGTGAAGGAGCCCTTCTTGTGGTAGATGCCACACAAGGAGTTCAGGCACAGACAATATCGAACCTCTATATGGCGGTGGACCAGGGCTTGGAGATTATTCCCGTAATCAACAAGTGCGATATGATAAACGCTATGCCCGAAGAGGTAAAAGACGAGATAGTAGACCTTATCGGCTGTGACCGCGAGGATATTATCGAGGCATCGGGCAAGACTGGTTTGGGCGTGGAGGAGATACTGCAAGCAGTAGTGGAGCGCATCCCTGCTCCTGTGGGCAAGGAAGATGCTCCCTTGCAGGCACTTATTTTCGACTCTGTTTTTAACTCGTTCCGCGGTATCATCGCCTACTTCAAGATTGTCAACGGCGTGTTGCGCAAAGGCGACAAGGTAAAATTCTTCAATACAGGCAAGGAGTATGATGCCGACGAGATAGGCGTTCTTAAAATGGACCTTTCGCCACGTCAGGAATTGCGTACAGGCGATGTGGGGTACATAATATCGGGTATAAAGACTTCGCGCGAGGTGAAGGTGGGCGACACCATTACGCACATCGCCAATCCTTGCAATGCGGCCATTGCCGGTTTCGAAGAGGTGAAGCCTATGGTGTTTGCCGGTGTATATCCCATTGAGGCCGAGGATTACGAGGACCTGCGTGCCTCACTCGAAAAGTTGCAGTTGAACGATGCGTCGCTCACATTCTCGCCCGAATCGTCGGCAGCACTCGGTTTCGGTTTCCGTTGCGGTTTCCTCGGTTTGTTGCATATGGAGATTGTGCAGGAACGTCTTGACCGCGAGTTCGATATGAGTGTTATCACAACCGTGCCCAACGTGTCGTATATGGTTTATGACAAGCAGGGTGGTGCGCAGGAGGTGCATAACCCCGGCGGTATGCCCGACCAGACTCTTATCGACCACATCGAAGAGCCCTACATCAATGCAAGCATAATAACCCGCGCCGAATACATAGGCCCCATTATGACACTCTGCCTTTCGAAGCGTGGCGAACTGTTGAAACAGGAATTCATCACGGGTAACCGCGTAGACATCCGTTTCCTCTTGCCGCTCGGTGAGATTGTGATTGACTTCTACGACAAGTTGAAGAGCATATCAAAGGGATATGCCTCGTTCGACTATCACCCCGCAGGGTTCCGCACGTCGAAGCTCATTAAACTCGATATTCTGCTCAATGGCGAGCCGGTCGATGCACTATCGACACTTACCCACGTCGACAATGCCTATGGTCTTGGCCGACAGATGTGCGAGAAGTTGCGCGACCTTATCCCGCGCCAACAGTTCGACATTGCCTTGCAGGCTGCAATCGGCACAAAGATTATTGCCCGTGAAACAATCAAACAGGTGCGTAAGGATGTTACGGCAAAGTGTTATGGCGGTGACGTGTCACGTAAACGCAAGTTGCTCGAAAAGCAGAAAAAGGGAAAGAAACGTATGAAACAGATTGGTAACGTGGAGGTTCCGCAAAAGGCCTTCCTTGCCGTTCTGAAACTTGATTAATGAATTTGGAATATGGGAATATTCAGTTTTTTTACAAAAGAGAAAAAAGAGGTTCTTGACAAGGGATTGTCCAAGACCAAAGAGAGCGTGTTCGGCAAAATAGCACGCGCAATAGTCGGAAAGACACAGATTGACGATGAAGTACTAGACAACCTCGAAGAGGTGCTTATAACATCGGACGTAGGTGTGGAAACCACGCTTAAAATAATAGAGCGCATACAGGCACGTGCCGCACGCGACAAATATATGGGCACAGCCGAGCTAAACGCTCTGCTCAAAGACGAGATTGCGGCTCTGCTGATGGAGAACAATACCGAGGATAACGGCTCGTTCGATTTCCCCACAACACCTGGGCAACCCTATGTAATTATGGTTGTGGGTGTGAACGGCGTGGGAAAGACAACTACCATAGGCAAGCTTGCCCACCAATTCAAGAAAGCGGGCAAGAAGGTATATCTTGGTGCAGCCGACACCTTCCGTGCCGCCGCAGTGGAGCAGCTTGTGGAGTGGGGGCACAGAGCCGACGTTCCCGTAATCAAGCAGGGAATGGGAAGCGACCCCGCATCTGTTGCTTACGACACACTCTCGTCGGCCGTGGCAAATGGTGCCGATGTGGTTATTATTGACACTGCCGGCCGTTTGCACAACAAGGTTGGGCTTATGAACGAGCTCACAAAGATAAAGAACGTGATGAAAAAGGTTGTGCCCACGGCTCCCAACGATGTACTTCTCGTGCTCGACGGCTCCACAGGGCAGAATGCTTTTGAACAGGCAAAACAGTTTACCAAGGCCACCGAGGTTACTTCGCTTGCAATAACCAAACTCGACGGCACAGCAAAGGGCGGTGTGGTAATAGGCATCAGCGACCAGTTCAAGATACCGGTGAAATACATAGGGCTTGGCGAAGGCATCGATCACTTGCAGATATTCAACCGTGCCGAATTTGTGGATTCTCTTTTTGGATAATAAAGGATGAAGAAGAATTGTGTGGATGTGATAACGATGGGCTGTTCCAAGAATCTTGTCGATTCGGAACAGCTTATGCGGCAATTGAAGGAGTGTGGCTATGAAGTCACTCACGACAGCGAAACGCCCTGCGGCGAAATTGCAGTGATAAACACATGCGGTTTTATAGGCGATGCAAAGCAGGAGTCTATAAATATGATACTCGAATTCTGTGAGCGCAAGGAGAAAGGCGACCTGAACAGACTCTATGTAATGGGCTGTCTATCGCAACGCTATCTCGCGGAATTAAGCGAGGAAATCACGCAGGTCGATAAATTCTATGGCAAGTTCAACTGGAACGAACTGCTTGCCGACCTTAAACAGGAGTACAGGCCGGAGATTGCCAACGAGCGTGTATTGTCAACTCCCTCACACTACGCATATCTTAAAATATCGGAAGGGTGCAACCGTAATTGTGCCTATTGTGCCATACCCATCATTACCGGAGCGCACGTGTCAAGGCCTATGGAGGAGATACTCGACGAAGTACGTTACCTTGTATCGAAGGGAGTAAAGGAGTTCCAGATAATTGCACAGGAACTCACCTATTACGGCATTGACATTTACAAGCGACAGGCGATAGCGGAACTGGTGGAGAAGATTTCCTGTATCGAAGGCGTTGAATGGATACGTCTGCATTACGGCTATCCCCTGCATTTCCCCGAAGAGTTGTTGCGCGTGATGCGCGAGCGGGATAATGTGTGCAAGTACCTCGACATTGCTTTGCAACACGTGAGCACAAAGGTGTTGAAGAAGATGCACCGCCACGTAACAAAGGAGGATACATACGCACTCATCGAAAAGATGCGCCGCGAGGTACCGGGAATATGCATACGCACCACAATGATGGTGGGCTTTCCCGGAGAAACCGAAAAGGAGTTCGATGAACTTGTTGAGTTTGTAAAGTGGGCAAAGTTCGACCGTCTTGGAGCATTTGCATACAGCGAGGAGGACGGTACGTTTGCGGCCGAGAATTACAGGGACAGCGTTTCGAAAAAGAAAAAGCAGGAGCGTTTGGACACGCTTATGGCTGTGCAGCAGAGAATAGCCACCCGCCTGAACGAGGAGAAGGTGGGCAAGGTGTTCAGGACAATCATCGACCGCGTTGAGGGTGATTACTACATAGGACGCACCGAGTTCGATTCCCCCGACGTAGACACCGAGGTGCTTGTGCACACCGGTGAGGGCGAAATGAAGATAGGAGAGTTCTACGATGTGCTCATTACCGATGCCACCGAATTCGACCTTATGGGAACAATGAAAAAATAATATAGACCATCTATGAACAACAAGGAATTTGTGGCCGCTCTGGCCAAGCGATGCGGAACGACAACCGCTGATGCAACAGACACAATTGAGTCGTTTGTGGAGGTGATTACCGAGTGTTTGAAAGAAAATGACCAAGTGAATATATCGGGATTTGGAGTTCTCGAAGTGAAAATGCGCAACGAGAGAGTTTCGGTAAATCCAAAGACAGGGCAACGCTTTTTGGTGCCCCCGAAGATTGTACCGGCTTTCCGCCCCAGCAGCAAACTCAAAGACAAGTTCAAAGATTAAGGAGGGTATAATATGGATGCAAAATTGAATCACTCCGACATTACGGCTCTCCTTGCAAAGAAGAGCAAGTTATCGGGCGCAAAAGCCGAGGTTTTCACAAAGGCTTTCTTCGATATAATAATAGAAGGCCTCGAAAAGGATGGTCTTGTAAAGATAAACGGTCTTGGAACATTCAAGGTTACCGATGTCGCCAGCCGCGAAAGCGTAAACGTGAACACCGGCGAGAAGTTCGAGATTAAAGGGCACAAGAAACTCACGTTCCTTCCGGCCGACACCCTTAAAGAGAAGGTAAACAAGCCTTTTGCCATGTTTGAGCCGGTGGAGATTGACGACAGCTATGTCGATGACAGCAATAGCGGCACAACCCGTGACGAGGAAGAGCCTGCAAGTGATGATGTACTTCCCTCAGCAATTGAAACCGTTGCGGAGAATACAGAAAATGCAGTCGAACCTGTTATAACTGCCACTCCCATTGAAAATGCTGAAACTCCGGAGCCTGTTGTACAAGAGGTAGAAGAAGAGGAGAAAACCGTTTCAGCCGCAAACAAAGTGAAAGAACCGGTTGCCGAAGAGTGCGCAATTGCAGCCGCACCCGCAGAAAGAGAACAAACAACCGTTGTCTCACCTGAAAAAACAGCAAAAGAGACAACCGTAACGGAGCCCGTCAAAAAGAGCGGCAAAGGAAAGAAGATAGCAATAGCACTCCTTGTGGTGCTGCTTATAGCCCTTTTGGCAATATCGGTTCCTTCGCTTCTGGTTATCCTTGCAGGCAAGAAAACAACTGTTGTGCCTGCTGCAAAGATAGAGCCTGCCATTGCAGCCACCGTTACAAAAACAGATACGGCTGTTGTTGACAAGGATAGTGTGACAGTTCCCGTGGCAATGCCCGAACCTGTCGCCGTATATACATTTGAGCTTGTGGAGGAACTTGCCAACAAGAGAGTGGGGGCAGTGACCGTGGGCGACACCTTGCTTTATAGAGCCAATGGCTCAATAGAGAAACACATTGTTGCCGAGAACGAGACACTCACGCGTATAGCACTCAAATATTATGGTGACAAGCGTTTATGGCCATACATCGTACAGTACAACCGCCTGTCCGACCCGAATGGTTTGAACAAGGGTATGGAACTCGAAATTCCCCGTTTGGAACCCGTAAAATAGTGACCTTACGTTAAACTTTCTTTAAAGTAACAATGGTTAAATCTATTTTAAAAATATTAACATCTAATGTTAATGCAATGTCCTAATTTTGGAATAGAAATAAATAAAAAAGGAAATATAGCTATGAATGGTGCAATTGACATCAGAGAATTAAATGAAATGATTGAAAAGCAGAGCGGTTTTGTAACCAACCTGCTCACAGGTATGGACCAGGTAATCGTTGGTCAGAAACATCTTGTTGAATCGTTGCTCATAGGCTTGCTGGCCGACGGACACGTGTTGCTCGAAGGTCTTCCCGGCTTGGCAAAGACTCTTGCCATAAAGACACTTTCGGAACTTATCGATGCCGATTTCAGCCGCATACAGTTTACTCCCGACCTCTTGCCTGCCGATGTTATCGGTACAATGGTATATAGCCAGAAGGACGAGGAGTTCAAGCCCAAACGCGGTCCTGTGTTTGCCAACTTTGTGCTGGCCGACGAAATTAACCGTGCTCCGGCAAAAGTGCAGAGCGCATTGCTCGAAGCTATGCAGGAGCGTCAGGTAACAATAGGCAAGGATACCTTCAAGTTGCCTTCGCCCTTCCTCGTGCTTGCTACACAGAACCCCATTGAGCAGGAGGGAACATACCCCTTGCCCGAAGCACAGGTCGACCGTTTTATGTTGAAGGTGGTTATCGGTTATCCCGAACTCTCCGAGGAGAAAAAGATTATACGCCAGAACATATCGGGTGAGAGAATAGCCGTTAAGCCCATACTTAAACCCGAAGAGATTATAGAGGCCCGCAAGGTTGTCCGCCAAGTCTATCTCGACGAGAAAATCGAACAATACATCACCGATATAGTATTTGCCACACGTTACCCCGACAAGTACGGAATGAAGGAACTGAAAGAGATGATATCGTTCGGCGGCTCTCCCCGCGCTTCGATAAACCTCGCTCTTGCCGCACGTGCCTATGCTTTCATCAAGCGTCGCGGTTATGTAATCCCCGAAGATGTACGTGCCGTTGCGCACGATGTGTTGCGTCACCGCATTGGTTTGAGCTACGAGGCCGAGGCAAGCAATATGACCGCCGATGAGATTGTAAGTGTTATTCTTAACCGCGTTGAGGTACCTTAATAATATAAGGAGTATGGAGACCAGTGAACTCATAAAAAAGGTTCGCAAGATTGAAATAAAGACACGTGGCCTGTCGCACAATATCTTTGCCGGCCAGTATCACTCGGCCTTCAAAGGCAGGGGTATGTCGTTCAGCGAGGTGCGCGAGTACCAGTATGGCGACGATGTGCGCGACATAGACTGGAACGTGACAGCCCGTTTCAACAAACCCTTTGTAAAGGTGTTCGAAGAGGAACGTGAGTTGACGGTTATGTTGCTTGTGGATGTGTCGCAAAGCCTCGACTTCGGTACCATCAGGCAGACAAAGCGCGATATGCTCACCGAGATTGCAGCAACTATCGCTTTTGCCGCAATACAGAACAACGACAAGATTGGCGTTATCTTCTTTTCGGACACTATTGAGAAATTCATACCTCCACAGAAAGGGCGCAAGCATATCCTTTATATAATAAGGGAACTTATAAACTTTGAGCCCAAGAGTAACGGCACCGATTTGAAAGTGCCTTTGCAATTTCTCACCAATGCCATTAAAAAGAGGTGTACAGCCTTTTTGTTGAGCGACTTCATAACTGCACACGATTACAAGAACGCCCTCACGATAGCCAACAGGAAACACGATGTGGTTGCAGTGAGAGTATATGACCGCCGTCTGGTGGAGTTGCCGCAGATTGGCCTTATGAAGGTGAAGGATGCCGAAAGCGGGCAGGAGATGTATATCGACACCTCGTCGGCAAAGGTGCAGAAGGCACAACGCGAGTGGTGGAAGGAGCAATGTGCCGCAGTGGAGGAGATATTCAAAAAGAGCCGCGTCGATTCTGTATCGGTGCGCACAGACCAGGATTATGTCAAAGCCCTTATGGCTCTCTTTGCAATGCGTGCATAGAGGTTTAAGAGGATTTTTATGATGAAAAGATTATTATTCGCAATACTGTTTGTCTTGTCGGTTACCGGTGTAGCCACAGCACAGAATGTTTCGGTGAATGCCGAAATGGATTCTTGCCAAAGACTCATTGGCGAGCAGGCAAGAATAAAACTGAAAATTGGTGTTGATGCCGGCAAAAGAGCGTTGCTCCCCCAGTTCGACAAGGAGATAGTCGAAGGTGTGGAGATAGTGGAAAAGGCACCGACCGACACCCAATTGCTGAACGATGGCAAACGCCTTCTCATAACAGAGGAGTATGTCGTTACATCGTTCGACAGCGCGTTGTATGTAATTCCGCCCTTCGAGGTACTTGTCGATGGCATACCTTATTACTCCGAGGAGCTTGCTCTTGCAGTATATATGATGCCTGTCGATACCACAAACCTCGAAATGTTCTTTCCGCCAAAAGATGTGTGGGCAATAGAACTCACCTGGAACGATTATAAGAGCGCTGTGGGCTATTTCCTCCTTTTTATACTGCTTGCAGCACTGCTTGCCTGGATAATAGTAAGATATATAAGCAATAAGCCCATAATACGTATAGTAAAGGTTAAACCTAAACAACCTGCTCACGTTGTTGCACTTGGCGAAATGGAGCGCATAAAGAGCGACAACAGCTGGCGTGCATCGGGTAACAGCAAGGAGTACTACACAGCCATTACCGATGCCTTGCGAGTATATATGAACGAGCGTTTCGGATTCAATGCGACCGAAATGACAACCGATGAGATTGTCACACACCTCTTGCAGGTAAAAGACAAGGAGAGCATAAGAGAGGTCCGTGAATTGCTCGAAACGTCGGACCTGGTGAAATTTGCAAAATTCAACCCGCCTATGAACGAGAACGACCGTAATCTCGTAAGTGCCATCGATTTTGTGAACGACACAAAACCACAGGAGGGCGAACTGCCTGTACAACCTACTGAGAAGAGGATTGTAAATGAACGCTCATTGCGTTCAAAGAGGTTGCTGCTTGCAGCAATGGTTCTTCTCTCCGTTGTTGTGTGCATAGTTCTCGTGCTCTTTATTCTCGACCTTTATTATCTTATAAGCTAATCTGTTGAGTTATGTTTTTTTCAAAAATAGGATATCTGTTACTCTTTATACCGCTTGCCGCTTATGTCGTGTGGTATATTCTTAAAGGCCGCAAGTTGGAACCTGCAATGAAGGTTTCGACCGTTGCTCCCTTTTTAAAGAATGTGAAGAGCTACAAGAATTATATTATCGACCTGCCTTTTGTGTTGCGTGTCATCACATTGTCAATGGTGATAATAGTGCTTGCCCGTCCGCAAAGCACAAACCGTTGGCAGAACACCGAAGTCGAAGGCATAGATATTATGTTGGCAATGGACGTTTCTACAAGTATGTTGGCAATGGACCTCACCCCCAACCGCTTGGAAGCTGCAAAAAAAGTTGCAGCCGATTTCGTGAACAGCCGCCCCAATGACAATATGGGACTTACCATTTTTGCAGGTGAGAGCTTTACACAGTGCCCGTTGACAATAGACCACGCCGTTATGCTGAATATGCTGAACTCGGTTAAGTGCGATATTGCCGCACAAGGTATCATCGAAGACGGTACTGCAATAGGTATGGGTATTGCCAATGCCGTGAGCCGTTTGAAGGAGAGCAAGGCAAAATCGAAAGTGATTATCCTGCTTACCGACGGCTCCAACAACCGCGGTGAAATATCACCGGAGGCTGCTGCCGAGATTGCCAAGAAGTTCGGTGTGAGAATATACACAATAGGTGTCGGTACTAACGGAACTGCCCCATACCCTTATGGCGGCCAGGTGGTGAATGTTCCTGTGGAAATCGATGAAACCACACTCAACAAGATAGCGACAATCACCGACGGAAATTACTATCGTGCAACCAGCAACTCAAAACTGAAAGAGGTCTATGAGAAGATAGACAAGCTTGAACGCACAAAACTGAATGTCAAGGAGTTCAGTACTCGCGAAGAGGAGTTTCAGATATTTGCTTTTATAGCATTCGTAACACTCTTGCTCGAACTGTTGTTGCGCAATACGATACTTAAAAAGATACCTTAAAATTACATCTGGAAATGAGATTTGCAACTCCCGAATATCTATATCTGCTTATAATCGTTCCAATAATATTGGCGATTTATATATACTCGAATTATCGTCGCAAGAAAAGTTTAAGGCTCTATGGCGATGTGGAACTGCTGCGTAACCTTATGCCCGATGTGTCGGACTATCGTCCCGGTATAAAGTTCTGGCTCTCGCTGGCAGCTTTGGTACTGATTGTCGTTGCACTTGCCCGCCCGCAGTTCGGTTCCAAAAAGGAGACCATCACCCGTCAGGGTATAGAGGTTGTCATAGCATTGGATATATCGAACTCCATGCTTGCCGAAGATATCGCCCCCAATCGACTGGAAAAGGCCAAGAATATCATATCGCGCCTCATTGACAAGTTCGAGAACGACAAGGTTGGGCTGATAGTGTTTGCCGGTGATGCCTTTGTGCAGCTCCCCATAACCAATGATTTCATTTCGGCAAAGATGTTCCTTGAAACAATATCGCCCGACCTCATTACTCGCCAGGGTACCGACATCGGTGGTGCCATAACTCTTGCGATGAAGAGTTTTACCCCAAAGGAGGGTGTAGGCAAAGCTATTATTGTGATTACCGACGGTGAAAACCACGAGGGTGGGGCCGAGAATGCAGCAAAGCTCGCATCGGAGCAGGGTATGAATGTCTATCTGCTTGGCGTAGGTTCGCTCGATGGCGCACCCATACCCATTGCCGGCACGAACGATTATCGCCGCGACAAGGAGAATAATGTGGTTGTAACAAAACTGAACGAGCAGATGGCGCAGTCGATAGCACAGGCAGGAAATGGAGCGTATATCCGCGTGGATAATACCAACAATGCGCAGAAACTGCTCGAAAGCGAAGTAAACAAACTTGCCAAAGCCGATGTGGAAACCGAAGTGTTTACCGAGTTCAACGAACAGTTCGAGTTCATAGCCTGGTTGGCACTGATACTTCTTGTTATAGAGATTTTGATACTTACAGGCAAAAGCCGTTTTACAAAAGGCTTTAAATTGTTTGACAAATAAAATGAATGATATGCACAAATTAAGATACCTGTTGTTTGTATGTGCCGCATTCTCCTTTCTTGGGGTTACGGCCCAAAAAAGTTACCGCGAGCATTTGAGAAGCGGCAACAGACTTTATGCCGACAGCCTATACGACAAGGCCGAAATAGAGTATCGCAAAGCATTGGAGCTCGACCCCAATGGAAGTCAGGCCCTTTTCAATCTTGGCAACGCGTTGCTCTATCAGGACAAGGCCCAGGAAGCCATGGACCAATATGTGATGGCCGAAAAACGTGAAAACGAAAAGGGCAATCTTGCCCAAATTCACCACAATATGGGTGTAATATGCCAGGCATCGAAAGATTATGCCCGCGCTGTGGAGTATTACAAACAGGCGTTGCGTGAAAATTCCACTGACCACGAGACACGTTACAACCTTGCTCTTGCAATGAAACAGTTGAAAGAGCAGCAGCAACAGCAGCAGGAACAGCAACAGAACGAAGAACAACAGGAACAGAAAGAACAGGAACAACAGCAGCAACAAAACCAGGAACAGCAGGAACAAGAGCAGCAGCAACAGCAAGAGCGACAAGAGCAGCAAGCACAGGAAGAGGAGGAGAACATGTCGAAGGAGAATGCCGAACAACTGCTTGAATCGGCTATGCAGGACGAGAAAGATGTGCAGGAGAAGGTGAAGAAAATGATGCAGATAAAGGGCCGCAAACTCGACAAGGACTGGTAACGCATCGGTCGTCTTGCAGCATAAAATAGAAACAGGATAAATAAATGATATTATAATAATGAAGAAAGTATTTCTCACAACCCTTATATTATTGACAACACTTGCGGCCGTTGCCGACGAGGTCACATTTGTGACATCGGCACCGAAAGCCGTGGTAGTGAACCAGCAGTTCCGCTTGAAGTACACGGTGAACCGTCATAATGTAAAGGAACCCAGGCTGCCACAAATATCCGATTTCAGGATATTGTCGGGCCCCAGCCGTTCACAGCAGTCGAGCACGCAGATAATCAACGGCAATGTGACATCGTCACAGTCCTTGACCTTTACATATATTCTTGTAGCCGAGAAGGAGGGGGAATTCACCTTGCCCGGCGCAACTGTTTCGGTCGACGGCAACGAAATAACATCGAACAAGGTAACGGTAAAGGTCTTGCCGCAAGACAAGGCAAATGCTGCCCGGCAGAGTGCATCGCAAGGCAGCAGAGGACAACGCCAGCCGGGCAACACATCGGTCGATATTGCAGCCAACGACCTCTTTATGACTGCTACACTCAACAAGACAAATGTTGTGGAACAAGAGGCTGTACTGCTTACATTCAAAGTATATTCGGCAGTGAACCTTACTGCTCTTAACGGCAAGATACCCGACCTTAAAGGCTTCCAGATACAGGAAGTGGAACTCCCGCCTGAAAAGGAGTGGCAACTGGAACATTACAACGGCCGCAACTACCGCACAATCCTGTGGCAACAATATGTACTCTTCCCACAGCAGAGTGGGGAGATAGAGATACCGTCGGCCACCTTTGAGGGTGTTGTGGCGCAGCAGGTGCGTCCAATAGACCCGTTCGACTTCTTTGGCGGCTCCAACTATGTGGAGGTAAAGAAGGAACTGCGCACGCCAAGACTCAAACTGAACGTGCAGAAACTCCCCTCTGGCAAGCCCGAAGGCTTTTCGGGAGCAGTGGGCAGTTTCAAGATATCCTCTTCGGTAAGTGCCACGGAACTCAAAGCAAACGAGGCTGTGACATTGCGTCTTGTCATTTCGGGCACAGGAAATATGAAACTCATTAAGACACCCGAAGTGGAGTTCCCCGAAGACTTTGAGGTTTACGACCCCAAAGTGGATAATAAATTCTCGCTCCGCACAAATGGCTTTTCGGGCAACAAGGTGATAGAGTATCTTGCAATTCCCCGTTTCGGCGGCGATTACACTCTCCCCTCGATAAAGTTCTCATACTACGACATTGCAAGCAAACAATATAAGACAATTGAGACCGAGAGTTACCTGCTGAAAGTAGAGAAGGGCAGTAACGAGGATAATGCAGCCGTTGCCGCATACGTGAGCAAGGAGGAACTGAAACTGCTTGGCCAGGATATAAGATTTATAAAGAGAGGCGAAGCGCAGTTTGCAAGGAAAGGCGACCATCTCTTTGGCTCAACACTCTATTACATATGTTACATAATCCCGCTGCTCCTTTTTGTGCTCTATATCGTAATTCACCACAAAAAGGTAGCCGAGAATGCCAATATAGCAGCTTTGCGCACAAAGAAGGCCAACAAAGTGGCCGTGAAACGCTTGAAGGTTGCCAAGAAATTCCTTAAAGAGAACAAAAAAAGCGAGTTCTACGACGAGATATTGAAGACTCTTTGGGGATATATGAGCGACAAATTGAGTATTCCCGTGTCGCAACTCTCAAAAGACAACATTGCAGTGGAGCTCGAAAAGAAGGGTGTCGAAGCACAGCTTATTGCCGAGATGAACAATGTGCTCAATGAGTGTGAATTTGCGCGCTATGCTCCCGGTGATGCAGGCGAAGCAATGGACAAGGTATACAAGATGTCCATCGAGGCTATAAGTAAAATGGAAAACTCTATAAAACGATAATATGAAAAATATAACAATATACATTCTTGCGGCGTTGTTGCCGTGCCTTGCTATTGCACAGGACGCCGAATCGGGAGCCACAATGCAGACATTTACAAAGGCTATGGGCGACAGCCTTTATATGGCCAATGACTACAAAGAGGCTGCATACGTCTATGAACAGTTGCTCTCGGCCGAGGGTGAGGCTGCCGAAGTATATTACAACCTCGCAAACTCCTATTACAAGGATAACGAGATTGCAAAGGCTGTGCTTAACTATGAAAGAGCACTGTTGCTTGCCCCTGCCGACGAGGATGTGAAGTTCAACCTTGCCATAGCAAGAAGCAAGACCGTGGACAAAGTGAGCGAGCCTTACGAGATTTTCTTCATAACCTGGATTGAGGCTGTGGTGAACTTGCTTGGAATGACCGCCTGGGCCATTATAGCAATAACAACCTTTGTGATATTGCTTCTTTCGGTATTGCTTTTCCTCTTTTCACGCAATATAACCATAAGGAAGGTTACCTTTTTCCTTGCGGTATTTACACTTCTTCTGACTGTTTTTGCCAATCTTGCGGCACTGCATCATTACCATAATATGGAGAATGGCAACGGTGCCATAATTATGTTGCCGAGCGTTACGGCAAAGAGCACTCCCGATGCTTCGGGCACCGACCTCTTTGTTATTCACGAAGGTCGCAAGGTGTATATTTGCGACGACACGATGAAAGGGTGGAAGGAGATTGAACTCGAAGATGGCACACGTGGATGGGTTCCTGCCGCATCCATTGAAAAGATATAATTTTAGCGTATGTATACAGTACAGGAGATTATTGAACTCGACAGCTATTTGCTGCACACGGTAAACGGCAGTAACTCCACCTTTTTAGAGGGGTGCATAGCCGCCTATGTAACCCCCTTCGTGTGGGTGCCGTTGCTGTTGGTACTCCTTTATGTACTGATGAAGAACAACACATTTGCAAACTTCATTACCATAATCGCACTCATTGCAGCAATGCTTGGCGTGTCGTTCCTGCTCACTACCTATGCACTGCAACCCTTGTCACTCTTTTTGCGCGACGCACACGACGGCGAAATGATGAGCGTGCTCAACGCACTCAACGGCTACCGTGCGAGCAATGGTTCCCTGCTTACACTTGCAGCCGGCGTAACATCGCTTGCCTGTTTCCTTATGCTGCTTGTAAGGCACACTGCATTAAGTGTGTCGCTTGTATTATGGGCCGGAATAAACTGTTTTGCAGGTGTCTATATGGCAGTCTTTTATCCCTGGGATGTGGTGGCCGGAATCCTGCTTGGAGTGCTATGCGGAACTGTTGCATACGGAATGTTCGACTACTTGCAGAAAAAGCAACGCGTACGCCGCGACTGGGTGAGCAACCGCTATACAAAGAGCGGTTACGAAGTGCCAGATGTCTATCTGGTCCTGGTATTTATGTATGCTACATTTGCGGCCGTGCCCATTATCTCATTCTTTATTCTGCCTCACTGATAGAGTGAGATGAATTCATAGCTGTTGCCCACGAGTGAGAGGTAACGCATAAATTCGGCTTGCGAAATTACAACGGTCGCGTGGTTGTCGTTGGGGTGGAAACTCAACGACTTCTCTTTTTTTAGGTTCTCGTCTATGAAAAGGTGAACGTGGTTGCCGGTGTCGTTTATAAGCCCGAATGGCGATACCGAACCGGGTTGCAGTCCTAGATACTTTTCCATTCGTTGCGGTGATGCGAAAGAGAGTTTTCCCTGGTGCAACAACTGTTCAAGGTCGTGTATGGCAAGGTCGCGTTCGCAATCGAGTACCACCAGATAGTGGCGGTTCCCTTTGTGGTTACGGAAGAAGAGGTTTTTGCAATGCTTCGAACCGTCGGCACGCCATTGGGTGCGTGCAATCTCAATGGTAGGGGCCTCTTCGTGGGTATACCAGCTGTGTTCTATGCCGTTGTCGGCAAGATATTTCAGTACTTTTTCAACACGTTCGCTATTCATATCGGATTGTTTCCCGCGAAGATAGGTATAATTTGCCTTTGTGTTGCATAAAATATTGAAAATGGTATTTAATTTTATTAAATAAATGCCATTGCGACCACGTAAACGGATTTTATTGAGTATCTTCGCAAGGATTATAGTATAAAAAATAACGATATATGAAGAACGAACTTAAAAGAGCGTTCCTGCCGCTGCTGTTTCTCTTTTGTGTGGCAATACAGGCCGTGGCGCAAAAAGAGAGCGAGCAGTTGCCGATAGACGCTTCCGTGAGAGTCGGAAAACTTAAAAACGGACTCACTTATTACATCAGGCACAACGAAGAGCCAAAAAAGAAGGTCAATTTCTACATTGCTCAAAAGGTTGGCTCCATTCAGGAGGAGGACAACCAACGCGGTCTAGCTCACTTTCTGGAACATATGTGTTTCAATGGTACCGAGCATTTCCCCGGCAAGAGTCTTATAAATTATCTCGAAACAATAGGTGTCAAGTTTGGTGTAAACCTTAATGCATACACATCTATCGAGGAAACCGTCTATAATATAAACGACGTACCTGTCGACAGCGTGGGTGCTGTGGATTCCTGTCTATGGATTCTGCGCGACTGGGCCGACGGCCTCACACTCGATGGTGAGGAGATTGACAAAGAGCGTGGCGTAATACACGAAGAGTGGCGTCAGAGAAGCAACGCCACATCGCGTATGTTCGAACAGGTGTTGCCCACAATATATCAGGGCGAAAAATACGCCTATCGTATGCCTATCGGTACAATGGAGGTTGTAGACAATTTCCCCCACACCGCATTGCGTGAGTATTACGAAAAATGGTACCGCCCCGACCTGCAAGGTATAATCGTAGTGGGCGATGTAAATGTGGATGAAGTGGAGAAGAAGATAAAAAAGATATTCAAGGGAATTAAGAAAGCAAAGAAGCCTGCCGAGAGGGTATATTACCCCGTGTCGGACAACGAAGGACTTATATTTGCACAAGGAACCGACAAGGAACAGCAGAATTATGCTTTCCAGCTTATCTTCAAACGCGATGCAACCCCGCGCGAACAGCGTAATACAAAGGAATACAAGCGCAACGACAGCAAAATGACAATGATGATAAATATGCTGAACAAGCGTTTTACCGAAATTGCGATGAAGGAGAACCCTCCCTATCTTGGCGCAGGTGTCGACGATGATGCCTTTATCGTTTCGAACACAAAGAAAGGTTTCCTCTTTGCAATGAGCTGTAAGGCGGAGCAGATAAATGCAGCATTGCCCGCAGCCCTTTGTGAATTTGAGCGTGCAAGGCGTTTTGGTTTCACCGAGGGAGAATTGCAGCGTGTGAAGGCCTCGATGAATGCATCTATCGACCGCTTGTTCGCCGAGCGTGAAAAGATTACCAACGAACAGCGCGCACAGGATTATATAAGGAATTTCCTCGACAACACATCGGCTATGTCGGTAGAGGAGGAGTGTTCCCTGTTGAAGGAAATCGTGGAAAGCATTACACTCGAAGAGGTTAACGCGCTTATGCCTGCATTGTGCACAAAGGACAACCGTGTAGCTTTGTCATTTGCCCCTGCGAACGACAGTATAAAGTACCCGGTGAAGGAGCAGATTGAGATGCTGCTCGCAGCCGTGGAACAGGCACCGCTGCAACCCTATGTAGATACAATGAACGATGCTCCCCTGCTCGAAAACCTGCCCGAAAGCGGTAAAGTAGTTTCGACCGAAGAGGGTGTATGGGGCTCAACGGTGTGGAACCTCTCCAATGGCATAAAGGTTGTGGTGAAACCCACCGACTTCGATGCCGACAACATATTGCTCAATGGTTGCAGCTATGGCGGAACAGCGCGCTATGCCCACAACGAGAGAGTAAATCTCCTGCTTCTGGAATCAATAATGCAGATTGGTGGTGCCGGTGCCTTCGACGCAATGCAGTTGAACAAGAAAATGGCAGGCAGCACAGCAGCTGTCGGTTTAAGTGTCGGCACCTATCACGACAAGGCT
This sequence comes from Bacteroidales bacterium, assembly GCA_015060885.1. Classification (GTDB taxonomy): domain Bacteria; phylum Bacteroidota; class Bacteroidia; order Bacteroidales; family Bacteroidaceae; genus HGM04593. The sequence goes on from SUXO01000004.1 coordinate 72,220, forward strand.
TTTGGCAAATGTTCGCCCAAAGATTTGGAGGATATGCTAAAACTCCTTTATCTTAAATTCACCGCACCGCGCAAAGACGAGGCAGCCTTGCAGAGTTTCAAGACACGTATGTATGGTTCGCTGAAAGACCGCCATCTCAACCCCATGACAGCAATCAGCGACTCGGTCAACAAGGCGGTCACAAACGACCATCCCAGAATGAAGCCCCTTGTTGCAACCGATGTCGACAGCATCAACTACGACAGAATAATTGAAATCTACAACGACCGTTTCGGCGATGCCGGCGATTTCACTTTCGTTATTGTGGGAAATATCGATACCGACACATTGAAACCTCTTGTTGAAAAATATATCGCATCATTGCCGGCAAATGGCCGTAAGGAGGAGCTGGTGGACCACAAAGTGGGAATTCGCAAAGGCCGCTACATAAACAACTTTACAAGAAAGATGGAAACCCCCACCGGTACAGAAGTGATTATCTATTCGGGCGATATTGATGCCAACCTTCGCAATTCGGTTCTTATGAACTTCCTGCAACAGGTTATGACAATTGTCTACACCGCCGAGGTACGCGAGAAGGAGGGTGGTACATACGGCGTGGGAGTACGCGGTGATATTGACCGCCTGCCCAAAGGCGAATTTATCTTCAACATCGAGTTCAATATGGCTCCCGAACGCCGAGAAGAACTCACCAATATCATTATCGCAGAACTTGAAAAGGTTGCCAAAGAGGGCCCATCGGCCGAGTATGTCGAAAAGGTGCGCAGCTATATGCTTAAAACCTTTGAAGAGGAGAAGCACGAAAACACCGCTTGGAGCAACTGGTTGCTCGATTATTATTTCTATGGCAAAGACGATTACACAGAGTACCAGGAGATTGTAAAGAGCATTACCCCCGACGATATACGCCGTTTCCTCGAATACATAATAAAACAGGGCAACTTCATTGAAGTGAGTATGGTTCCCGAAAAAGAGTAATCAAAAGCATACGACAATAAATCGTGGGTGACCCAAAAGTGAAATGGGTCACCCACGATTGTAGGGAGGTTGGATAAAAAGAGCTGTTTTTAGGCTTGCGAAGCCCGAAAAAACGCAGTTTACTAAGCGTAAATGAGTATTTTTCGGTCAAGCGTAACAACAAAAGAGCCTTTTTAGTCAGCCTCTTTATATATGAAAGCATCCATCAGAAAGCAATACCGAACCGCAGACCGAAGTTATTCAGGTTGTTCTGTTCATAGCTCATAATATTACACTTGTTTGTGGAGAAACTGTAATACATGGCAATGTGGAAACCTATGCTGTTGGCCCAAGGGTAGATGTTGAAACCTAATTCGGGCTGCATATAGAAGCCCCAGGTGTCCTCTTTCGTCATAAAAATGTAATAATAATTACTGAACTCGGTGTAGCAGGCACCAATCTTTAACCCCGCATATGGCTGGAAATCACCCTCAATAAAGCGGTAGCGGGCAAGAATACCGAATGGCAGGCTGAACATCTGGTGCTGTTGGTCGGTACTTATGGATTGCGTTGCTGTAAGGTTTATCGTGCGACGCGACAGGTATTCGTTATTGGTGTGAAAACTCAAAAAACCTCCCACAGCCATTTGCGGCAACACGTAATAACCACCTTCGAAATTCATACCCCAGCCACTTGCAACGTTCGAGAACTTGTTGTTCAAGGGTATGTTGAACTGCCAATCGACATTGTAATAAGCATCGAGCGATAATTGCGCCTTGGTTGTAGATGGAGCCAGAATGGCTGCCAGAGCTGCTATGAATAAAATTCTGGAAACTCGTTTCATAAATTTTGAATTTTAGATATTTAATTTACTTTACAAGGTATGGCGATTGCTCAAAGGCCTGGTTTATGGCATTTATTGTACGATAATAGCTCAAATTGTTGCCATAGAGCAATCCCGAAATATAGGTATTCCAGACTATGGTCAATTTCTTGTCACTTCTCTCACTTTTGCGGTCTACAAGTTCTCCAATAATGGAACCGGTGCTGTATGTGTAGTAGAACGAGAAAGGATAGTACCAGCCGCCACCGCCCCAGTTCCAATATCCTGGATAGTTATACCACCAGGGCCCCACAGTGTTGTTGAAGTAGTATGTGGTGCTCACATAACTTAACTGCAACACAATATCGGCTTCTGCGCCCTTATCGGCAGCGGTGTAACCACGAGCCTTGAAATGTTCGTTGAACGCATCGACAATACGTTGTGAATTCTCGTTTTTCCAGTATGTGGCTTTTGTCTGGTCGTTTATAATGAGAATGCTGTCTATAACGAAGAAACTGTCGAATGAGGCAAAGTCGGTGCCACTGTCATAATTGGTGAGTACCAGATAGTTGTCATCGAGTTTGTCGGTATCGGGGTCCTTCTCGCACGATGTGAACGCTACAAGAATAGCCAATAACGGTAAGATTAGAAATCGTTTCATAAACTGTGTGATTTTATGGGGTTATTACTTTTTTTGAGTGAGTTTATGTGCTTCGTTTTTCGAAGCAGGCTGCATCTTATTGTTGAGCTTTACCAAAGAGGTGTCACTCGACAGTTTGAAGTTCATCTTGGGCTTGCCTGTTGCCGATACAAACTCATATACAATGGCAGTGCTGTCATTGGGCATACCTATCATTACAAGCATCTCGCCATTGTCATTCTCGTTAGCAATTGCCTCGTCAATGTAGTCGGTGGTAATGGTGTAGGTGCCGTCTTCGTTAAGGCTCAATGTCTGAATAGTCAAGAGTACATCGCCAATGTTGCCATCGGTCATCGGTATGGTTCCCTCAAATGTATATGTTTGCAGGTCGCCTATCGTGGAGTCGTTTACCATAAAGATGCTGTCACTCTCCACAACTACTCCTTGTGGCTGGTTGTTGCTGCCGCACGAATTACACGATGATAACAAAAGAGAAAGGGCGGTTGCCGATAGAAGAATTACTTTTTTCATTGTTGTTGGTTTTTATGGTTATTTAGCAAAATAACATTTCAACAAGGCAGTAGGTTTTTGGCAGACCGGTTTAAGAAATGAAAAAATAGTTATTATATGTATATGAAAACAAAAGAGCTGCACCTTTGTCAGGTACAGCTCTGCAAATATCTCATTCCTATCCCTTTATTCTGTCGGGGGAAGTGTCCCGTTTGCTATTATGTAGCTTATGTTGTTGAGGATATGTTCCTGTTTGGCACCCAGGGGATATATCGAGCGGTAGTTGTCATATTCGGCAACAGCATAGTCGGGTAGTGCGGGTTGTAGCGGTTCGCCTTCAATGTCGAATATGTAGGCCGTTGCCGGGTTAATCTTGAACAGATAAGGCGATTCATAACACTCTGTATACAGGTTGGCACCGCTTGCTTTCTGCCCGACAACCTTTACGTTGGCACGCGTTGCCTGCACAGCTTTAACAAAGGCGTTGGTCACCCCTTTTGTGCGTGTGGTGGTTATTATGTAAAGCGGGCAATTGCTCACATTTATGTTGCTTGCGGGAATCAAAAGTTCAGTGTGTTCATCGCTGTCTATGGCCTTCGCAAGTGAGCAGAAGGGTGTTCCTTGCCTGTCGGCAGGGACAAATGGCGCGGATGCTGCGGCGGCATCGGCAAGCGAGATTGTATTGTTGTATCGCAGGTCGAGTATGATATTGTCTACTCCCTCGGCAACCATTGTGGAAAGAGCATTGCCCAATGCATCGGCAGCCTCTTCTCCATCAAAAGTATTGCAAAGTATATATCCGCTTTTGCTTGATATGTCATCAATGATTGCAGTGGCGGGAATTGAGGTGCTTTTAATTTCAGTGGCTGCCGGCAAGGCGGTATTTCCTTTTTCCTCCCAGTAGTATATCTCCTCCACATCGTCAAACTCCATTTCCTGCACAGTCAGTTCCACCCCTGTACCCGCAGACAACTTTGCAGCCGAACTTGTGGTAAGGCGGCTGCCGTCAATCTCCGATATCCACATGCCACGTTCAAGACCGGCAGTTTCTGCCACAGAACCGGGTTCTACAAACTCTATCAGAGCGTATGTCTTGGAGGGGGTGATTCCCAGGGGATCACGCATCAATGATGTGGTGATGCCATAGCTTGTGGAGGCAAGAGTATCGGTAAAGAACGATGTCTTGTCGTCGGTATAAAGGAGTTTCTTGAAGAATTGCGAAGGAGTGGAGAAGAATATATTCTGCTTTATTTCGCCAATGGCATCGGCCCATAGATATACCTCCTTCATTTTAGAGTATATCCATTGGTTCTCTTGCGTGAGTTCGTAATATTCACCCGACCTGTCTTCGCCGCAACTGCACACGAGCAGTGCCAACAATGGGAGTGCTATGAGTTTTCTTATGGTTCTTTTCATACTTGCAAATTTACTCCTTTTCGTTTTAATTGCAAGGGGTAATGCTGTAATTTATTATAACGACAATAGAAAGCGGGTTTGAAAGATATAAACAAAAATATGGTGTGTCGCAATGACACACCATATTTTATTTCGAGCATATTGCCTGTGAAGGTCATTAAGCCTCTGCGGGAGCCTCTGTTGCCTCCTCTGCGGGTGCTTCTGTTGCCTCTGCATTCTCGGCAGCAGCTGCTGCTTCTGCCTCGGCTTTTGCAAGAGCCTCTGCGGCTTTCTTGTCGGCTACCTTCTTGGCGATAGCTGCATTTACCTCTTTCTCGGCCTCCAAACGTGCTTTCTTTGCATCACGTTTAGCCTGCTCGTCGGCGCTCTTGATACCGTTCAATGCGTTCTCTTTGGCAGTTTTCCAAGCGTTGAACTTTGCCTGTGCTGTTGCCTCGTCGAATGCACCTTTCTTAACACCGCCCTGCAAGTGCTTCATCATGTAAACGCCCTGCGAAGAGAGGATGCTGCGAACTGTGTCGGTAGGAGTTGCACCATTGTTTACCCACCACAATGCTCTCTCGAAGTTGATGTCGATGGTAGCAGGGTTTGTGTTGGGGTTGTAGGTACCGATTTTCTCGGTGAACTTTCCATCACGTGGAGCTCTCGAATCTGCAATCACGATAGAGTAGAAAGCGTAGTGTTTACGGCCTCTTCTCTGAAGTCTGATTTTTGTTGCCATTTTTTAAATGTTTTTAATTGGTTAAAGATTTGAGTTAGCCGATAACTCGTATCGGCGGTGCAAAAGTAGTGTTTTTTTGGGAAACAGGCAATAAAATCACGGCTTTTATGCTCCCATCTGCGGTATTTTCTCCATTTAGCGGCGTAATTTTGAAAAAAAGTGTAATTTCGCAGACAGTTTAATGATTTCAAGGAGTTTTTATGTTAGCTTGGTTGTGGTTCAAGATGTGGAACGCACTGAACTTTGTTTATGGTTCAATGCAGTGGGGCAGTCATCGCAGGTTGCGCTCCTATAAAGGTGCATATAAGGGAAAGAGGTGCTTCATCGTGGGCAACGGCCCCAGCCTGCGCACCGACGATTTACGTCTGTTGCACGAACGTGCAGAATACACCTTTGCCTGCAACTCATTGATTAAGCTGTTCGACGAAATTCCATTCCGCCCTTCGTTCTATTTTGCCCAGGACAACAAGATAATTCTCGACAATAAAGAGCTTATAAACAGCTACGGTGGCATAAAATTCATAAAAGCGCACTATGCAGGCCGTTATCACTTGCCGGGAGTCACATATTATAATATGCTGCTTGCTCCTACACGTTTTTCAAACAACCTGCCGTGGGTGGTGTACAGCGGGCAGACGGTAGTCTATTCAATGATTCAGTTTGCAGTATATATGGGCTTTACCGAGATTTATCTTATTGGTGTCGATTGCAACTACTCCACAAACAACACGACAATAACGGCCGACAGCTATTTCGACAGCCGGCTGTTCAACCACAAGCGTTCATATGCTCCGCCCGAAGTAGACACCAACCTGAAAGCTTACGCGCAGGCTTTTGCTGCCTGTAACAAGCTGGGAGTAAAGATTTTCAACGCCACACGTGGCGGCAAACTCGAAATATTCCCCCGTGCCGGCTTCGATACTCTTTTCTGATTTTTTTATTCAGCAAGCAGGCTGTCGATTGCAGCTGCCAGGCCTGCAAATTCCTCTTCGTTGAACAAGCGGGTAAGCTTTACTATACGCCCATCCTTGCCGACAAGCACATTGCGTGTTATGCCCGAATTGCGCAAGGCATAGCTTGCGAATACATTGGCCGCGGTGTCCATAGCCATAGGGTAGGTGGTTCCCACCTGTGAAGTGTAGGCCTCTATAACCTCTTTCGGTTCCTCGCGGTCGATACCCACAAGCACAAAAGCGGGGTTCTCTTTATGACGTTGCCATATCTCCTTTTCAATGTGAGGCATCTCCCGTCGGCACACTCCGCACCAGCTTGCCGTAAATTGTAGCATAACAACCTTGCCACGTTGTGCCGACAAAGTGAAGTCACTCCCGCTCGTGAGCGGCAAAGTAAAATCGGGAGCCGTGTCACCAACCTTTACAAGGTATTGGTTTTCATAAACGGTAGGGGAGCCGGCCGTGCTGTCATCACCAACTGCTGCCGATGATTGTTTTCCATTGCCACAGGCAACAAGCAGTGGCACAATAAGCATAAGAAGAATTTTTTTCATATTAATGAGTTTTATATGTTTTATAATGAAGCAAGTGCATTTTCCACTGCTTGCAGATACTTGTCGGCAGTGGTGGCTTTCAGTATAGCCTTGCGATAACGTTTCTCCATTTCCGGCAACAGATATTCCCAATAGGGTTTCAGCTTGCTCAACAACTGCGTGTTCCCTTGCAGGCGTGCCGACATTGTGCGGAAGAATGCATCGTGCATTCCTTGTACAAGATGGCGCATTTCATCAAGCGAGAGCTCGCTACCTCGTTCATATTCAAGCCCAAGCGCAGGGTTGGCAAGCAAGCCACGACCTATCATAACACCTTGCAATTCAGGGAATTGCGTTGCAATTCTTTCAATATCGGCAAGAGTGTTTATGTCGCCATTATATATAACGGGATGCCTGCATTTGTTATAGAACACCTTAAATGCATCAATATCAGCGGGTTGTTTGTATTGTTCGCGCCCCAGACGAGGATGCATTGTTATGTGTGAGAGCGGTGTGTCGTTAAGAATGCCAATCAGTGCTTCCCATTCATTTGCATTGTCCCAGCCAAGGCGCATCTTGACCGAAAAAGTTATGTCGGAATTATTTTTTACCTCCGCCATAAGTGCCGCAACCATATCGGGATGGGGTAAAATACCGGCTCCGTGGCATTTGCGTGCCTGCAACGGAAAAGAACAGCCCATATTTATGTCTATCTGCCGGTAGCCTTCATTTTTTAATAACTGCACAAGAGGCTGCATCTCGTCGGGTGTTGCAGCAATTAACTGCGGCACAAGATTGGTGACTGTGTTGTTTTTCTTTTCCACATCACGTATATCCTTGTTACGGATTTCTCCGTGCTCATACCTTATGAATGGCGTGAAGTAACCTTCAATGCCACCAAAGAATCCGTTGTGGAGGTTTCGCCAAACAGCTTCGGTAAATCCTTGTAATGGTGCAGAATATATTTTCATTATTCAAAATTATTGTAAGGCAAAAATATGTGTGTTTATTCAACAACCCGTATTTTCCTTTTTTATGCAAATGTAGGCAAAATTTCGATGTGGAATAGAGGGAATATATAAATTTTAAAATTATAGTAAACATAATATTCATTATCAACGAAAAGTGCCTAAAACATAATAGGGCGGATTTTCGGTCAAATTATATATGTGTTTGGGATTTTTTTATACTTTTGCACCGGAATTAAAACAATATCGAATATATGCCTGAATTATCGGAAAGAGCTGTACTTATGCCGTCATCGCCAATCAGGAAATTGGCACCTTATGCAAACGCTGCAAAGGCGCGCGGCATAAAGGTATATCATCTCAACATTGGACAACCCGACCTCGATTCGCCTGCGGTTGCCATTGAAGCCATAAAGAAAATTGACCGCAAAATCCTTGAATACAGCCCCAGTGACGGATTTCTCTCATTACGTGAAAAGCTCGTCGGTTATTACGACCAGTACCAGATAAAATTGAAGGCCGATGATATTATCATAACAACAGGCGGTTCCGAGGCTGTGCTCTTTGCGTTTATGTCGTGCCTTAATCCCGGCGACGAAATAATTGTACCTGAACCCGCTTATGCCAACTATATGGCTTTTGCAATATCGGCCGGTGCTGTAATACGTCCCATACGCTCAACCATCGAGGAATCATTTGCATTGCCTCCTATGGAACGTTTCGAGGAACTTATAAGCGAGCGCACACGCGGTATCCTTATATGTAACCCCAACAACCCCACAGGTTATCTTTACACACGCAGCGAGATGAACCGCATACGCGACCTTGTGAAAAAGCACAACCTTTTCCTCTTTTCCGACGAGGTTTACCGTGAATTCATATACACAGGCTCGCCATACATATCGGCCTGCCACTTGGAAGGAATTGAAGATAATGTAGTTTTAATTGACTCTGTTTCAAAGCGTTACTCGGAGTGTGGTTTGCGCATAGGAGCACTTATAACAAAGAATAAGGCACTGCGCGCTGCTGTAATGAAATTCTGTCAGGCACGTTTGAGCCCTCCTTTGCTCGGACAGATAGCCGCCGAGGCATCGCTCGATGCTCCCCGCTCATACGCAATAAACACCTATGAGAAATATATTGAGCGTCGCAACTGCCTCATTGACGAACTGAACAAACTTCCGGGAGTTTACTCCCCTATTCCTATGGGTGCTTTCTACACCGTGGCCCGCTTGCCCATCGACGACAGCGACAAGTTCTGCCAGTGGTGTCTTACCGATTTCTCGTACGAGGGTGAAACCATTATGATGGCCCCCGCATCGGGTTTCTATTCCGACGAGGGTTATGGCAAGAACGAAGTGCGTATAGCCTATGCCATTGACAAAGCCGACCTTAAACGCTCAATATTCCTTTTGGGAAAAGCTCTTGAACAGTATCCCGGCAGAGTTGAAATATAATAAAAGATTCCCGATAACAAAAAGGGTTGCATCGTAATGTTGCAACCCTTTAATGTTTCATTCCTTATCGTCTTTGTTCAAGTGTTTTATGCGCGATATTATTGCACCACGCTTACGCTGGAAATGTTCGGCAATCTCGTCATAGGACAACTGCTCGGCAACAAATTCGCGCAATGCAGCATCCTCTTCCTCCTCCCAGGGCTTATAGGCATTGGGATATTCCGCTTTTGCAGCCTCCTGCGAATATAGCGGCGCGCCGGTGAGTCTTTTATATGCTTTAAGGTATCGTTTAAGGCGTTTGACATCCTTGTCCGACAGGTAAGGCAAGCGACGTATGTCCATATTGTCGGTGAGGTCATTCAGCTTGACTGCCGTTGCCAAAGGATTTCGCTTTACCCGTGCAATGAACCTGTCGTAAGGCTCTTCGGGCGACAGCTTCGTCACGCATCGCAGAGCAGCTATGATATGGGGAGGAAACCCCTCGGCTTCGAGAGCATCGAATGTCCAATGAGTATCTTCGACCACATCGTGCAGAATACCCACAATTTTTTCGTCGATATTCGTACCGCTCTCCATAACACGCAATGAGTGCTCGATGTAAGGCGCACCGGACTTGTCAACCTGCCCCTTGTGGGCCTCGGTCGCTATCTCTATGGCTCTTTGTAAAAGGTTGTTACTCATAAAATTGTACAGGTATCAGCAAACAGGTAAATCAATCTTTTGACAGATGTATCCCAAACGCATAAGTTCAAGGCTTGCACCGATGCGGTACATTACATTCACCACACGGGTGTAAGCATAAAAGGCCGACGGGCTTTGCGGTTCAATATTCTCGTGGCGCAGCAATGTCAGTGCCTGCTGTGCAAGGCGGCGCATCATAGCCTCAATGTCGGCAGCCTCCTTCGAGGATGGCGCAAGACCGAGGATGTTATATACTATATTCTCGTCCATATCGTCGAAACCTTGCACACCGTAGAACTCCTTGTAGGGGCGGTTACGGAGCAATTCCCAATTGCTATCCCAATCGTTTGCAACTGCAATACCCAGGTAACCGGCCCAAGCTATCGAAACGGTGGGATAGTCACTTATCTGCGGAATTGCATCGTGCAGATATTCGGGTGCAAGTTCTTTCCAATGCTCCTCAATGTCTTGCGACGACGGCATTAACCCGTCAATCACTATATACGAACCGCACAGCTTCACAAGTTCTTCATACAACTTGTTCTCAAAGGTATCGAGATAGGTGTTTGTATCCATTTGCACAATAGGGGTTTTATTTATTTGCAGTTAGCCGTTGCACTCGTGGTGTGAACACCCTTCGCCCGAATCTTTTATATCACCGGCAAGATAGGCCTTCACAAGCTCGTCTATATTTCCGCTCTGCCCACGAACCACCTTTATATCGTTCGATTCGAGCACGTTTTTTGCTCCATCGCCCATACTGCCTGCGAGCATAACCTGCACACCTTTCTGGCGCAGCACAAGTGCTATACCCGATTTACAGCCACAGCCTTGTGGCGATGGCAAAATCTCCTTCATCTTCACCACTCCATCGTTGATGGTGAAAATCGTATAATGGTCGCAATGACCGAAGTGGTTGTCGACCATATTGTCGCGTGTGGGAACTGCAATTTTCATAATTAATTGGATTTATTTAAAATAATAAGTGCTGCGAGCACACCGGGAACCCAGCAGCATCCTGTAAGTAATAACACAATTAGAAAAGAGCCACAGCCTTTGTCAATAACGGCCAATGGCGGAAAAAGAATCGCTAAAAGAGCTCTAAAAAAAGACATAGTTACTTAATGTTTAATCTTTGCGTAAAGTTACAATAATATTCGCAATCTGCAAAACGGGTAAAATCCATTGTTACACACTCCGTGCCGCACGGCTGTAATTTACAAGTATAACGCCCGAAAAGACCATTGTCGCAGCAATGAACTTTCCCCACCCCGGCGTGTCCATTCCTATATATATGCTCACCGCAGAAGCCACAATAGGTTGCATATAGGAGTACATGCTCACAAGCGTGGGGCGCAATATTTTCTGTCCAATGGGTATAAGGAAGTATGTGATGAATGTTGAAAAGACTATCGCAAACAACAGCTCGGCAACAAACGTTAGGGGTGCAGCCTGGTAATCGATGCCCACAATCTCTTTACCTGCAAAAGGCAGTGAAAGGAGCGAAGAAAAAAGGAAAATCCACTTCATGAATGTCACAACCGAATAGCGCATTATAAGCGGTTTGAAAACTCCCAGATAGATTGAGAAACAGAAACCGTTGAGGAACATTAGGAACACTCCTATCGGTTCTGTGGCCGCAGCACCGGCGGTCGATGCTATACTGCTCGATATAAGCAGCATTACTCCTGCGAAACTCAACAGTACACCGCCGGCCTTTTTCAGCGTTATTGGTTCTTTCAGTACCGCTGCCGCAATGAACATTGTGTATATGGGCGACAAGGCTGTCATTATCGAGCAGTCGACAGGCGTAATGTGTGAAATACCCATAAGGAATGTTATCTGCGTGAGAAAAAAGCCGGTAAAGGATGCCGCAAATATTTTCAGGTAGTCGGCCGGAGCAACCTTTTCACGGGGCATAAAAAGCGATGCTATCCAAAAAAGCAGCCCCGCTCCCAATGAACGCAAGCAGAAAAGTGCCATCGGGGTTATTATGGAAGTACCCATAATATCCTTTGTTACAATAATGTTGAACCCGAATATCACATAGGCCACAAAACAGGCCAGGTGTCCTTTAATATTACCCATATATCCTCCTTTAAATACCACTTGTATTTTCGCGGCCTGCAAAATTACGAAAAAAAGCAGTAATAACGATATTTTATCCATCATACAAACCTTGTCGTTTGTATATTTTACTATCTTCGCACAACAAAAATCCATTGATATGAAAAACAAGATACTCCTTTTGTCTTTGTTGCTGTTGCTTTTTTGTGGCACAACAAAAGCCAATGACGTGGAAACCACTCCCATTGAAAAGAAAATAGAATTCGGAATTTCCACAACCACCTATCCCGATGCCAATGTCGCAAAAAGCCTGGGAACACGTGCCGAAACAAACTCATTGAACCTCGATATCGGTTTGAGCCGCTTGCGCCTTTTCGGTTATGGACAGATGTGGTTCAACTACAAGCATGCCAATAAAGAGAACAGCAACAGCGCCGAAGTCAAACGCATAATTCTGATGGCCGATGCGCAGATTACCGACAAACTCAGTTTCTTCCTTATGTACGATGCGGCAGTGTCGGAACTGCACGAATATTATGCACAATATGCCTTCAAGCCCTGGTTGCAGTTGCGTGTGGGGCAGTTCAAGCAGCCTTTTACTCTCGAAAGCCTGTACTCCCCCACTTTTATGAGCACCATCTTCTACGACCCCTCGGTGCTCTATCTGGCCGGCATTGCAAGCGACCCACTTGTGGGCAACCACGTGGCGCGTGATATGGGTATTATGTTCACCGGAGATTTCTGGAAGAACAAGAACGGCCGTTACCTTATGAATTACAGCATAGGCGTGTTCAACGGCCCCGGAATGAACATAAAGGAAAACAACAGCCAAAAGGATGTAATAGGCATGCTCAAATATATGCCCACCAAGAACCTGCTTGTCGAGGGGTCGTTCCTTGTGGGTACAGGGCACGCGCAGGCAAGTTCGGTCTATGGCGCGACAAAGCTTGGCGACGACTATTCAAGGCATCGTTGGAATGTGGGTGTAGAGGCCACCTTTGCGCCGTTCTACCTGCGCGGAGAATATATACAGGGATACGACGGCGGCATCCATTCACGTGGCGGATATATCAACTTCATATATACACCCATAAAGAAATTCGACATTGTTCTCAACTGGGATTATCTCGACAAGAACACCCATTGCCACAAGAAAGCACAAAAGGATTTTGCCATAAACGGATGGGTTACCGAACTTCAAACCTACACAGCCGGTGCACAATACTGGATATATAAACGTTGCCGTCTGTCGGCGCAGTTCGTTTACACACGCCCGCGTGTCGGTGAAATAACCCGCGAATTCATATCGCAATTGCAGATATCGTTCTAAACGAAAAAAACATCGGCGAGTCCCATAAAGGCGGCTCGCCGATGTTCGCTACTATGAAAAAGTTATTTATTGCAATGGTACCGAGTAGAATACACGCTGGCCGGCAGCATTGTAACCCGAAATGAACAACACCGGTTCAGTGGAACTGTTGGCCTGTTTCACAACCTTCTGCAAGTCCTCTATTGTGCGCATTGCGTTGCCGTTCACTTTCTGTATCACAACACCCTTCTTTACTCCATATTTTGAGAAGAGCCCGTTGCCCACACCGGTGACTTTAAGTCCGTAAGAAATCTTGAAGAACTGCTTCTCCTTATCATCGATTGGCTTGAACTCCGCACCCAGAATATCGAGGTCGACATTCTTCACCACACTTGTATTGCCTTGCACATTCACGAGAGTGACATCGAAATCCTTCTCCTTCTTGTCGCGCAGCACAGTCACATTGACCTTTGTGCCGGGAACAGTCTTTGCAAGAGTCTCTTGCAGTTCGGCCATAGTCTTTATGGGCTTTCCGTTGAACTTTATAATAACATCGCCCTTCTCAATGCCGGCACTCTTTGCAGCACCATCCTCGGTGACATCGGACACATAAACACCATCGACAGTGCCGAGATTTTCCTGTTCGTTGAGTTCGGCAGTCACAGTACCGCCCACAATTCCAAGCACGGCGCGCTGCACGGCACCAAACTCTTTGAGGTCCGAAACAATCTTTGTCATTATTGATGTAGGAATGGCAAAACCATATCCGGCATAGGAGCCTGTGGGCGAAGAGAGAACTGCGTTTATTCCCACCAGCTCTCCGTTGGCATTAACTAACGCGCCACCACTGTTTCCCTGGTTTATGGCTGCATCGGTCTGTATGAACGATTCGATACCACCATTATATACACCCAAAGAACGAGCCTTTGCACTCACAATTCCGGCAGTTACGGTCGATGTAAGGTTGAACGGGTTGCCAACGGCAAGCACCCACTCGCCTATCTTCAAATTGTCGCTGTCGCCCACGGTGAGAAAAGGCAGCTTGTCGTCGGTCTCAATCTTCACAAGGGCAAGGTCGGTATTAGGGTCGGCACCAACGAGCCTTGCAGGGAATGTGCGGTTATCGTTAAGTGTAACACTTATCTCATCGGCACCATCAATAACGTGGTTGTTGGTTACAATGTAGCCGTCGTCGCTCAATATTACTCCCGAACCGAAACCTACTCGCGGTTGAGTCTGCACACGTTGCTGGCGGCCCATTCCGTCGCCAAAGAAGAAATCATATATATCGGGCGCACGGCGTATTACGGCAGTCTTTCCCTTTTCGGTCGACTTTATGTGCACCACTGCGTGTACCGATTTATCGGCAGCGTCGGTAAGGTCGACACGCTGCAACCCGTCGGGCGATGCCGGCAAGGCCGCTTTTGTAATGAAACTGCTTGCCTGCGGTTCCTCGCTTTCTGCAATTATATTGCGGCTGCCAATCTTGTATGCGGTATATCCCGCAACAATACTGCTTGTAGCAATTACAGCCACTCCGAGAAATAGATTTTTAAATACTTTTTTCATAATTTCAAAATTCTATTTTGTTAATTTCACAACTGATTGTTAACTTTTTCTTATCGAGGCTACACACAGGCGTGCAACCCCTTTCCACCGCAAATATAAGGCAATAAAGCTATCGAGCAATATTCACCACCCTATTTTTGGCTCTATTTAACAATAGCCCCTCACTTTTAACAATAATTCAAAATGGATGGGTTCTGTTTTACATTTGTTAAAAGGAAAACTCTGTAAAGTTTAGTAATTGCCAAAAAAATCGTATCTTCGCGGCCGGAAAAGAATAACAGTCGGCCGGCTTGTCGCTGTTGCCGCAAGGCAAAAGAGGAAAGTCCGGGCAGCGCAGAGCACTCCACTTCCTAACAGAAAGCTGCTTGTGAAGGCAGAGTAACGCAGAAGAAAATAACCGCCCGCAAGGGTAAGGGTGAGAAGGTGGGGTAAGAGCCCACCGGCCGTGCAGCGATGTACGGGCCGTGTGTCTTGGAGGCTGCAAGTTCATGTAAACCGGCGTTTGAGGGTTGCTCGCCCAAGCCGGAGGGTAGAACGCTTTAACAATGTGGTGACACATTGTATAGATGAATGACAGGCACCCCGTATGGGGCACAGAACCCGGCTTATAGGCTGACTGAAACAAAGGGTGGCAACTATCCAACAAGTTGCCACCCTTAATTTATTTACTCTATTTTATGGCTCAGTAGCAAAAAGGTGTGGGCACTCACCATATACGATACTAAACATTCTTGCTTTTGACTTCTCGGTGTTATTTGTCGGTTATTCTCTCATTGGAAATATATCTTTGACGTTCTTTGTCGCGCAAAGAACCAAACGCCCGGCACG
>SUXO01000044.1 GCA_015060885.1 Bacteroidales bacterium
GGCACCTAACTCACGGGCAAACATTCCTCGCACTCTCTCCTGCAAATGCTCGGATAAACACTGTGATTTTAACGGTGCCGGTTTCTTTTTAGAATTACCATTGCAGGAGATAATTCGTTACACAAAGGGCAGCGTGAGGTGACACAACTTATTAAAAAATCAACTTGTCCACACTAAATTTCTACAGAGCCGTAAACTTTCGTTCGCTCTTTTGCACAAAGGCCTGCATTCGATAGGGCTTTCGCGGCATCCCTTATACGGCTCGAAGTGGCGAGCAACTATTTGCTTCCGAACCGGCATCGTGGTGGCAATAGGCTCACCGGGCTTTGTTGATGAATATAATTTTAGTATCTTCGCAGTCACAAAGCAGAACTATGAAAAAGGTACAAGAGATAGCCATTGCGGAGTACGACTACCCGCTGCCCGACGAAAGAATTGCAAAATACCCCCTTGCACAGCGCGATACATCGAAACTGCTCCTCTACAAGAGCGGCGAGGTGAGCGAAGATACCTTCTCCTCACTCCCCACGCACATACCGCAAGGAAGCCTTATGGTGTTCAACAACACCAAAGTAATACAGGCCCGTCTGCGTTTCCGCAAGGAGACAGGCGCAACCATCGAAGTCTTTTGCCTGGAACCCGAACAGCCGGCCGACTACCAGCTCATTTTCCAGCAGCAAGGCGAGTGCGTGTGGCAGTGCCTCGTGGGTAACAGCAACCGATGGAAGAGCGGAACACTCTCGCAGCTTGTCCGCATAGGCAGCGACGATGTCACTCTCACCGTGGAGCGTGTGAGCAGCGGGGCAGTGAACAGCGTGCGTTTTACCTGGAACGGCGGCTACTCCTTTGCCGAACTGCTCGAAGCAGCCGGTGAACTTCCTATTCCTCCCTACCTTAACCGCAACACCGAAGAGGGTGATAAAAAGACCTATCAGACCGTCTACTCAAAGGTAAAAGGCTCGGTGGCAGCTCCCACAGCAGGGCTGCACTTCACCCCCGCCGTGTTGGAGGCACTTGCAACAGCAGGTGTCGACTGCGAAGAGGTTACATTGCACGTGGGCGCAGGTACTTTCAAACCGGTGAAGAGCGAGCTTATTGCCGAGCACGAAATGCACGAAGAGTATATCGAAGTGCGCCTTGCGCTGCTCAAAAAACTCATTGCCGCCGGAGGCAACGCAGTGGCTGTGGGTACCACATCGGTGCGCACGCTCGAAAGCCTTTACTTCCTGGGCGAGGCGGTGAGCGACAACCCCGCAATATCGCCCGAAGAACTTCACGTCGGGCAGTGGACACCATATAACCGCCCTCACACCCTCACCACGGTCGAGGCATTGCAGGCCCTTGCCGCGTACCTCACGGCAAACGGCATTGACACCCTTCACGCCCACACGCAGATAATGATAGCTCCCGGCTACACGTTCCGCATTGTAAAGGCCATAGTAACCAATTTCCACCAACCTAAAAGCACGCTTCTGTTGCTCGTTTCGGCATTCTTGAAGGGCGATTGGCGCAAGATTTACGACTACGCCCTTGCCCACGGCTTCCGTTTTTTGAGTTACGGCGACAGCTCCTTATTGATACCTTGATATTCAGTATATGATAACAAAAATAGACAATATCCCATATCTGCTTGACAGCGGCAACGGCACAGCTGCTGTAACAAAAAACGATGTCCCTTACACAGGTGCGGTAACAATCCCTTCGGCAGTGTGTGCCGGCGGGCGCGAATACCGCGTGACCGAAATAATTGACGAGGCTTTTGCCGGTTGCACAGCGTTGCTGTCGGTGGAGCTTGGTGACGAAGTCGAAAGCATCGGCATTTCGGCTTTCGAGGGCTGCACATCGCTTGCCTCCATAAAGTTCGGCGAGGCGTTGCACATAGTGGGAATGTCTGCTTTCAAGGGCTGTACGGCCCTCCGTGAAGTGATTTTCCCACGCGGGGTAATAGTTATAGGCCGCAGTGCTTTTGAGGGGTGTACCGCGCTCGAAAGGGCCTTCCTCCCCGATGCGCTCCTGAATATTGAGCCGTCGCTCTTCGACGGGTGCAAGGCTCTTTGCAAGGTGTCGTTTCCCGCCGGTATCGACAGTGTGGGCGAGTATGCCTTTTGCGGCTGTTCGGCACTGCGCAGTGTTGCCTTGCCGCCGAGTGTAATTTCGATAGAGGGGTGGGCTTTCCGCGACTGCACCTCGCTTGAAGGGGTGGAACTGCCGCAATCGCTTGTTTCGGTAAAGAAGGGTGCTTTCTGGGGTTGCACATCACTCACTGCATTCTCCCTTCCGCAGGGTGTCAATATGCTCGACCAGGGTGTGCTTGCCGGTTGCACCGCATTGCGTTCGGTGCAGTTGCACAACAGGGTGTTGAGCATCGGCTATGGCGCTTTCTATAACTGTTCGGCAATAGAGCGAATTGACCTGCCTGCCGCAGTTGTCAATGTGGCTGAACAGGCGTTCCGCAGCTGCTCCTCGCTGAAAGAACTCCACGTTGCTTCCCCTGTTGCCCCAATGTGTTCGGGCGATATTGCCGATGCGCAGGTCTACTCGTCGGCCACGCTTTTTGTTCCGAAAGGGGCAGTGGGCGAGTATGGGTTTGCACGTGTGTGGGAGAGGTTCGGTAATGTGGAAGAGGATAACTGAACATAAATTTGCATAATTTCACCGGAAGGAGAACTTTTTGCACTTTTCTTTAAACATTTTTTCACACGCGGTGTTATTACCTTATACTTATTAAGGATAATGGCACGTATATTGAATATCATTCTGGTTCTGTCGGCAATGCTTCTGCAAGCTTGTACAGGCGAGGGCAGTAAAACAACGCTTGCACCGCAAAGCGCAACGATAAACGCTCTTTCGCTGGGCAAGGAGAACCGTATGCCGTCGGTCGACAACTTTTTTCCTTCGTACTATAACATAGAGCTGTTGGAACTCGACAGCCTGCACCCCGTTATGGAGATAACATATATGTCGCGCAGGCGGTCGGGCGACGATTATCGTTGGGTAGATACCGTGCTACGTATGGACATTACCACCGAGCAGCAGGCTCTCTTGCGCGAACTTATGCACGAGGGTGCCTGGGAACAGCAACATTGACCGCCCGGTGATTTCAGGTGCAGCCTGCCTGCGCCGGTTATGCCTAAAAATAATTTTTTAATCAATCTCTTGCACAACTTACCCCCGTTTGTTGTATATTTGCATTGCAGGCAGGGAGAAATCTGCTCTGTTTTTTATTAGCGTATATTGCTTTTATCTTCGAAACGAATTCGCCAAAATTTAACAAGAGGGTAAAAACAACATTACGCTCACTCCATGTTTCAGTATATGTGGTTCTTGCTTTTGGCATCCACACTGTAACATACGGCGTGGGTGTTGTTTTTATTCATTTCTTGTGGGGCGTTTGGCGATGCCTGTTTCGTGATGGATTAAAATGGGCTCACGCCACTTTTATCCATCAGCGGTAATGGTTCTGCGCCAAGTTTAACCCTTAATCCCTCAACAGAATGGAAGACATTACAGCCCTTTATGATTTACCCGAGATTGTAAGACTTGTCGATTGTAAGTCGTGCGATGACGAATCGTCGCTTATGGAGCGTATGATATTTCTTCACATACCCACATCGGCAATAGTGGAAATTATTCCGGGCAAGCTCCATAACATAGACTCCTGGCAGATATACTATGAGTTCACCGACGTTATCCTCGACGATACGGAACTCGACTACACGGCTTTGTTGCTCAATTACAACAACCCGGTGCTTGCCGACAAATCTTTTGTGATAAACAAGATACTTAAACCCATAGCCTGGAATTATTCTTGTGCGTTTACAAATTAGCTTTCTGTCGCAGTAGGATAGTTCCCTGCTTTTTTGTAATTTCGCGCCAAGTAAAAAAGAGAGAGCAATGAAGATAGGCGATAAAGTACGTTTCATATATGAGCGTGGCGGTGGAGTGGTAACGGGCTTCCGCGGTAAGGATATTGTGCTTGTAGAGAGTGAAGACGGGTTTGAAATACCTATGCAGGTGCGCGAGTGTGTTGCGGTAGATACCAACGAATACAATTTCGAGAAAAAGACACAGGCGCAAAAGAACAAGGAGAACGAGGCGAAGAAACAGGCACAGCCTGTGGCTGCAAAGCCATTGCCACAGGACGACGATGAACCGGTGGTCTCCTATCGCCCTATGGAACGCCCCGAAGGCGAGAGGCTCAACGTGCTGCTTGCCTTCCTGCCAATGGAGGAGAAATCCCTCTCGAACACCCGTTTCGAGGCCTACATAATAAACGACAGCAACTACCGCCTCTATTACACTTATATGTCGGCAGCAGGGCGCAGCTGGCAGTTGCGTGCCACAGGTGTGTTGGAGCCCAACTCAAAAATGTTTATCGAGGAGTTCGGGCGCGAGGAACTCAACGACATTGAACACGTGTGCGTGCAGTTGCTCCCCCACAAGGAAAAAAAGCCGTTTGCCCTAAAACCGGCAATGAACATAGAGCGTCGCATCGACACGGTGAAATTCTACAAGCTGCACCTTTTCCGCGAGAATCCTTATTTCGACGAAGGTGCACTAATATACGACCTCGTTACCGACGACAAGCCTGTGAAGGAGATTTTTACCGATGCGGCAGAACTGCAAAAGGCTATAATGGAGAAGAAACGTGCCGACGCACCAAAGCCCGCACAGCAGGCAGTGAAAACAGCAAAGGGCAATGAAATACTTGAAGTGGACCTCCACATAAACGAACTGCTCGACACCACTGCCGGAATGAACAATTTCGAAATCCTCAACTACCAGCTCGACATAGTGCGCAAGACCATAGACGAGAATTTAAAGCACAAGGGCAAGCGCATTGTCTTCATCCACGGCAAGGGCGAGGGTGTGTTGCGCAATGCCATAGCACAGGAACTGCGCCGTAAATACCCCCGTTGCTATTCGCAGGATGCATCGTTCCAGAAGTATGGTTTCGGAGCTACAATGGTTATAATAAAGTAAGGAAACGTACAATATATCCCAAACAATAAATGCCGGCTTTGTGGCCGGCATTTATTGTTTGGGTAAAGCGATCTGTTCTTATTTCTCGCACTTGCAGTCGCAACCGATGCACTTCCATATGAGAGCAGCAATGGCAGCACCGGCAAAGGGACCTACGATAAATATCCACAACTGTTCAAGAGCTGCGCCACCCTGGAAGATAGCGGGGCCTATTGAACGTGCAGGGTTCACCGATGTACCGGTGTAACGTATGCACACAAGGTGAACAAGAATGAGTGAAAGACCTATTGCAAGGCCGGCAAATGCGCCAGCACCCTTCTTGCTGTCGGTTGTGCCAAGCACAACAAGAACAAATACGGCAGTGAACACAATTTCGGCAACAAGGCCGCCCACGATGCTCACACCCTCCTGGCAAGCATTTGCACCTGTGCCCACAATGGCATCACCGCTTGTGCTTGTGCAAAGATAGAGAACGGCTGCACCGGCAATGGCGCCGATAACCTGGAATACCATATACATACCGGCATCCTTTGCGTTCATACGACCGCTCATCCACACACCGAGAGTGATGGCGGGGTTAATGTGGCAACCGCTTATGCCACCGATAGTGTAGGCCATAGCTACTACTGCAAGGCCGAACGCCATAGCAGTTCCCACAACTGTCGATGCCAATGCAGGGTCGTTCGATGTGCAACCCAGGCTCACAGCTGTGCCGCAGCCCATAAGCACGAGTACCATTGTACCCACTGCTTCTGCTAAATACTTTTTCATAGTAATATTAAAAATGGTTAATGTTGCCGCGAATGTAATAATAATGTCAATAAAAAAAGTGATTTATATCTATTTTAACATTATAGCCGCGAAAATAAGAACTGTTTAAAATTGTATCGCCAATTTTTATAGAGCAAGAATATGGTGTTTATTTATTTTTTCCGAAAGAATTTCAAACAACCTCTTAAACGGTTCCTGTGAACTTTCCTATATGTCGTTGAACGAGTAGGCAAGTGTGAAAAGGCTCACCTTTGTACCAGGCAAGGCGGTTATGCTCTTTGCGCAAGCGGCAATGGTGGCACCGGTGGTGAGCACATCATCGACAAGAAGAATGTGCTTGCCCTGCAATGCTTCGGGTTTTGTAACGGCAAAAATCCCCTCAACATTCTTCCAGCGTTCATCGCGGTTCTTGTGTGTCTGCGTCTCGTTGGCAATGGTGCGCTCAACGCACCCTTTTATCACGGGCAGGCCGCTCACCCGTGCGAGCCCGCGTGCAATGTAATCGCACTGGTTATAACCACGTTTACGCTCCTTTTTCTTCGAAAGAGGCAACGGCACAATGGCATCAATTCCATCAAAGAACCCCTCTTCGCGCAGGTCGGTTGCAGCCGCAGCGGCAAGCCTTTCGGCAATGTCGGGGCGGTCTTTGTATTTTATGAGATGGAGCAGGTTGTTGTAAGGCGAGCCCTTGCGGTAATATATTAACGACGATGCACGCTCCACGGGCAGTATGCCCCAGAATAGTCTTTCAATTTCGCACAGGTGCTGCGGCTCTATGCGTGGCAACTGGTAGAGGCAGTTGAGGCATATATCTTTTTCGCCCGCCGACAGAATGGTGCCGCACACGGCGCAGTAGCGGGGCAGTATGATGTCGAGAAAATCAGAAATCCATTTCATACCCCTCGCAATTTACAATTTTCAATATCTTTGCCGGCTCAAAGCCGCGTGACGCAGCGAAACGTACAATTTTCTGCCGTGCAGTATAGTCATCATTGCCTTTCAGCTCCTTCTGTTTTGCGGCCATGACATCGCGCAACACACTCATATACTCCTCTTCATCAATAAGTTCAATGGCTGCATTGATGTGCTCGGCCGGCAGGCGTTTGTCGCGCAGAGCCGCTATAATCTTTATACGCCCCCAGTGGTTGAAACGCAATTTGTCGTTCACAAAAGCGCGGCAATAACGCTCCTCGTCAATAAATCCCTCGCTCTGCAACCTCTCTATTATATTCTGTTGCCCGGCAGGCGCAATGCCCCACGCCGTGAGCTTGTTGCTCACTTCGCTTGTGCATCGTTCGCATAGCGTGCAGTATGCAGCGGCTTTGTTAAGTGCTTCGGCAGGGGAGAGGGGGCGCATAGGTTATACTGTTTTCCGCAAATTTATCTATTTGTCGCGAGTTGGCAAAGAACTGCCGTGAAAAGTCCGTTTTTAGGTTTATTCCCCCTTTGTTGCACACACCATCCTGTCGTTGTCGGCAAAATCCTTGCGCAGGGAAATGTTCTTGTAGCCCAGCTCTTGCAGCATCGAAACAATTTCGTTGCCGTGTTCGCGGTTTATCTCAAAGTAGAGCTTGCCGCCACAAGTGAGCATTGCGAGGGCTTTCTCTGCAATTGTGCGGTAGAAGAGAAGAGGGTCGGCATCGGGTACAAAAAGGGCAAGGTGGGGTTCCCACAGCAGCACATTCTCTTCCATTGCCACCTTTTCGCACTCCTTTATGTAGGGCGGGTTGCTCACAATTATGTCGAATTGCCTGTCGTCGGTGGGGCAAGTGAGTATGTCACGCTGTTCGAACTGTACCTTGCAGCCGTTGGCCGTGCTGTTCTCTTGTGCCACTGCGAGGGCTTGCGGTGATATATCCCACGCTGTTACACCGGCTTGTGGCACTCTGTGGGCAAGGGAGATTGCGATGCAGCCGCTGCCTGTGCCAATGTCGAGAATATCCTTCGCGGTTGGGTTCTCATTGGCAATCCACTCGACGAGCTCGCTTGTTTCGGGGCGTGGAATGAGTACTGCGGGAGTTACGGTAAAACGCAAGCCGCAAAAGTCGCAGTATCCTAAAATATATTGTATGGGCTCTTTTGCTTTGAGCCTTTCGAGCGCATTGTCTATCTTCTCCTCCTCTTCGGGAGTGAGTGTCACCCTCTCTTTAAGGAAGTAGGTTATTTGCGGTATCCCTATCAGCTCGGTTGCTATAATACGTGCAAGGGCACTCACTTCACCTTTCGTGTAGTGGGTGCCAATAGCCTTGTCTATTCTTTCGAGCAGCTGTTTCATAGCCCTTTATGCTGTGAGTGCAGCCAACAGATTCTCCCAGTCGTTCTCTATTGCCTCTACCGACGGGAACACCATATTTGCTCCCGCATTGTATAAAACTTCGGGGTTGAGGGGGCCGGTGTTGGCCGCGATGGTAAAGAGCCCTGCTGCCACTCCTGCCGTGACTCCAAGCGGTGCGTTCTCCACAACTATTGCCTCGTTGGGGGCAAAACCGCCCTTTTCGAGCGCAAGCAGGTATGGGTCGGGGTAGGGCTTTCCGCGTTTCACGTTGAAACTGGTCACAATGTGCCCTTCGTCGAATATGCCGGGGAAGTTGCTCTGTATGCGGTCAAGCAGAGTAGGTGTGCCGGAGCCTGTCACAATCATTGGTGTGAGGCCGCAGGCCTTTACCTTTGTCACAAGTTCGAGTGCTCCGCGCATACGGGGTGTTTCGGGGTATGTGGCAAAGATATCGCACTTTGCTTTGCAAAGCGCATCAATCTGTTCGGGTGTGCTTGGCTTGCCGAACTGCGCAAGGCTGGCGGTGTTTATGGTGTCGGCACCCGTGCGTCCTTCGTTCATATACACATCCTCCTGGGTGAAGTGGAAACCGGCATCGGTCATCACCTGCGACCAGGCCTTTGCGTGAAAGGGCATAGAGTCGAACAGCACCCCGTCCATATCGAACAATACAGCACGCAACTGCAAGGCTTTGTGGCCTTGCAGTTGCAGATAACGGTCTATAATCTCTCTGTAATTCATTATAGTCTTGCGCGTATAGCCTTGCTCTCGGCCTCGTAGCCGGGTTTGTCGAGCAGGGCAAACATATTCTTCTTGTATGCCTCCACACCGGGTTGGTTGAAGGGGTTTACACCCAAAATGTAACCGCTTATACCGCAGCCAATCTCAAAGAAGTATATGAGCTGCCCAATGTAGTATGCGTTCAACTGCGGTATGCTGATGCGAATGTTGGGTACACCGCCATCGACGTGGGCAAGCTGTGTGCCAAGCTCGGCCATCTTGTTCACCTCGTCAACGTGCTTGCCTGCGAGGAAGTTGAGCCCGTCGAGGTTCTCTTCATCGGCAGGTACAATGAGTGAACTGTTGGGCTTTTCAATAGAGAGCACTGTCTCAAAGATTGTGCGCTCGCCCTCCTGTATCCACTGTCCCATAGAGTGGAGGTCGGTAGTGAAGTCGACCGATGCGGGGAATATACCTTTGTTCTCCTTGCCCTCGCTCTCGCCGTAGAGCTGTTTCCACCACTCCGATGTGAAGTGCAACTTAGGCTGGTAGTTTACAAGGATTTCAATCTTCTTGCCATTGGCGTAGAGTGCGTTGCGTGTTGCAGCATACATAGCGGCAATGTTCTCCTCAAAAGGAACGGTAGCGGCACAAGCCTTCTCCATATCCTGTGCACCCTGTACAAGTGCCTCAATGTCGAAACCTGCAACGGCTATGGGCAGCAAGCCCACGGGAGTGAGAACCGAGAAACGGCCACCCACATTGTCGGGTATGATGAAGCTCTTGTAGCCCTCTTTGTCGGCAGTGATGCGTGCAGCACCCTTTACTGCATCGGTGATAGCGACAATAACCTTGCTTGCAACCTCCTTGCCACGCTGCTCCTCGCACTGCTTTTTGAGCAGGCGGAACGCAAGGGCAGTTTCGGTTGTTGTTCCCGATTTTGATATATTGATTACACCGAATTTCTTGTTGTTAAGGAATGCTGTGAGCTCGCTCAGGTAGTCTTCGCTAATGTTGTGTCCGGCAAAAATCACACGGGGGTTGCTGCCGTCGTTAATCATTGCAGCGAAGTTGTTGCTCAAAGCCTCAATTACCGCGCGGGCACCAAGATAGCTGCCACCGATACCGGCTACAACCACTACATCGCAGTTGCTGCGCAGTGTCTCGGCTGTTGCCTTAATCTCCTCGATGAACTCCTTTGTGGTTTGCGAGGGAAGGTGCAGCCAGCCCAGGAAATCGTTACCGGGCAGTGTGCCGTTCTCCAAAGCCTCCTGTGCCTGTTTAACCTGGGGCGCAAGTGCCAAAATCTCCTCTTTTGAAACAAAGCCTGTTACTTTGTCTATGTTCAGTTTTATATTTTCCATCTCTTTTGTATTGTTGTTTGTTATTTGAATGCGTCTGTAAGAAGTTTAATCTCAATTATGGGCGAAATACCCTCGTACAATATGTTGTAAACGGCATCAATGATGGGAGTGTTCACTCTGTAATGCTCGTTTATCTCCTTAATGCACTTTGCACCGTAGTAACCCTCGGCAATCATCTCCATCTCAATTTGTGCGCTCTTCACCGAATAGCCCTTGCCAATCATTGTACCGAACACACGGTTGCGGCTGAAATTGGAGTAGCCTGTAACCAGCAGGTCGCCCAGGTAGACCGAATCCATAATGGTGCGCTCAATGGGGTGAACTACATTTATGAAACGGTTCATTTCAATTACGGCGTTCGACATAAGCACGGCCTGGAAGTTGTCGCCATATTTAAGGCCGCTGCATATACCGGCAGCAATGGCGTATATGTTTTTGAGAACCGAGCCGTACTCGATACCCACAACGTCGTCGCTCACCGATGTCTTTATGAAACTGTTGGCAAGTTTCTGCGCGAACTGCTTGGCGTGGTCAATGCTTGAACATCCCACAGTGAGGTACGAAAGGCGTTCGAGTGCAACCTCCTCGGCGTGACAGGGGCCGGCAATGGCGGCAATGTTCTCATAGGGTACCTTGTAGGCCTTGTGGAAGTACTCCGAAATAATGAGGTTCTCATCGGGAACGATACCTTTGATGGCGTTCACAATGAACTTGTCTTCGAGGTCGGTCTTCAACTTTTTGAGGTGGTTCTTCAAATAGGGTGAAGGGGTTACGAAAACCAGGATGTCCGACTCCTTGACAATCTTGTTGATGTCCGAAGAGAAGTTTATTCTGTCGGTGTCGAATTTCACCGATGAAAGGTAGGCCGGGTTGTGGCCGAGGCGTTTGAAGTCCTCGATGCGGTCGTCGCGTCTTATATACCAGTTGATGCTTTCTACATTGCTCAACAATACTTTTGCGATTGCTGTTGCCCAGCTACCGCCTCCCATAATTGCTACGGTGGAATTGGTAAGGTCCATAATTAAGCGAGTTTGCTAATCCATTCTGCAACATCGTTCACAGAAGGAGTAGTGTAGTTTAACTTGAATTTCTTATTTATTCCGCCAATCTCCTGCTGTATCTTTTGGGGATTGCCGTCTTTTAAATCGTTCACAAGGTTGTAGCCCGCCTTGTGCAGAACGGGTACCCACTCTTCGGGTACGCCTATGGCAGCAAATGCAGCCACGCTATCTTTGGGCACCTTCTTTTCGGGGCGCATCTGCGGGAAGAAGAGCACTTCCTGTATGGTTGTCTGGCCTGTCATAAGCATAGCCAGGCGGTCCATACCGATACCCATACCCGATGTGGGGGGCATACCATATTCGAGTGCGCGCACAAAGTCCTTGTCAATGAACATCGCCTCGTCGTCGCCCTTCTCGCTCAGGCGCAGCTGCTCCTGGAAACGCTCGGCCTGGTCAATGGGGTCGTTGAGCTCGCTGTATGCGTTGCAGAGCTCCTTGCCGTTCACCATAAGTTCGAAACGCTCGGTGAGGTCGGGGTTGTTGCGGTGACGCTTGCAAAGGGGCGACATCTCAATGGGATAGTCGGTGATGAAGGTGGGCTGTATGTAGTTGCCTTCGCAGAACTCGCCGAATATCTCGTCGATGAGCTTACCTTTGCCCATAGTTTCGTCTACCTCCATTTTCAGTTCTTTGCAGATGGCAAAAATCTCCTCCTCGCTCTTGCCGTTGAGGTCGTAACCGGTGAACTCCTTGATAGAGTCGAGCATTGTAACACGGCGGAAGGGAGCCTTGAAACTTATGACATTCTCGCCCACCTGTACCTCGGTTGTGCCGTTCACGTCGATAGCAATCTTTTCGAGCATATTCTCGGTGAAGGTCATCATCCAGTTATAGTCCTTGTAGGCAACATAAATCTCCATACAGGTGAATTCGGGGTTGTGTGTGCGGTCCATACCCTCGTTGCGGAAGTTCTTCGAGAACTCGTACACACCCTCGAAACCGCCCACAATGAGGCGTTTGAGGTAGAGCTCATTGGCAATGCGCAGGTACAGGGGAATGTCGAGCGCGTTGTGGTGAGTGATGAAGGGGCGTGCTGCTGCACCGCCGGGTATCGACTGCAACACGGGTGTCTCAACCTCCATATAGCCTTTTGTGTTGAAGTATTCGCGCATTGAGCTGTAAATCTTGTTGCGCTTTATGAATATCTCTTTCACGCCGTCGTTGACAACGAGGTCGACATAACGCTGGCGATAGCGCAGTTCGGGGTCCTCGAATTTGTCGTATGCCACGCCGTCCTTGTACTTCACGATGGGCAGGGGGCGTATGCTCTTCGATAGCATAGTGAGTTCCTTTGCGTGAACGGTAATCTCGCCTGTCTGTGTGCGGAAAACAAATCCCTTTACACCCACAAAGTCACCTATGTCGAGCAGGCGTTTGAAAAGTGTGTTGTAACCGTCCTTGTTCTCACCGGGGCATATATCGTCGCGTGTGATGTAAACCTGTATGCGGCCTTTCGAGTCCTGCAACTCCATAAACGAGGCCTTTCCCATTACGCGGCGGCTCATCATACGGCCGGCAATGCACACCTCGCGGGGTTCGTCCTCGTCCTTGAACTCCTCCAATATGTCTACCGAGAAGGCATTTGTGGGGTACTCGGCTGCGGGGTAGGGCTCAATGCCCATCTTGCGCAGTTCGGCAAGTGCTTCACGGCGTACTATCTCCTGTTCGCTTAATTCTAAAATGTTCATCTTTTATATCGTGTTTAATTTTCCTTATATAATATATATCTATTCAAACTCGTAGTTGGCCTCTCCAATCATCACACCGTCGGCAAAGAGGTATATGCGGTAGGTTCCGGGTTGCAGATACTCCTCCACATCCCAGTACATCGTTACCTCCTGCTCTTCGCCGGTGTACTCAATGTGCTTCCTCATTGAGTAGCCTATTTCGCGGTCCTCGTAGGTGAATGTGTTGCTTGTGCTCTTTGTAAGCACCTCCTGTGAGGGCTGTATTATGCGTGCATACACAGTTTTGTTGCCGGTTTCGGTAGTGATGTTCTTGGTGATTGTGAATTTTATCTCAATCTGCTTTGCACGTTTCAGCTTGTTTACCTCCTTGCCGTTTTTTTTCAGTAGCGACATCTTTATGCCGGCCGCATCGAGCTGCGATGCAAGGGTTACTATCTGCGAGAGCTCCTCTTTGGCAGTGGAGAGTGCATCGATGGTCTTTGTTGCTTCGCGGTATTTTTCGGTAACGCGCTTGTTCTCCTTTTTGAGTCCCTCGTTAATGGCGTTAAGCGAGTCAATCTGAATTACATAGCTGCGCAACACGGCACGCACAGTCTTCAACTCCTTTTTAAGGCGTGTGATTTCGGCTGCATTGTCGGCCTTTGTCTGTTTGAGCTCTTCGAGCAACTGCTGTGTGCGCAGTTTCTCCTGTTCGAGTTTGTATTGCAGCGAGTCGTTGGTGATGCGCACTTTGAGTTCGTCATATTGCAGGGCGAAACTCGAATATTCGCTTTCGAGTTCCTCCTTCTCTATGGCGAAGAGCTCCTGCATCTCGCTGTTCTGCTGCTTGCTCTGTGCGAGCATAAGCCCAAGCGTGATTATTGTTGCAAGCAACAGACAGGCAACTGTTATAAGAACTATTTTCTTTTTCTGGTCCTCCATCTGCTACTCTTATTTTGAAAGTTTCTGTATGCTCTCTTTAAGCATAGCTATCTTCTCTGTTGCATCGGACTGCTTCTTGCGTTCGATGGCAATAATCTTTTCGGGTGCCTTGCTCACGAAGTTGGGGTTGTTGAGCTTTGCCTCCACGCTTTTGAGGAACTTCTCGTGGTAGGCGAGCTCTTCCTGCATCTTGGCAATTTCGGCATCCTTGTCTATGAGCGAGCCCATAGGCACTGCAAACTCTGTGGTGCCCACGCGGAACGATACTGCTGTGTCGTCGGCCGATGTCACGCTGTCGATAGCGGTGAGGTTGGCCATCTTTGTGAGTACGCTTTCGAGCCCTGCCACGGGTGATTCGCCCATAACCTGCAATGCGAGGGGTTCGCGGGGCGAAAGGTTCTTCTGCTGGCGTATTGCGCGTATGTTGCCCACAATATCCTTCAATGCGGCTATGCTGCCCAGGAACTGCTCGTCTATGGGGCGGTTGAACTCCTTCACGCTCTGTGTCATAATGCTCTCGCCATCCTTGCGGTCGTAAATGGACTGCCACAACTCCTCGGTGATGAATGGCATAAAGGGGTGCAGCAAGCGCAACAGGCTGTCGAAGAAACGGAGTGTCGCTTCGTATGTGGCTGCATCGATGGGTGAGCCGTATGCGGGCTTTATCATTTCGAGGTACCAAGCCGAGAACTCGTCCCAGAAGAGGGTGTACACGTTCATCAATGCCTCGTTTATGCGGTATTTGCCGAACTGGTCGTCGAGCAAGGCTGCCGATTTTGCGAGCATCTCCTCAAAGTAACGTATTGCGAGTTTTGAACTTTCGGGCTGCTCGGTCTCGCTGCTCACGTTCCAGCCCTTTACAAGGCGGAAGGCGTTCCATATCTTGTTGCAGAAGTTACGGCCCTGTTCGCAGAGGCTCTCGTCGAAGAGAATGTCATTTCCGGCAGGTGCCGAAAGCATAATTCCCATACGCACGCCGTCGGCACCGTATTTCTCGATGAGGTCGAGGGGGTTGGGCGAGTTACCGAGCTGCTTGCTCATTTTGCGGCCAAGCTTGTCGCGCACGATACCGGTGAAGTATACGTTGCGGAAAGGCATTTCGCCCTGGTATTCGTAACCCGACATAATCATACGTGCTACCCAGAAGAATATGATATCGGGGCCTGTAACGAGGTCGTTTGTGGGGTAGTAGTAGCTTATCTCCTTGTTGCTGGGGTCGAGAATTCCGTTGAACAGCGAAATGGGCCACAACCAGGAACTGAACCAGGTGTCGAGCGCATCCTCGTCGTGCTGCAACTCCTGTGCGGTTATGTTCTCATAACCGGGAATTGCCTGTGCAAGTTTGAGTGCCTCTTCGCGGCTCTCGGCTACAACAAATTTTTCGGCCTCTCCCTCGGCTGTGGGGAGGAAGTAGGCGGGTATGCGGTGTCCCCACCACAGCTGGCGGCTGATGCACCAGTCCTGTATGTTGGAGAGCCAGTTGTTGTATGTGGTCTTGTATTTTGTGGGGTAGAATTTGAGTTCGTCGTTCATTACAGGGGGCAGTGCGATGTCGGCAAAATGCTGCATACGCAAGAACCACTGCATACACAAACGGGGTTCAACGGCTGTGTCGGTGTTACGCTCCGAATAGCCCACCTTGTTGTCGTAATCCTCAACCTTTTCGAGCAGGCCGGCCTTTTCAAGGTCTATCGCAATCTGCTTTCTCACCTCCATACGGTCCATGCCCACGTAGAGCCCTGCGGCCTCACTTATGGTGGCATCGGCGTTGAATATGTCTATTGTTTCAAGGTTGTGTGTCTTGCCCAGCATATAGTCGTTGGTGTCGTGGGCAGGAGTAACCTTCAAACAGCCGGTACCGAACTCAATCTCCACATAGCGGTCCTCGATTACGGGAATTACGCGGTTCACAAGGGGCACGATAACCTGCTTGCCTTTGAGCCACGAGTTCTTGGGGTCTTTGGGGTTGATGCACATTGCGGTGTCGCCCATAATGGTTTCGGGGCGGGTGGTTGCCACCACAGCATAGCGGCGGCCTTGTGCGTCGCGGTGCAGAATCTGGTGCTTCACTGTGGGGTCGAAAGCGTCGGTCGCTGCGAGTGTAACGGCATCGTTCTCTTCGCCGTCGGTGCTGCCGGCAGCCTCGTCAACATAGTATTTCAGGTAGTAGAGCTTGCTCTTCTCCTCCTTGTAGATAACCTCCTCGTTGCTCAATGCGGTCTGTGCCTTGGGGTCCCAGTTCACCATACGCAGGCCACGGTATATGAGGCCCTTGTTGTAGAGGTCGCAGAATACTTTTATAACGCTCTTGCTGCGTATCTCGTCCATTGTGAACGATGTGCGGTCCCAGTCGCACGATGCACCCAGCTTGCGCAACTGCTTCAAAATAATTCCGCCGTGCTCCTCTTTCCACTCCCAGGCGTGTTTCAAAAACTCCTCGCGGGTGAGGTCGCTCTTCTTTATGCCCTGCTCGGCAAGTTTCTTCACCACTTTGGCTTCGGTGGCAATGGATGCGTGGTCGGTACCGGGCACCCAGCAGGCATTCTTGCCCATCATTCTTGCACGGCGCACCAGTATATCCTGTATTGTGTTGTTGAGCATATGTCCCATATGCAGCACACCCGTTACGTTGGGTGGGGGTATTACTATGGTGTAGGGCTCTCTCTCATCGGGTTCCGAGTGGAAAAGATTGTTCTTCATCCAGTACTCGTACCACTTCTCTTCAACCTCGGCGGGGATATAAGTAGTTGCTAAACTCATTATTATTGTTATTTTATAATTATTCCAATATGTAAAATTAATCTGAATTGCAAAGTTAACTCTTATTATTAAATTTATTACCTTTGTGCAACAAAAAAATACGAAAATATGCATAGTAAGAGTGAAATTCTGGCCTCTTTCGGCCGTTTTTTGGATGTTCTCGACGAGTTGCGCGAAAAATGTCCCTGGGACAGGAAACAGACCAACGGCAGTTTGCGCCCCAATACCATAGAAGAGGTTTACGAGTTGTCCGATGCCATTGTGGCCGACGACACGCAGAATATATGTAAAGAGCTGGGCGATGTGCTGTTGCACGTTGCTTTCTATTCGAAGATTGCACAGGAGCAGCAACAGTTCGATATGAAGGATGTGTGCGACCGCCTGTGCGAAAAGCTCATCTATCGCCACCCTCACGTCTTTGGCGAGGCGAAGGCCGAAACCGCAGGTGAGGTGTGCAAGAACTGGGAACAGCTCAAAATGAGCGAGAAGGGCGGCAACAAGACCGTGTTGAGCGGTGTACCGGCCTCAATGCCTTCGCTCATAAAGGCGTTCCGTATGCAGGAGAAGGCTGCCAATGTGGGCTTCGACTGGGACAAGAAAGAGGATGTGTGGGAGAAGGTGCGTGAGGAGATGGCCGAATTGCAGGCCGAAATGGAGCGCGGCGACAAGGCCGCTGCCGAAAAGGAGTTCGGCGACTTCATATTCAGCATAGTGAACGCCGGCCGTCTTTACGGTATGAACCCCGACACTGCTTTGGAGCATACAAACAACAAGTTCCGTCGCCGTTTCAACTATGTGGAGGAGGGTGCAAAAGCCTCCGGCCGTTCTTTGCGCGATATGACTCTTGCCGAAATGGATGCGCTTTGGAACGAGGCGAAGGCACAGGGGTTGTGATAAAGGTCTTCTCTCTTTGCAAGGGCATCACCGGTGTGTGCGCCCAAAACACCAGAAACGAGAACCGGGCAGACACATCGGTCTGCCCCTACGGGAAATTCAATGTGATACAAACTTTGTAGGGGCGCACCGGTGTGTGCGCCCTGTGTTTCGTTGCCGGTGTATTTAGCCCCGTAAGGGTGAGGAGGTTGTGTTTTCGCTTTAAGCACTCCCTCCGAAATTTACTTGTAAATTTCTCGTCCCTCTGCGAGAGGGACAGTTGTTTTTTCTCTTTCCCCTTTTGTTTTTCAGTCTTCAAACTCTCCCGCTTTCGAAAGAGGGACGATGCGGTACCAGCTCACTACTGGTCGCAATGCTTGGGCGTGGCATGACTCGCTGCGCTCAAACATGTACCACGCTTTTTCCTGCGCATTGCTCGGTAGCTCCCTGTGTCGCGCCACGCTGCCCTTTGTATAACGAAATAACTCACGCTCGGCATAATGCAAATAAATTTGCCTTCTACTCTCACTTAATCGTTATTTTCGCT
>SUXO01000045.1 GCA_015060885.1 Bacteroidales bacterium
CAAAAAATAAGCTCCGCAAATTCTCCACGTCAGAAATATGTCTCAAAAATATGTGGAAATTTGGGAACCATCAAAAAGCAGCCTGAAAGTGTTAAATTTTAGAATATATTGATAATTAAAGGTTTATGTTTGGTTATTTCTGGTTGTTTTTGGTTGTTTTGGGCTTCTAAATACAATCGTTGAACGCTCCCTCTCCTATGCTTGTTACGCTATTGGGTATTGTTATGCTTGTGAGGCTGTCGCAACGATTGAACGCCTGTTCTCCTATTGATGTTACGCTATTGGGGATTATAATGTCGGTGAGCTCGTAGCAATACATAAACGCGCTGTTTCCTATTGATGTTACGCTATTGGGAATTTCCACGCTTGTTAGGCCGGTGCAACCACGGAACGCACTGCCTCCTATCGATGTTACGCTGTTGGGAATGGTAACGCTTGTTAGGCCGGTGCAGCCATAGAACGCATAATTTCCTATTATTGTTACGCTGTTGGGTATTGTAATGCTTGTGAGGCCGGTGCAATTATGGAACGCCCAAACTCCTATCGATGTTACGCTGTTTGGAATTTCGATGCTTGTGAGGCCGGTGCAACCACTGAGCGCGCTGTATCCTATTGATGTTACGCTATAAGTTATATTGTTATGGGTAACAGTTGCAGGGATAACAACAGCACTTGTATATTCATCGGCAACAGCACCGGAATACAAGCCAGCGTAAGTTACTGCAACGGTTTTATCTTCTTCTGATAAAACATTGTAATAAATACCATCGACTTCAAAGTCGTGGGCACTTGCCGCTGTGCTGCACAGCAACAGCAGAATCGTTAGAAAATGTTTAAAGTTTTTCATTGTCATTGTTTTTATTTGTGTATTAACTTTTTTTGTTCCTGTTTGTTCCTGGCGGGGAATCAACCCCGGTAAATAGCCTTGATAATAGCGGTGCATAGCAAGGCATAATATACATTGCCAAAGTTAACATTTTCGGTTAAATTAAAATTGTTCATTTTGGTTCATTTATGGTGTGAGGGGAATTTTGTAAAGATTGTGGAGGCCGGTTTGTGGCGGTAGTGGAAAAGTATTATCTTCGCGCTGTGTTTTCAAAAATAGCTACAAAGAACAATGAGATTTTTTTACACTGTGTTGCTTGCCGTGCTGCTGTTGTCGTGCTCCACAGGTAAGCATTCTGTTAAGACCAATGAGAATATTTCTCCCAAGCGGGAGTTCCGCGGGGCGTGGATACAGGCTGTGAACGGACAGTTCCTGGGGATGGGCGAGGAGGAGATGAAAACCTACCTCCTTACAATGCTCGACAACCTGCAAAAGGTAAATGTTAATGCCATAATATTCCAGGTGCGCGTTGAGGGTGATGCCCTTTACCCCTCGCCCTATGAGCCGTGGAGCCGTTATCTCACAGGAACACAGGGAAAGGACCCCGGTTGGGACCCTCTTGCCTTTATGGTGGAGCAGGCCCACAAACGCAATATGGAACTGCACGCCTGGATAAACCCTTACCGTGCCCGCACAAAGGGTACCTTGAAACTTGCCAGGAACCACGCGAGCGTGCAGAATCCGGGCAACTTCATAGAGTACGAGGGGCAGCTCTACTTCAACCCCTCGCTCAAAAGCAACCGCGACCATATATGCAAGATTGTAACCGACATTATTACCCGTTACGATGTCGACGGCCTGCACATCGACGATTACTTCTATCCCTATCCCTCCAACGGAAAGCCCTTCAAGGACGACAAGTGGTTTGCCGGCAGCGGCTATGCCAATAAAGGGGAGTGGCGCAGGAACAATGTGAACCTGCTTATAGAACGCCTGCACAAGACGGTGCGCGGGGCAAAGCCGTGGCTCAAATTCGGCGTTTCCCCATTCGGCATATACCGTAACGAACGCAGTTGGGAGTGGGGCAGTGCCACAAACGGGTTGCAGAGCTATGACGACCTTAATGCCGATGTGCTCCATTGGATAAACAGTGGGTGGGTTGACTACTGCATACCGCAGATATATTGGGAGATAGGGCACAAGGCTGCCGATTATGAAACGCTTGTCGGGTGGTGGGCGAAATATGCCGCCAACCGTCCGCTCTACATTGGCCAGGATGTCAACCGCACGGTGAAGGCTGCCGATACAAAGAACAGCGCACGTCACCAGCTTGTGCAGAAGATGACAATGCAGCGCGCCCGGCCCGCGATACAGGGTTCCTGCCTGTGGGATGCTGCTTCGGCCGCCAACAATGTGGGAGGTTATCGCGACATACTTGCTGCCAACTACCATAGTTACCCCGCTCTTATGCCTGCGGCACCATTCATCGACGGCAAGGCTCCCAAAAAGGTTAAGGGCGTGGAGCTCCTCTCAACCGAAAATGGCGAGAATGTGCTTGTGTGGCTCACCGAGGAGTGCGACGATGTAATGGACAAGCCTGCAAAATATATCGTTTACCGTTTTGCCCGGGGCGAGAAGGTCAATTTGAACTCAATGAAGAATGTGGTTGAAATGACAACAAATACCTATTACAGGATACCGACAGAGCAAAAAGGCAAAGCAACCTATGTTGTTACGGTGCTCGACCGCTTGCAGAACGAGTCGAAGGGTGTCAAGTGCAAAGTGAAACTTTAATTGAAGGAGCTATGGAAGAACGCATATTTGAACTCACCGAGGCTGCACCCCGTTATGTGCAACCCATAAACCGCTTGCTTGCCCAGTTGTCCTCCTCGCCTGTGGTCTTTACCGAAAAGGAGTTGCAGGCCATTGTGGGCTCTCCTGCATCGCGGCTCTTCCTTTTGGAGAGCGATGGCGAGGTCGCTGGTATGCTCACCCTTTGCAGCTATCTTGCCCCCACCGGCCGCAAATTGTGGATAGAGGATGTTGTTGTGGATAATGCTTTCCGTGGCCGCAGTTATGGCCGTCGTCTGGTGGAACACGCAATAAGCTGTGCAAGCGAGCAGGGCGGTACGCTTATGCTCACGTCGAAACCCTCGCGCGTTGCAGCCAATGCTCTTTACCGCTCGGCCGGGTTCCAACCGAAAGAGACAAATGTCTACCGTTTCCCCCTTCCCGCAAAGGAATGATACTGAAACAGATGACGGGAGCATTTGCTCCCGTCATCTGTTTCAGTATGATATGCGGCTTATTTCTGTTGCCAATCTTATTATGGCTCTGTGCTTTATCATTGCAATGGTGTTCTGTACCCGTTTCGCCGGCATATCGCGCCAGTCCTTGTCGGAATTGACATAAGGCCACAGTTTCTCGGCAGCCTCCATTGAACTTTTGCCCTCGACAACAAGCTGTTGCAGAACATCGCGGTCGCGCGGGTCGAGCTTTTCGTATGCGATCATCACTGTTGTTGTGTCGTATTCCTCCTCGCAGCTCATATCGTTCAGCTCCTTAATGATATTCTTGTCGTCATCGGGGTAGACAAAAAGGTTCTTGCCCTCTCTCTTTTTTGTGGACATAAAGTGATTTGTCGCACAACGTGACAGGTAACTGTACAATTGCGCATTATTCTTCCCTTTGAACTGTCGCAGAATGTACCAGTCGTTGTCCGAAAGAAGTACATATAGTTCCCCGATCAGCTCCTCGTAATTGTCCGATTTGTAAATCTGGGTAGATATGAATTTCAAGAACCCGATACATTTTGTCTTGAAGAAGTATTCGTGTGCCTCCTCGTCAGCCGGTACCTTCAATAGGTTGTCAATCCACTCGTTGTCGCTGAATAGAGCATACTTTTTCTTTTTCTCTTCGTCCATATTCGTAAAATTTAATGTGTCTGTTTTTTGCTATAATCAATTAACCGTTTGTGACAAAATCGAATGCTTCGAGTATGTCACTCTTGCCGGTTTCTATCCTGTGGAAAGTCAAATCCTTATCCATCAAAGATAACGATGTTTCTTCCATCCTATTGTAAAGTTCGTCATATTTATTGCAGTTGAAAACAATTAACGGGTATGTTTCACGTACACAGCGCACATAGGTGTGGAGCTTTTCTGTCGGGAACCCTTTTATTATGCTCGAAAGAAACAATGAGCAACATATTCCGGTAGCAATGTATTGTTCCTTGTCGTATGCTTCCCCAAAAACATCCTCAAACGCTCCTGTAAAGGGAGCCCCGAACTCTTTGTCAATCTCTTTTTTAATAATAATATACAATAACTCGCGGGGCGTGTGCATAATGGTTTTCTCTGTCTGCAATATTGTTTTAGCAACATTCGGCTTACAAATATAAGGCATAATGCAAATATTTGTTCCAAAAATCGTTAAAATTATTTTACTTTTTAATTAGAAGCTGTTTAAAATTTATTTTGCGATTGTTTTAGGAATGTTTTATGTATAAGTTATTAAACCTTTTTATGTTATTTTTGTCAAAACATTACTTTAATTTTGTTATAGAGAACGTATGAGAGCTTTATTCATATTATTTTTTGTCTTAATCGGTACATTTTCGCTCCTTGCACAGGAGGAGGTAAAGAGAGGAACACTCGAAGGTGTTGTTGCGGCGGCCGACAGTGGCGAACTGTTGCAAACTGCCACCATTCAGCTTCTGCAACTCCCCGACACTGTCTACAAGGCCGGTGTTGCCAGCGATATGCACGGTGCATTCACCGTTGTGGCACCGGCAGCTTCCTACATTCTGCGTGTTTCGTACCTCGGTTATATAACAGCCGACAAGGTGGTTACGGTAACAGCCAAAAAGAGAACCGATGTTGGCAGAATAGCACTGAAACCCGATGCGGTGGTGTTGAAAGGTGCTGAAATTACCGCCGAGGTGCCTCCTATCACCATTTCGGAAGACACAACCGTTTACAACACGGCGGCTTTCCGTGTTCCGGCCGGTTCAATGCTCGAAGAACTTATAAAGAAATACCCTGGTGTGGAGGTGGCCGACGACGGTACCATAAAGGTTAACGGAAAAACCGTGTCGCGTATCCTTATGAAGGGCAAGGATTTCTTTGGCACCGACAAGGATATGGCTCTCAAAAACATACCTGTGGATGTGGTGGACAAGGTGAAGTTCTACGACAAGAAGAGTGATTTCTCCCGTATTACAGGCATTGATGACGGCGAGGAGGAGACGGTGCTCGACCTTCAAATGAAGAAGAATGTCGACGAAGGTATCTTTGCCAATGTCGATTTGGGATATGGTACAAAGGACCGTTACACTGCCAAAGCGATGGGTAACTATTTCACGGAGTCGCAACGTTACACCCTCATTCTTTCGGCCAATAACAACAACGACAGGGGAATGTCGGGCGGCGGCCGCGGCGGCGGCCTTGTGAACTCAAAGCAGGGCGGCTTTAACTTCTCTACCGATACCGAAAAGCTGGAAACGGGCGGTAACATACGTTTCAATCACAACGACAGCGACTCGCGCAGCTATACTTCGGGCGAGACATTTATGTCGGGCGATGCCAAGAACCGTTTCTCCAACAGCAACAGAACCGCTTTTGGGCACAATATGAATATTGGCGGTAATTTCCGTATAGTGTGGAAACCCGACACTATGACAAATATAATGTTCTTTCCCACTTTCTCACACTCGGAGAGCGATTCCTGGTCGCGTAGCCGTTCGGCAACCTTCGACGAGAATCCTTTCAACTATGCAACCTATCCCAAAGATATGTTCGGCGAGGTAATTGAGGAACTTGAACCCATAGCTCTCAACAGCAACAACAGCGAGAGCCTGGGGCTTAACAAAAGCAGCAGCGCGAATGCGATGCTTATGATTAACCGCCGTTTAAGCAAGCCTGGGCGTAACATAACTTTCCGCGGCCGCGTTGCTTACAGCAAGAGCGAGAACGACTCTTACTCCACAAACAGGGTGAAGTATTACCGTGCGACGGCCGGCAGTGGCAAGGACGACCAGAAACGTTACTCGTCGACACCAAATAAGAATTGGAGCTATTCGTTGCGAGGGAGCTACACCGAGCCTTTGATAAAGAACCTCTTCCTGCAATTCAATTACAGCTATGATTACAGCTACCAGAACAGCGACCGCTCGACATACGTGTTCGACGGTCTTGCGGGGTACGATATGCAGATGAGCCGCGACTATAACAAGCCCATCCTTCCCGACGATTACTATCAATACTATGATGAGGGGCAGAGCCGTTACTCGGAGTACCGCAACACCAGCCACGATGTGCAGTTGATGTTGCGCTATGTGACATCGAAGATGAATTTGAGCGCGGGAATATCGTGGATGCCCCAGCAGTCCGAAATGGACTACAAATACCTGGGGATTGACACCGTGGTGAAACGTACCGTGCACAACGTGTCGCCTAACGTGCGTATGCGTTACCGCTGGACAAAGAATACAAGCCTTAATGTGCGTTACCGCGGCCGTTCGTCGCAACCGTCGATGACCGACCTGCTCGATGTGACCGACGACTCCAATCCCTTGTACATAACAAAGGGTAATCCGGGGCTGAAACCCTCGTTCTCGCACAACCTGAACGCCGACTTTACGACCAACAACCCCGACAAGCAGCGCACCATTGCGGTGAATATACGTTTCAGCCTCACCACCAACAGCATAGAGCGCAAGGTGGAATATAACGAACTGACCGGTGGTAGCATAAGCACCCCCGATAACATAAACGGCAACTGGAATACCGGTGGAGAGTTCATTTACAGTTCGGCACTGCCCTGGAACAAGAAGTATACATACAGTTCCTCGACAACATTGGGGTACAGACACAATGTAGGCTACATAAGTGTTGGCGGGCAGAACGGCAGCGTGCGCAACACCGCCGAAACAACCGATGTGGGCGAGCGTTTGAGTGCCTCTTACCGTTCCGACTATTTCGATATTTCGCTCGATGGCCGTGTGCTCTATTCATACAGCACATACAGTATGCGCCCCGAAAACAATATGGATACCTGGAACTTCTCCTATGGCCCCAGCGCGACACTCCGCCTCCCCTGGCAGAATGTGCAGCTCTCGACAAACCTCTCAATGAGCAGCCGTCGCGGTTACAGCGACCCGCAATTCAACACCAACGAGCTGTTGTGGAACGCGCAATTGTCAATGAGTTTCCTCAAAAAGAATGCGCTTACAATATCATTGCGTATGTATGACATACTGCACGAACAGAGCAATGTGTCGCGCTCAATATCGGCAATTTCGCGTAGCGACAGCGAGGATAACTCCATTTATAGCTACTGTATGTTCCACCTCACATACAAGTTCGACCAGTTCGGCGGCAACAGAGGCGATGCCGACAAGGCTGTGCACGGCTATGGAGGAATGCGCCGCAGTGGCCCTCCCGGAGGCTTTGGCGGCGGTTTCGGAGGTGGTCGCGGCGGCCGTTTCTGACAAGTGCCATACCTCGAAAGTTTAAAAAGCTATAAAAACCACGGTTCTTTATAGCTTTTTTCTTTTTTATGAGCTATATTCGCGTAAAGCGTTTTTATGGGAAACTTTTTGCAGACAGATGGCTTGTGGGGCTACATATATTGGTTCAATATAATTGTGGCGGTCTTTATTGTGGTGCGTGTGGTGCTTAACAACCGCAACCCCATAAAAACCCTTGCGTGGATGATGGTGCTGCTCTTTGTGCCTTTTCTGGGGCTTTTGCTCTATTTCTTCTTCGGGCGCGACACCAAACGCCTTAAATACATAAGCCGCCGTTCACTTTCACAAATACAGCAACGTGCCCATCTCTATTACCGTTCACAGGAACCGGTGGTGCCGCCACCTGCTTACTCCTCGCTCTTTTCCTATCTCGAAAATGTGGCATCGGCCTATCCCGTTGGCGGTAACGATGTGAAGGTCATCGACGATATGCAGCAGTTCTCCCGTGAACTCCTTTCGGCAATAGCATCGGCACGGGAGCACGTACACTTGCAGTTCTACATATTCGAGGACGACGAGTTCGGCCGTAAGGTGCGCGATGCGCTTGTTGCAAAAGCACGTGAGGGGGTGGAAGTGCGTGTGATATATGACAGTGTGGGATGTTGGCGCGTGTCAAAGAACTTTTTCGAAGAGATACGTTTTGCCGGCGGTCAGGTGGAGTCCTTCCTGAAAGTCTATTTCCCCATTCTTGGCAACAGGGTGAATTATCG
The DNA here is from genome assembly GCA_015060885.1 of Bacteroidales bacterium. GTDB lineage: Bacteria > Bacteroidota > Bacteroidia > Bacteroidales > Bacteroidaceae > HGM04593. The sequence continues at coordinate 8,066 of SUXO01000045.1, forward strand.
CAACCATCGTAAGGTTGTCGTTGTCGATGGTTTGCTGGGCTTTGTGGGCGGTTGCAATATTGCCGACAGATATATAAAAGGAGTGGAGTGGGGGCGTTGGCGCGATGTTATGCTGCGTGTGCACGGGAATGGTGTCCACGGCTTGCAGACATCGTTCCTCATTGACTGGTATTTTGCCAATGGGTCGCTGGTGAGCGGCGGCCGTTACTTCCCGCATCAGGAACCGCAGGGCAACTCCATAATACAGGTGGCGCAGTCCAACCCTGTGGGCAGTGACCGTGTGATTATGTCGGCACTTATTGCCATTATAACATCGGCGCGGGAGTATGTGTATATGCAGACACCCTATTGTATGCTCAACGACTCGCTTAAACTTGCGATAAAGAATGCTGCTCTTGCCGGGGTTGATGTGCGGTTGATGATACCCTTGCGTTCCGACAGCATCATATCGACCTACGCATCATATTCCTATCTTGAAGAACTGATGAATTCCGGCGTTAAGGTCTATTTATATAAGGAGGGAATTGTACACGGGAAGGTGGTGGTGAGCGACGATGCGGTGTCATCGGTGGGGTCGGCCAATCTCGATTTCCGCAGCTTCTACTACAATTTCGAGGTGAGCGGGTTTTTCTATTGCAGCTCGGTTGCACGGAGGCTCAAAGCTATGTTCCTTGCCGACGAAAAGGCCTGCACGCAGCTTGTGGCACGCGAATTTGCTTCCCGCTCTCTTATGCGCCGTTGTGCCGAGTCGGCTGCAAGGCTCTTTTCTCCTTTACTCTGATGCTTCGGAACTTCCCTTTTTGAAGAAACTGAAATTCACGCTGCCGTATGCAATGTGGCGGAAGAAGTGCGGGTTGCTGCTGAAATCGTTGTCCTTGCCGTGCTCGAAAACAAGTATTCCCCCCTCTTTAAGCATATTGCCTTGCAGTATGAGTCCGGGGATGGTTGCAAGCTCTTTGAGTGCGTATGGAGGGTCGGCGAAAATGATGTCGTAACTGCTGTTGCAGCGGCGTATGTAGCGGAACACGTCGTCGCGTACAAGGTGCCAGCCGGCATCGCCAAGCGTGGCTGCGCTCTTTTTAAGGTGGTTGAAGTGGAGCAGTTCCAGTTCAACCGATGTTACCGACAGGCAACCGCGTGACAGCAGTTCGAGGCTTATGCTGCCTGTGCCCGAAAAGAGGTCGAGCGCGTGGCACTCCTCAAAGTCAACGATGTTGCAAAGTATGTTGAAAAGGTTCTCCTTTGCAAAATCGGTTGTGGGGCGTGCCTTGAAGTTGCGTGGTATGTCGAAGTGACGGCCTTTGTATTTTCCGCTTATTATTCGCATAGTAGTAGTGCTTGAATGTCAAATGGTGTTTCGCCAATCTTGTTGAGCAGGTTGGGCGTGAACAGTTCGGTGGGGTTTATGCGCTCCCTGTTGCGTATGAACTGTGATATTGCGCCTGTCAGTTCCTCAACCCGTTTGTTGCCGCAGAGGTAGAGCTTGTCGGTCGTCTGCGACAGGCCTTGTGCTTTCCATATTGCCAGCAGATAGTAGAGCTGGTTGTGGTTGTCGGCTGTGGGGAAACTGTTTATAAGTTCCACCTTGCCGCTGTTCATCGACACGAGCAACGACCCCTCGTTCATATAGTATGCGAGCATGTAGCGGTCGCTGTCGAAGGGGTGGCAGGCGATGTAGCCAAGTATGATGCTTGCCGGGGTGTAGTAGGTGACATTGCCCATTTGGGCAAGGCGGTTGTATATGTTCTTCTCAACGGGGAAGAGCAGTGTGATGTTCTGTGCTGTGAGCCTGTTGGCTATGATTTCGACATTGGTGTCGGCCTTCGGGAAGCAACTGCGGTAGAATATCTTGTGCCGGTTCTTGTTGTCATACTCCGCCGGTATGGTGGTGAAGTCGCCTGTTACAATGATGGCTTTCACTTCATTTACATTGTCGAGCGCAAGCGGGCACTCCTCTATGGCCTTGCACAGGTTGGCGTAGAGGGTGATGTCGTTGTCGGTCCTGTAAAAGTGAATCTGAACCGTGTCGGGGTCGCTTGCCGTGTAGGTGCAAAAACAAAATCCATCCGTACTTATACGAATGGATAATGTTTTGTATGGTGTGGTTTCTCCTTTCATCAAAGAGATATTATTCCCAGTTACCGGCGTTGTTGTTGGGGTTCTCAACGTCACCCACCTTCAAACCGCAGTAGCGGTCCATCTTCTTCATCTGGTAGATGAGGTTGGCAAGTTCCTGCTTGTTTACATCTTTGAGGTATGCCTCGTAGGGAGTACGTGCCTCGAAGAGGTACTGTGCGCTACCCGATTTGGTGGTGTCGCAGCTTGTGAGCAGCTCGAACTGTGCACCGTTGCCATAAGGAACGTATGAGAGTGAGTCGGCTACAAATGTCTTGGGATAGATGGTATCGAGAAGTGCTATCCAAGAGGTGTCGCGGCGGAAACCACGCAAGCCCTCTTTGTCTACCTCGCCCCATTTGCCGGTCTTTTCGGCTTTCTTTATCATAGCAAGTGCTTTCTCCTCGGTGAGGCCGCGTTCGAGCTGTGCATCGTCGAGCTCGCCCTCTTTAAGGATAATGGGCATCTTGGCTGTTTTAAGGAAGTCGATGAGTGAATCGAAATTGTCGGCATATGCACCTTCGTGGTTGTTACGGTACTCGATTTGAGCTGTACGGATGTCGATAAGACGGGCTACAATCTCTTTCTCACGTTCTGCACGTACGTTGGAGAACTCAATGGGGTCCATAATACTGCGGTAGCAGATGAATGCGAGGCCGGCAACTGCGGCGATAAGCAATACTTTTAATACGTTTTTCATTGTTTCTATATTTAATTTGTGTATTTTCGTGTTGCAAAAATAAAATAAAAAAACGAATTTACGTTTTTGTAGTAGTATATTTATTGAATAATTGTGATAAATAAATATTTAACCTCGCAAATTAAATCAAATTTTCCCTTTGTTCCAACAGAAGAGCAGGAAAATTCACTCGAAAAAATATCGGAGTTCATTCTGTCGGGCGACGACAGGAAGGTCTTTGTGCTTTGCGGTTATGCGGGAACGGGCAAGACTTCGCTTGTGGCGGCACTTGTGAAGACTATGGTGCAGCTCGAACGCAAGGTGGTGCTGCTGGCTCCCACCGGCAGGGCTGCAAAGGTATTCTCCTCCTATTCGGGTATGCCGGCCTACACTATACACAAACGTATTTACAGGCAGAAATCCATTATGGAGGGCTCGGCATTCTCGCTTATGGACAACAGGGCTGTGAACACGCTTTTCATTGTCGACGAGGCTTCTATGATAGCCAACGAGGGGGTGTCGAACTTCGGCTCCGGTGCCCTTCTCGACGACCTTGTGGAGTTTGTCTATTCGGGCAGGGGCTGCTCGCTCCTGTTGCTTGGCGACACGGCGCAGCTGCCACCCGTGGGCGAGGAACTCTCTCCGGCTCTTTCGCAACAGTATCTCCGTTCCATGTTCCTCGATGTACAGGGGGTGGAACTCACGCAGGTGATGCGTCAGCTCGACGGGTCGGGCATATTGCAGAACGCCACGCAGTTGCGCAGGGTAATAACGTCGGGCGAAGCGGGCTATATGCCACAAATAAAGCTCAAAGGCTTTGCCGATGTGTGCCGCGTGCAGGGCGAAGAACTTATTGAGGCTATCGACAGTTGTTACAGCGATGCGGGCATAGATGAAACTATAATCCTTTGCCGTTCGAACAAGCGTGCCAATGTCTACAACGAAGGCATACGCCGCCGCATACTCTACCGCGAAGAGGAACTGAACCGTGGCGATATGCTTATGGTGGTGAAGAACAACTATTATTGGCGCGAGGAACTAGGCAAGGAGGACAAGACAATTCTTGAAAAGATTGACTTCATTGCCAACGGTGATATGGCCGAAATCATACATGTGGGCTCCACCGAGGAGATGTACGGTTTCCGTTTTGCCGATGTGACACTCTCCTTCAACGACTATGAGGATTGTGAACTCGATGTGAAGATTATGCTTGGCACCCTCACCAGCGAGTCACCCTCGCTCACACGCGCCGAGAGTGAGGCTCTTTTTGCCGCCGTGTGGGAGGATTATCCCGAAATACGCTCAAAACGCAAACGTATGGAGGAGGTGCGCAAGAATCCTTATTACAATGCTCTGCAAGTGAAGTACGGCTATGCAGTAACCTGCCACAAGGCGCAGGGCGGTCAATGGAAACGGGTGTTCCTGGACCAGGGATATATAACCCCCGAAATGGCAACACCCGATTACTATCGTTGGCTGTACACGGCTTTTACCCGTGCCACCGAAAAACTCTATCTTGTGAATTGGAGCGATAAGCAGGTGGCCGAGTGAGTGGGGTGGTCATTGGTTCGACCACAACCCCTCCCAGCCGTTTCTGTTCTCTGTTCCATTGTTGTTGTAGTCATTCTCGCGCCTGTTGCTCAATGCTCCTGTCGAGGCTGCAATAATTCCGCTTGTATTAACTTCTACAATTCTCACGTTTGGGCTTTGATACTTCTTTCTCTTCATTGTAATTGTTGTTAAAAGGTTAACGAATAGAACTCAATTACATAAAAGAACAAGATGGAGTGCCGGAAGGTTCGTATCAACAAGAGGGGTTGCGAAATATTTCGCAACCCCTCTTGTTGATATATATGCCGGGAAACTTCCGGTAGTAATGTGTCCGGTATCAGATTTCGGCAATCTCGAATACCTTGTCCATTGCGGCCTTGATGCCTGCGGGGTTCTTGCCGCCGGCTTGTGCAAAGTGGGCCTGTCCGCCACCGCCGCCCTGCATTTCGCGGGCTGCCTGTCCCACAATCTTGCCGGCGTTTATGCCACGCTCCACAAGGTCGGCACTTGCCGAAATTGTGAGCTGGGGCTTCTCGTTGTAGATGCTGCCGATGACAATGAAGAGGTTTTCGGGTTGCTCCTGACGCAATGCAAATACCACATCCTTGACTGTTGCAGGGGGCACGGGCAACATTGCGCTAATGTAACGTACACCGCCACGCTCCTTGACATCCTTCAACAGTTCGTTCTTCATTGAGAGTGCCTTCTCTTTTGCATACTCCTCAATCTCTTTTTTGAGTTCGGCATTCTCGGCAATCGATTTTGCGATGGTTGCTTTGAGGTTGGGCACGTTGTTGAAGAGTGCGTGTATCTCCTTCATAAGGTTCTGTGCCTTGTAGAGGTGTGTCTCCAAAGCTTCGCCTGTGATGGCCTCGATGCGGCGTACACCCGCTGCCACCGAGCTCTCCGAAATGATTTTCACCATACCGATGCGGCCTGTTGCGTCGACGTGTGTTCCACCGCAGAACTCAATTGAGGTGCCGAACTGTACAACGCGCACGTGGTCGCCGTACTTCTCGCCGAAGAGGGCGATGGCTCCCAGCTGTTTTGCCTCGTCGATGGGTATGTTGCGGTGGTCGGTGAGGGGAATGTTCTCGCGTATGCGTGCGTTCACAATGCGCTCAACCTGTTCAATCTCCTCGTCGGTAACCTTCTGGAAGTGTGAGAAGTCGAAACGTATTGCATCGGGTGTGACAAGCGAACCTTTCTGCTCGACGTGTGTGCCGAGCACCTGGCGCAATGCCTGGTCGAGAAGGTGTGTGCAAGAGTGGTTGGCAGCGCAAGCGTTGCGTTTCTTCAAGTTCACCTCGGCGCGGAATGTTGCCGCTGTATCGGCAGGCAGCTGCTTGGTAATGTGTATGGGGAGGTTGTTCTCCTTCTTTGTATCGATAATCTCTATGCGCTCGTCGCCGCAGATGAGAAGGCCGGTGTCGCCCACCTGGCCACCGCTCTCGGCATAGAAGGGGGTGTCCTTCAATACAATCTGGTAGAGAGTCTGGTTCTTTTGCTTTGTCTGGCGGTAGCGCAGTATTGTGGTTTCGTACTCTGTGTTGTCATATCCCACAAAGGTGCAGTCGCCCTCGCTCACTGTTACCCAGTCGCCGTTCTCCACGGCAGCAGCATTGCGGGCACGTGTCTTCTGTTTGAGCATCTCCTCGTCGAACTGCTGCATATTCACGGTGAGGTTGTTCTCGCGCAGAATGAGCTGTGTGAGGTCGATGGGGAAACCGAATGTGTCGTACAGCGTGAATGCCTCAACACCGCTTATCTCGCTCTTGCCTTCGGCCTTTGTGGCTGCAATTACCTTGTCGAGCAGGTGCATACCGGTGTCGAGTGTGCGCAGGAATGAGTCTTCCTCCTCCTTTATTACCTTTGTAATGAGTTCCTGCTGCTGTTTGAGTTCGGGGTAGGCATCGCCCATGTTCTCTATGAGGGTGGGAACGAGCTTGTACATAAATGCCTGTTTCTGTTCCAGGAATGTGTAGCCGTAACGCACTGCACGGCGCAGTATACGGCGTATTACATAGCCGGCTTTTGCATTTGAGGGCAGCTGGCCGTCGGTGATAGAGAACGCGATGGTACGTATGTGGTCGGCAATTACGCGCATTGCAACATCGGTCATCTCTTCGTTGCCGTAGCTCTTGCCGCTAATCTCGCCAATAGCCTTTATGATGGGCTGGAACACGTCGGTGTCGTAGTTCGACTGCTTGCCTTGCAGGGCCATACACAAACGCTCGAAGCCCATACCGGTGTCGATAACCTTTGCGGGGAGCTCTTCCAGGTGACCGTCGGCCATACGGTTGAACTGCATGAATACAAGGTTCCATATCTCAATAACCTGGGGGTGCGAACCGTTTACGAGGTCGCGGCCGGGGATAGCCTTGCGCTCTTCGTCGCTGCGCAGGTCGATGTGTATTTCGGAACAGGGACCGCAGGGGCCTGTATCACCCATCTCCCAAAAGTTGTCGTGGTGGTTGCCGTTTATTATTCTGTCGGCGGGGAGGTGCTTGCTCCAAATGGCGGCAGCCTCGTTGTCGCGCTCCAAGCCTTCGGCCTCGCTGCCTTCGAACACTGTGGCATACATGCGTTCGGGGTCGAGCTTTGCCACCTGTGTGAGGAATTCCCAGGCCCAGTTGATGGCATCTTCCTTAAAATAGTCGCCGAACGACCAGTTGCCGAGCATTTCGAACATTGTGTGGTGGTATGTGTCGTGTCCCACCTCTTCCAGGTCGTTGTGCTTGCCGCTTACGCGCAGACACTTCTGTGAGTCGGCCACACGCTTGCTCTTTGCGGGGCTGTTGCCAAGAATGATATCCTTGAACTGGTTCATACCGGCATTGGTGAACATAAGTGTGGGGTCGTCTTTGACAACCATAGGTGCCGAGGGCACAATGAGGTGTCCTTTGCCTTCGAAGAATTTCTTGAAGGATTCTCTAATCTCTTTCGATGTAAGCATATTGAGTTTTTTGTTTTAATTATTGCGTTTCTATGTCTGCAAAGGTTGCTTCTGCGGTGCAAAAGACCGTGTCGCTATCTTCGCGGCGCGAAGATACAAAAAACGAGCGTAAAAAACGAATAATCGCGCGTAATTATCTGTGTGCGCGTGTGTGATTGTTATACTCTGTTAACATTGCCGCCATTTTGTTGCAAAAAAAAATAGGTTTTATTATTTTTGTTGCGTAAACAACAGGTTGATGCGAAAAGTCTATTACATATTCAATCCGGCCACGCGAACATACGACCGTGTCTATCCCAATCTGGCGCAACGCTTCCTCACTATACTTCGTCGCGCACTTCTGTTCGTTATCTTCGGCGGCCTTTCGTTCCTTGTATTCTATCTGCTCATTGAAACTCCGTCGATGACCGAACTGCAACAGGAGAACTCAAAACTGCTTGCGCAGTACCGCATTATGTCGCAACGCCTCGACAAGGCTATGGATGTGCTCGAAGATATACAGCAGCGCGACGACAACCTCTACCGCGTACTGCTTAACTCGGAACCCGTGCCCACTTTTGCAAGGCAGTCGGGTTACGGTGGCACAAGCCGTTACGACGAACTTATGGATATGGACAATTCGGCATTGGTGGTGGAAACGGCACAGAAGATGGATATGCTCGACAAGCAGTTGTATCTGCAAATAAAGTCGTTCGACCAGCTTGTGCAGCTCGATGCCGAAAAGGAGGATTACCTGCGTCACCTGCCTGCAATACAGCCCATAGCCAACCGCGACCTCAAACGCACGGCATCGGGTTATGGTTGGCGTGTCGATCCTGTATATAAGGTGCGCAAAAAACATAACGGAATGGACTTCTCTTGCGACAACCGCACCCCGGTGTATGCAACAGCCGACGGCACGGTGGTGTCGGCCAAATGGCAGTCGGGCTATGGCTACACAGTGAAGATAGACCACGGATACGGCATAGAAACCCTGTACGCCCACCTGTATAACAATAAATTTATGGTAAAGCCGGGGCAGAAGGTGGTCCGTGGCGAGCAAATTGCTTTAAGCGGCAATTCGGGCAAGAGTACCGGCCCCCACCTGCACTACGAGGTTATTGTGAAGGGGCAGCACGTGAACCCCATCAACTACTATTTTATGGACCTCGATGCCGAGGGTTATGACCAGATGTTGCAAATGGCCGAGAACCACGGCAAGATTTACGATTGATTATGGCACTTTCCAAAGATAAAGACCTTAAAATGTATTACTCCATCAAGGAGGTGGCAAGCGACCTGGGCGTGAGCGAAACAACCTTGCGCTACTGGGAAACAATGTTCCCGCAACTGTCGCCCCACAAAGGCTCCAACGGGGTGCGCCGCTACAACAAAGAGGACCTGAAAATTGCCCGCACCATATATCACCTGGTGAAGGAGCGCGGGCTCACCCTTGCAGGTGCCAAACAACACCTTAAAGGGGCCGGCAACAAGGAGAATGCCGACCGTTCGGCCGAAGTCATCGACCGCCTTAAAGTGGTGCGCGAGGAGTTGTTGGGGATTAAGGCGCAGCTCGATTTTCTGTAATTCACCAAAACAGTTTCCAATAACTTTTTATTTTGGTGTAATCTTGTGTAAAATTACCTATTTTTATAGTGCACCTACGGCAAAGAAGCAGAAGGGGTATGTGTAAAACTCCTCCTCTTCGAAGATAGAGGGACGAGAAATTTACGTGTAAATTTCGGAGGGAGTATAAAAAAGCGATTGAATGCAACAGAACAATTGGTTTTATCGCCTACCCCCTGCGGGTACTCCCTCTTTATTACAAAAAAGAGGGAGAGTTTAAAACAAACAGCAACGAAATGTAGGGGCGCACCGATGTGTGCGCCCAAAATACGGCTCACCTGCAAATTCTAGGGGGCTTACTCAAAACTTTTCGGTGTTATTATCGGCTATTCTCTCAATTAAGAGATGATTTCTGCTGCACTTTTTGAAAAAAGTGCACAAAAATGTGGGCAGTCGTACTTGCCATTGATAAATCCAAGCTTGGCTGCACTCGCTTTGTGTGTAAGCAAGCTTTCACCCGCTCGTTTGTACAAACTTTCGGCACTTGCTTTGCTCACAAGTCGCTGCTATGC
>SUXO01000046.1 GCA_015060885.1 Bacteroidales bacterium
CCGAGCGACTGATTTTACTCGCGTGCCGGGCGTTTGGTTCTTTGCGCGACAAAGAACGTCAAAGATATATTTCCAATGAGAGAATAACCGACAAATAACACCGAGAAGTCAAAAGCAAGAATGTTTAATATCGTATATGGTGAGTGCCCACACCTTTTTGCTACTGAGCCAAAAAAACAATCAACGGCACAGTTCTTTCCGAACTGTGCCGTTGATTTTATTAGAATTATAAGTTTCTTACTTTACTATAATAAGGTAATAGTTCTTCTTGCCCTTCTGCACAAGAATATACTTGCCGTTAAGCAGATTTTCGCTGTTTATAACCTGGTCGAACGCTGCAAGTTTCTCCTTGTTTACCGAAACGCCACCACCCTGCACAAGCTTGCGCATCTCGCCTTTCGATGCGAAGATGGCTGCTGCATCGGTTGTGAGGTCGACAGCCTTCACACCCTCCTCAATGAGAGAACGTGAAACCTCGAAGGTGGGCACACCGTCGAACACAGCAAGCAATGTATCCTCGTCGAGCGAACGAAGGGCTTCGCTTGTGGCATTGCCGAAGAGAATACCCGAAGCCTCGACAGCCTTGTTGTACTCCTCCTCGCCGTGAACAAGAGTGGTAACCTCTTGTGCAAGACGTTTCTGCAACAGACGCAAATGGGGAGCCTCAGCGTGCTGTGCAACAAGTGCTTCAATCTCCTCGCGGCAGATAGATGTAAATATCTTAATGTACTTTTCGGCATCGTCGTCGCTCACGTTGAGCCAGAACTGGTAGAAACGATAGGGCGATGTATAACGTTTGTCGAGCCAGATGTTGCCCTGCTCGGTTTTACCGAACTTCTTGCCGTCGGCCTTTGTTATAAGGGGACAGGTGAGAGCATAGGCTTCGTTGCCCGACATCTTGCGTATCATTTCGGTACCTGTGGTGATGTTGCCCCACTGGTCGGCACCGCCAAGCTGCAATTTGCAGCCGTGGGTTTCGTTAAGGTGTACAAAGTCGTAACCCTGCAACAGCTGGTATGTAAACTCGGTGAACGACATACCGTCGGTACCGGCTTCGCCCGAAAGACGACGCTTTACCGAGTCCTTCGACATCATATAGTTCACGGTAATCATCTTACCCACATTGCGGATGAAGTCGAGGAAAGTAAACTCCTTCATCCAGTCGTAGTTGTTGACAAGGATAGCAGCGTTGGGTGCATCGCTGTCGAAATCGAGGAAGCGTGCAAGCTGGTTCTTGATAGCCTCCTGGTTGTGGCGCAGACGCTCCTCGTCGATGAGCACGCGCTCCTTTGACTTGCCCGAAGGGTCGCCAATCATACCTGTTGCACCGCCAATGAGGGCAATGGGCTTGTGGCCGCACTGCTGGAAGTGACGCAACATCATAACGCCAACCAAGTGACCTATGTGCAAAGAGTCGGCAGTGGGGTCAATTCCCAGGTAAGCACTTGTCAGCTCCTTTTGCAGCTGCTCTTCTGTTCCCGGCGTCATATCCTGAATCATACCACGCCATTTAAGTTCCTGTACAAAATTCATACTGTATATTTTAATTATTTACCTATTTCAGTTACACTTCACAAAAGTATAGAAAGGCGGTTGCATAACAAAGCAAAACCGCATTTTTTTAACCGTCAGCCCAGCCTGTACAGTTCCGACGGTGTGGTACGTTTGAGCACCACCAGCTGCACATCCTTGCCCACGATAATGCCATAGTCGCGCATCTCCATAACCACGCTCTTGTAGGCAAGTTCGGGGTGGTTGTTCTCCTCGCTCAAATGGCACAGCCAAATGTTTTTAAGGTTCTCGTTGAAGTGCGATGCCAGGTACTTTGCCGTAACCTGGTTGCTCAAATGGCCACGGGGACCACTCACACGCACTTTGAGGAATTCGGGATAACGCCCCATAGCAAGCATCTGTTCCTCGTAATTTGCCTCTATCACAAGATAGTTGGCCTGGTCCACATAATAGGAAACAGTGTCGGTTATGTGCCCCAAGTCGGTGGCTATGCAGAACGACTTGCCGCCCACCTCAATAAAATAACCGACATTGTCACTGCCGTCGTGAGGAACCTCAAAAGGGGTAATCTCGAAATCGCGGAAGAAGGTCTTTTCGCCCTTCTCCACATATCTCACATACTGCTCGTCAATGGGAGTGGTTATACAATAATTGTTGTTTATTCCCTTGTGCACCTCGCGTGTGGCATAGACCGGAATATTGGCCTTCGACGAAATAACGCCCAATGACTTTATGTGGTCGGCGTGGTCGTGTGTCACGAACATTGCACAAATGGTTTCAAATGGGATGCCCTCCTTCTTCAAGGCCATTCTTATGGTCTTGGAGGGTATACCCGCATCGATGAGGATGCCATAGTCGCCCACCCCCAAATAGTAGCAGTTGCCGCTGCTTCCGCTACCGATACTCATAAAACGAATCTCCATATATATTAAATTTTAATCTTCTCAACAAAACGGCACACACTTTCAGAAAGGATAACCAATCGCAAAGTGGAGCGCAAAGTCACGCCCGAAGTCGGGATGCAGGAAGGCAAGCTTATCCTTCCCGTGGTATGCAGGGTTCACAGCCTTCATACCCCCGTCGAGGCGAAACACAAACCAGTCGAACTCGAAACGAAGACCGGCCCCATAGGAGAAAGCCAGGTCGCGCCAGAAGGTTCTTAAATCGAGCTGGCCGCCATCCTGCTCACGATACCAGCGCAATGTCCACACATTGCCGGCATCGATAAAGACAGCGGAATATATTTTCCAGAAGAGGTGCGAACGCAATTCCACACTGAAATCGAGCTTCACATCGCCCAACTGGTTAATGAAATCGATATCCTCGTCCTTGCTCTTGTAACGGCCGGGGCCCACACTGCGCACATTCCAGCCACGCAGGCCGTTGGCACCTCCCGCGAAATAACGTTTCTCAAAAGGCAGAACACGCGAGTTGCCATAAGGGTAGGCAATGCCGAACCCCAGGTGTGTCACCAGTGAATTCCTCTCGCCGAGTCGCACCCTTGCAACAAAGTCGAAATCGCCCTTCACATACTGCGCATAGGCAATGTTCATAAAGGTGTACTGCCCGTCTTCGTTCTTGGTGGCACCAAGCAGCTTGCTGCCCAGGTTCAACACGTTTCCCGACGATTCGGCACCCACACGGAACGAATAGGCGAAGTTCGAGAAGCGGTCTATATCGCCATACGACGAGTTATATGTATATGTGTAACCGAGTTTCGTAATAAGCAAGTTCTCATAGTTGTATTTAAGGATTGAGTTCCTGTTCGACAAACTGTCGAGATATTCGTGCTTGAAGGTCTCCGAAATCCACGGCACATATATGTAGTTCACGTCGAGAATGTCCAATTTATGCAAGGACTTCACATTCTTGCTCCATTGGTAGCTCCACGATGCGGCAAGCAGGCGGCGGTCAAATTCGGGCCTCTCCTGCGAGTTGAATTTCAGTGCAAAGAGTGTCTGCGACTTCAACATTCTCTCTTTGGCCGGAATAAGTTTCGATGCATAACCGCCCAACAGGCGCAACGAAAGTTCGGCACCATACTCGAAATAGGAGTTGCCCGTATAACCGCTCAACTCCGAAATTGCCTCGTAAGCCCCATAGAGCCTCAACGAAAGCAGTTCCGAACTGCCGAAGAGGTTACGGTCCGAAAATGTCACCGAAGAGGCTGCACCCAAGTCGCCCGCCGTGTTGGTACCTTCGAGTTCAAAAGTCACCGCCCTGCGCTTGTTCCGTTCATACATTATGTAGCAGTCGAGCAAAGCCGTGTCGGGATGCTCTATCATACGTATTGTGGGATAACGCAACGCTGTGAGCTGCACCAATGAACTGTATGTGCGGTCGACATCGGCAGCAGCATAGAGCTCACCCGGAACAATGAATGTCTTGTGGGCCAATGTACGGGGGCGCACCACTGTGTTCTCCTTGTAACGGAACTTATAACGCCCTAACGACGCTGTATCGCAAGCGGCAAGAGAGCTCTCGTTGAGCCTCAACCCCGCACCCGACACAAAAGTGACATCGTTGAAACGGTACACCTTGTGCGGCACAGGCACTGCACCGTCGGCCGGCGAGTAAAGAGCCACCTCCATTGTGAGGTCGACATCGGTAGAGTGATGCGCGGTGTCGGCCACAAACGTTATATAATCCTTGTGGAAGCGGTAATATCCCTTGCCACGCAACATATCGGCAATTCGGCGACGCTCATTTTCGAGCCTTTCGACACTGAACGGAACTCCTTCGCGCAAGAGCGATGCCGAGTCGGCACGCAGAACAGCTGCAAGTGCCTCGTCCTCACTCTCTATTTTCACCGAACGTATGAAATACAACTCACGTTCGTGCAGGTAATAGTAGACCTTTGAATGCTTGTCGCGCACCTCCTTGTGCTCATAATCGACCGTAGCGTGCAGGTAACCCTTATCGCGCAGCATCTGGGCAATATCGCTACGTGACTCCTCGCTCTTACTGCGGTTGTACACCACCGGTGCCTCACCCATCTTGCGCAATGCACGGTTCACCCACTTTGCCGTGTCGCGCCCCGATGCCGAGTAGATGCCCAACGGCACCCTCAACAGGCCGAACCAGCGTGAGTTAGGTGTCTGTTTCAGATAGATGCGCGCATCGCTCTCGTTAAGTTTATTCACGTGAGAAACTATCTCCACACCGTCGAGCAACGACTCGCCTTCGGGGACAAATTTTGTCACCGAGCACGAAAATGCAGTCATTGCAACAAGAACGAATAGCAAAATGTTCCTCATAGGTAATAATACACGCAACTTCTATAAAAAATCTTGCAAATATAGCAAATTCTTAAAAGATTTAAGGTAGCTTTGCAGCACTTTAACTCACCGTCAACACTTAAAATATGCTAACAAAGTCACAGCTGAAACTTATAAAGTCGCTCGAACTGAAAAAATTCAGGAAAGAGAGCGGCCTGTTCGTTGCCGAAGGGGGCAAGACCGTGAGCGACCTCATTGCCTGCGGCTTGGAGTGCAAACTGCTCATAGCCACCAAAGAGTGGATGAGCGCACACACCATAAAAAGCCCTGTGACAATTACCGAAGTGAACGAAGAGGAACTAAAACGTGCAAGTTTCCTGCGTACGCCGCAAGGCATTCTCGCGCTCTTTGTACAACCCGCGGAGGAACCATTTGAGGAGCACCCGGCAAAGGAGTTGTGCCTGGCACTCGACAATGTGCAGGACCCCGGTAACCTGGGAACCATCATACGCATTGCCGACTGGTTCGGCATTGAACACATATACTGCTCCACAGGCACTGTCGATGCCTATAACCCAAAGACCGTTCAGGCAACGATGGGCGCGATAGGCCGTGTGAAGATACATTACACCCACCTGCCGCAATTCATCGCCGGCCTGCAAGGCAAGGCACCCGTCTACGGCACTTTCCTCGATGGCGGGAATATATACAAACGTACATTGTCGGGCAACGGACTCATTGTAATGGGTAACGAGGGGAACGGCATAGGCCCCGAATGCCGGGAACTGATAACAGAAAGACTATTTATTCCCAACTATCCTGCCGGACGCAAGACATCGGAGTCGCTCAATGTATCAACAGCCACTGCCATAATATGCAGCGAGTTCCGTCGGAGAATGGAATAAAAGTATTACATCATCCTAATCAAAGGAGAAGAGGGCGCGCACTCGTCGGTGGCACAAGAATATAGGAACAGAGGTTCGGAGGCCGGAGTTTCACCCGCCGTCATATCGCCAACGACTGCGGCACCGGGAGAATGGGACAGAAAGCCCTCCTCTACCCACAGCATCGACTGCCGCTCAACCTCAAAAGGGGAAAAGCCACTCACCACCCCATCGGCAACCTCCACAACCTGCATACAGAGCACTTCGCCACCGGGCAAGTGCAATCTACGGGTAAGATAAAACATCGTTATTCGGGCAACGGATGAATACGTTTCACGGCAATATCACTCACGAGCAGTTTAGGGAAGCCGGTGGAATCCTCGTCGGAATAGTAGACAAAGCCGTGCAAAGCCTTTATAACACTATTGGGATTACGCTCCACAGCAACGGCATACGGGCCGTCGGCACCAACCTTAACACCTGCAACGGCTGATGTTTCGTCGGCATACTCAACCACCAACGCCGCGTGTGCATTGAAGGCAACTGAATCATCGGCAGCAACCAGATGCCTTGCAGCAAACGACAACACAATGCTGTCGCCTTTCACATAGGTAGAATCGGCCTTGTATTCAAACGCCAGCCTGTTGGACAATGCGGTCGACGAGAGGAGTTTAACCCTGGGAGCACGCCACAGATTAACCGTATCGGCCGTTGCCATCATTGTATTGAAAGCATCGTCCTCGGCAGTGGTGACACCCATATTCTCCATTTCGGCCATAATTCTGTTTTCGAGTGCAGCATAGACCTTTGACAGTTGCTTGGGATAGCGGGTGTACCATACGAGTGAAGAGTCGAGTTCCTCTTTTGTAACGCCGTGCTTGGCAAACACATAATTTATATGCAATTTCTTCTTGTAGCTCATAGATGTTTCTTCGGCAGTGATTGCCTGGGCCAAATGATAATCGTAGAGCAAATCCTCCATCTTGTCGGGCTTTATTACACCTTCGGGTATTTCCACCTGACACGCTGCGAGGAGCAGACACAGGAAAAGGAACAGTATTTTAGCAGAAAAAGCTTTCATACACAATCATTTAAAACTCTTGTTGATACACTTTCTATAAAAGAGCAATATCACAAATATGCTGCAACTTATGCAGGCATCGGCAAAATTGAATATCGCACTGAAAAACAGGAAATGGTCACCACCGATAAAGGGCACCCATTCGGGCCAGTTGAAGGAGAAGAGGGGGAAATAGAACATATCCACCACATTCCCATACATAAAATCGCCGTATCCCTCGCCAAACGGCACAAGAGAGGCGACGCGCCCTACACTATGGGTGAAAATCTCGCCGTAAAAGAGCGAATCGATGATATTTCCCGCAGCACCGGCAAGCACCAGAGCCACGGAAATTACATAACCGGTCGGAAAACTCCTGTTGCGTATAATCTTATAAAGGTAATAAGCCAAAAGGCTCACTGCCACTATGCGGAAACTTGTGAGAAAGAGTTTCCCTATGAATTCCATACCGAAGGCCATACCGCGGTTTTCGGTAAAGTAGATATAGAACCAGTCGCCGCACACCGAGAAACTCTCGTGCAGATACATATTCAACTTTACCGCAACCTTAATAGCCTGGTCCGCAAGCAGGGCTCCCAGCACCACAAAGAGAGAAGCCAGGGAGCGTTTTCTAACCCATTTGTTCATTTATCAACGGTTCTTTTTCGCCTCAATGCTCAATGTAGCGTGAGGAACAGCCATAAGACGGGCCTTTGAGATAAGCTTGCCAGTCTCGCGACAAATTCCATAGGTCTTGTTCTCTATGCGAATGAGCGCGTGCTGCAATCCCTGGATGAACTTTGCCTGACGCTGCGCCAAACGCATCTGCTCTTCGAGCGAAGCGGCTGCTGCACAATCTTCAAGGCCTTTGTATGTCGATTCGGCATCGATTACACCGTTCTCATCCTCGTTGCGGATAGCTCTCATTATCTTTTCGTAATCCCTCTTGGCCAATTCAAGCTTTTCGTTAATTATAACGCGAAACTCTTCCAATTCCTCGTCTGAATAGCGAACTCTTTCTGACATAATAGTAATTTTTGTGTTATGGTTAGTTAATAAGTTAATTCTTACAGTGTTATAGTTTTTCAACAGCAATGTTCAACGAATAGCCGTCGAGTTCAACGGCCTCACCCTCGACATTGTCGCAAAGTTCTATCGAAGCGGCAAGCACCTGGTTGGCAATGTAATCCTTGAACTCGTTCACAGCCTCGTCGCCGGCCTCGCTCTTCGATATCCTAACAGCAATTCTGTCGGTAATCTCAAAGCCGCTCTCCTTGCGCATTGCCTGTATTTTCTTTATAACCTCGCGGGCAACACCTTCGCGGCGGAGTTCATCGGTAACCTCAACATCGAGAGCTACGGTGAGAGCACCTTCGTTGGCAACTGTCCAGCCCGGTACATCCTCGCTGAATATTTCGACACCGGCAAGTTCAATGAGCGCATCAACGCCCTCAACCTGCAATGTTATCGAGCCGTTCTTTTCGAGCAGGGCTATCTGTTCCTGCGACATTTCGGTAACTGCCGCGTTCACGCTCTTCATTAGCTTGCCGAACTTCTTGCCCAGTGTGCGGAAGTTACATTTTATTTTCTTCACAAGAATTCCGTCACCCTCCACGAACTCAACCTCTTTTACGTTGACCTCGCTCAAAATGAGAGCCTTCACTGCCTCGATACGTGCCTTCATAACCTCATCGGTTGTGGGAATTGCAATCTTCTGCAAGGGCTGGCGCACAATAAGCTGCTCCTTCTTGCGCAGTGCAAGCACCATCGAAGAGATTTTCTGTGCAAGCTCCATACGGTATTCGAGTTCCTTGTCGACACAAGCCTCGCAGCACTCCGGGAAGGTTGCAAGATGCACCGACTGTGCATCGCCGCGGCCTGTAACCGATGTGAGGTCCTTGTAGAGGCGGTCGGCATAGAAGGGTGCGATGGGTGCCATAAGGCGTGCAACGGTTTCAAGGCAGGTATAGAGCGTCTGGTAGGCCGACAGCTTGTCGTTGCTCATATCGGAGCCCCAGAAACGCTTGCGGCTCAAACGCACGAACCAGTTGCTCACGTTGTCAATAACGAACTCCTGTATAAGACGGCCGGCCTTTGTGGGCTCGTAATCGTTAAGGCAGTTGTTCACATTGGCAACAAGCGTATTGAGTTCCGATATTATCCAACGGTCGAGTTCGGGACGCTCGTTCACGGGTATTTCGGGTTCCTCGAATGTAAAGCCGTCGACATTGGCATACATTGTGAAGAAACTGTATGTCTGGTACAGTTTTCCAAAGAATGAACGGATAACCTCCTTAACACCGTCTTCGTTGAAACGCAGATTGTCCCAGGGAGCCGAGTTGGTTATCATATACCAGCGCAAGGCATCGCTGCCATACTTCTCTATTGTTTCAAAGGGGTCTACTGCATTGCCCAAGCGTTTCGACATCTTATCGCCGTTCTTGTCGAGCACAAGACCGTTGGAGATAACGGTTTTGTAGGCAACACTGTCGAACACCATAGTACCTATTGCGTGCAGAGTGTAGAACCAGCCGCGTGTCTGGTCGACACCCTCGGCAATGAAGTCGGCGGGATATATTGTGCGGCCGTCGAGTGCCTCCTTGTTCTCGAACGGATAGTGTATCTGCGCATAGGGCATTGCACCGGAGTCGAACCACACGTCAATGAGGTCGAGCTCACGTGTCATCACCTTGCCGCTGTCCGATACAAGTTTTATATCGTCGACATAGGGGCGGTGAAGGTCTATCTTATCGTAATTCGCACGGCTGTAATCACCGGGAACAAAACCTTTGTCCTTGTAGGGGTTGCTTGCCATAACACCGGCGGCAACAGCCTTCTCTATCTCGTCATAAAGCTCGGCTATTGAGCCAATGCACTTCGCCTCGCCCTCCTCGCTTGTCCAAATGGGAAGCGGAGTACCCCAGTAACGGCTACGGCTAAGGTTCCAGTCGTTAAGGTTCTCCAACCACTTGCCGAAACGGCCTGTACCGGTCGATTCGGGTTTCCAGGTGATGGTCTTGTTGAGCTCGCTCATACGCTCCTTCATCTGCGATGCACGCACGAACCAGCTGTCGAGCGGGTAGTAAAGCACAGGCTTGTCGGTGCGCCAGCAGTGAGGATAGTTGTGTATGTGCTTTTCAATCTTGAACACCTTGTTCTGCTGTTTCATAGCCATACAAAGCACCACGTCGAGCGTTTCGGCCTTCGCGGCGGCCTTGTCGTCATAGCGGCCATCGACGGTATATTGGGGGTCGTATGCATTCTTCACATACGCACCTGCATATTTAGAGTATTCATCTACATTCACGCAGTTCCTCACGAACTCCTCGTCGAGTTCGTCTATCGCCCAGAATTTTCCTGTAAAGTCGACCATTGGACGTGTTTCGCCCTTCTTGTTCACCATAAAGAGCGAGGGAACGCCGGCAGCCTTTGCCACAAAAGCATCGTCGGCACCAAAGGTGGGAGCTATGTGTACAATACCCGTACCATCCTCGGTGGTAACATAATCGCCGGGGATTACGCGGAAGCCCGCATCCGATATTCTTATTTCGTCACCCTCTTTCACAATTGGTTTCACCCAGGGGAAGAGCTGTTCGTAACGCATACCCACAAGGTCGCTGCCCTTGTATTCGGCAATAACCTCGTAAGGCACCACCTTGTCGCCCTGCTTATAGCCGTCGAGGGGGAGCGATGCACCCGCCGGGTTGAAGTGAGTGTTCAGCAACGCTTTGGCAAGCACCACTGTGACAGGCTCGCCCGAATAGCTGTTGTAGGAACGTACTGCAACGTAGTCAATCTTTGGCCCCACGCAAAGCGCAGTGTTCGAAGGAAGAGTCCACGGAGTCGTTGTCCAGGCAAGGAAACAGGGAACACCCCACCCCTGCATTTCGGGCTTGGGGTCGAGCATACGGAACTGCGCAACGGCAGTTGTATCCTTGACATCGCGGTAACAGCCGGGCTGGTTGAGTTCGTGCGAGCTCAAACCGGTTCCTGCCGCAGGCGAATAGGGCTGTATGGTGTAGCCCTTGTAAAGCAAGCCCTTGTTGTAGAGCTGTTTCAGTAACCACCACAGCGACTCGATGTAACTGTTTTCGTATGTGATGTAAGGGTTGTCCAGGTCTACCCAGTAACCCATCTCGCGGGTAAGTTCGGTCCACTCCTTGGTGTACTTCATAACCTCCTCGCGACAGTTGCGGTTATAGTCGTCGACCGAAATCTTCTTGCCGATATCCTCTTTTGTAATATTCAGTTTCTTCTCCACGCCAAGCTCAACAGGCAAGCCGTGGGTATCCCAGCCCGCCTTACGCTTCACCTGAAAGCCCTTCATTGTCTTGAAACGGCAGAAAGTATCCTTTATACTGCGCGCCATAACGTGGTGTATGCCCGGCATACCGTTGGCCGAGGGAGGTCCCTCAAAAAAGACAAATGAGGGGGCACCCTCACGTTCTGTCATACTCTTTGAGAACAAATCATTCTCGTCCCACTCCTTCAACACCTCTTTGTTCACAAGAGGGAGGTTCAACTGATTATATACAGGAAATTTCTTCTTCATTTTACACATAAAACTATAAAGTTGCGCAAAGTTACCTAAAAATTCCGAAAGAAGGAAACTTTTACAGCCCTTTTATTATAATAATAAAGAACCGCATATACAAAAAAAAGAGAGCCCGCGTTTGCGGGCTCCCACATATAAGCAAGAGAACTGAAACTGTTTTAATTCATCTCCTTGAAATTTTATAAAAGCTGAATTGGCGGACAATGCCATCTTCTTTTTTTTTCGAAAGGAATTCAAACAGTTTCCCCCTCTCATTCGGCATCGTAAAAAGCAGTAAACGCCTTTATTGCGTGCAAGGTATCCTCCGCCGCCGATGTTTCGCGCGCCGAGTGCATACCCCACATAGGATTACCCATATCCACGCCACGCATAGGAAGCTGCGTTGTCAAAGTATTTCCTAATGTGGAACCGCCGGCAATGTCGCTCCTGTTCACGAAATACTGGAACGGAACGCCCGCTGCACGGCACACCTCGGCAAACACGGCTGCCGACTCGGCATCGGTCACATATTTCTGGTTGGCGTTATACTTTATCACAGGCCCGCCACCCATAACAGGATGGTTTGTCGGGTCGTGCTTGTCGCTGTAATTGGGATGCAGAGCGTGAGCCATATCGGCCGACACCATAAAGGAATTCTCCACTGCCGCATACAAATCATCTGCGCAGCCACCCAAATTCATAACAATGGCATCCAACAAGTTACGCAACACAGGAGAGGCCGAACCCTGCTTGGTCATATTACCGGTTTCTTCATTGTCGAAGAGGGCAAGCACCTGTGTCATTCTTGAAGGGGCCGAAGCTGCCATAGCCTTCAAGCCGGCATAGCACATAAGCAGGTCATCCTGCCTGCCGCACGACACGAACTCATTGTTCACACCACACAGGCAAGCGGGTGTTGCCTCGTAGAGCGAGAGGTCGAAATCGAGTATATCCCCAACAGCGACACCAAGTTCTTCGGCCACCACACGAAGTAAAAAATTTTCTTTTTCAAGAGCACCCTTTACATAACCCAGGACAGGCATCATATCCTTCTGTCGGTTAATCTTGTTGCCCTCGTTCACTTCGCGGTTGAAGTGTATTGCAAGGTGCGGGATTATGAGCAACGGGCGTTTAATGTGCAACAGGCGCACAACAGGGCGCAATGGCGACCCGCCACGCAGAATAACACGGCCCGCAAGCGACAAGGGGCGGTCGAACCAGGTATAGAGAATGGGGCCGCCGTACACCTCGGTATTCAGGCGCACCATACCGCCCTCGGACCACATTTCGGGAGCCGGTTTCACACGGAAGCAAGGCGAATCGGTGTGAGCACATATAAGCTTGAAACCATCGGTTGGCGCACCGCTGCCTACACGGAAGGCAAACAAGGCCGACCCGTTCTTTGTAATATAATACCCCTTTCCGGGCTGCAACTTGGGCATCGCACCCATTTCAACCTTCTCAAAACCCGCCGAAGAGAGAAAATCCTCGGCATACTTCACCGCCAAAAAATTCACGGGCGATGCATCGAGCATATTAAGCAGTTCTTTCATAATCTGTTATATTTTTTATTCCAATTATTTTTCCACAGCATCAATCACATACTTACGGTTAAGCATCTTGTGTGTAACCACCACCCGCACACCGAATTTACGGGCAACGTGATGCGCAATGTGCTCGGCACTGTAAACCGAACGGTGCTGGCCGCCGGTACAACCGCAGCACACCTGTATATGGGTGAAGCCACGTTTCTTATATGTATCGACCATATTGTCGACAAGCGCGTAGGCATTTTCCAGGAAGGCAGCAATCTCGCTCTCCTTTTCAAGGAACTCAATCACCGGCTTATCCATTCCGCACAACTTCTTATAAGGTTCATAGCGGCCGGGGTTATGAATGGCGCGGCAGTCGAACACAAAACCGCCTCCGTTGCCCGAATAGTCTTCGGGAATGCCGCGACGATAAGAGAAACTCATAACATCGACAACCAGCTCTTTGGAGTCATACTTGACAAACATAGGCAAGGCGGCAATCTCTCCCACAAGAGCAGCCAAAAGCGGAAATTCATTCTTGAAGCCCGCAAGCAGCCCGCCAAGCTGCGCAAGAGCACCGGGGATAGTTTCAACAAAAGCCTTTTTATGCTCATAAAGCCCCCTGAAACCATAGGTTCCCAAGTTCTGCAACAAGCGGAACACACGGAACAGCGAAAGAGTGCGCAGGAACTCGCCGCGCTCCACCTTCCTGTATTTTTCAAGTGCAAGCAGATAGGCATCGAGCATACGCTCCACCACTTCGGGAGTGTAACAGGCACGCGCCTGCCCCACAAACGATGCCACATCATAATAGAGGGGACCGCGCCGCCCTCCCTGGAAATCTATATAATAAGGTTCTCCGTTATGTATGAGTATGTTGCGCGACTGGAAATCCCTGTACATAAAAGTATTGCAGTCGCACTGCAACAACAACTGCGCAAGTTTCTCGAACTCATCTTCCAGAACTCCTTCGTTGAACTCCACACCCACCCCTTTGAGAAAACAATACTTGAAGTAATTGAGATCCCACATAACAGTACGCCTGTCGAAACCCGCAACCGGGTAGCAGAGAGAGAAATCGAAGTCACAAGCCACACGGAACTGAATATCGGGCAATTCCGACATAATGCGGCACAGCATATCCACATCCTTTGGCAAGAAGAGACCTGCATCGCGCGACTCCTTCATAAAAGCAAAGAGAGAGAGGTCGCCCAAGTCCTCCTGCACATAACAGATGGCATCGTCGCTGACTGCCAGCACACGGGGGGCCTTCACACCGCAAGCAATAAATTTCTCGCTCATAGCAATGAATGCACGATTTTCCTCCACACAAGTACCCACAGCACCAATGAGCGACACATCGCCCGCGCGCATTCTATAATAGGAGCGGTTCGACCCGTCGCCCGTCAGCTTCACAACACTGTCGGCACGACAACCCGTCACACTCTCGAACAAAGAATCAAGAACCTTAACCATAAAGGACAATATCATTTTTGGCGAAGATACATCAAGTTTGTCAAAATAAAAACAAAAACTATCATAAAAAGACCTGCACATTGACAATTTGAAAACAAAAGCAACGCAAACACTCCTATTTTGAAACAAAAATCTCCATTTACCCCCTTTTTAATGGAAAAATAAACGCTTTTTATGCAACAAAAAAACTTTTTTCTTGTTTTTTCAAAAAAATACTTGCATTTCTTCATTTTTTCAAATTCAAGCATTAACTTTGCGCAACGAATTCACAGAAATGAGAATTTATAACAAACAAGCGTATATTTATTAGCAACAGCAAGCAATTTGCATAAAAACACACATTAGAAACAACATTTTAAAATTAAAGAATATGAAAGTAGAAACAACCCTCGAAAGCTTAAAGAAGAAATTCCCCAACGAGCCCGAATATTTCCAGGCAGTTGAAGAGGTACTGCGCTCAATTGAAGAAGAGTACAACAAGCACCCCGAATTTGAAGCAAACAACCTCATCGAACGTCTTTGCATCCCCGACCGCGTATTCACATTCCGTGTAACCTGGGCCGACGACAAAGGCAACATACACACCAACACAGGCTACCGCGTTCAGCACAACAACGCCATCGGCCCCTACAAAGGCGGTATCCGTTTCCACCCCTCGGTAAACGTTGGTATCCTCAAATACCTCGCATTCGAGCAGACATTCAAGAACTCACTCACAACACTCCCTATGGGTGGTGCAAAGGGTGGTTCCGACTTCGACCCCAAAGGCAAGAGCGATGCCGAAGTAATGCGTTTCTGCCAGGCCTTCATCACCGAGTTGTGGCGTAACATCGGCCCCGATATGGACGTACCCGCAGGTGACATCGGTGTCGGCGCACGCGAAGTAGGTTACATGTTCGGTTTCTACAAGAAACTCACACGCCAGTTCAACGGTGTATTCACAGGTAAAGGTTTGGAGTTCGGCGGTTCACTCATTCGCCCCGAAGCAACAGGATATGGAAACATCTACTTCCTGCAAGAGATGTTGAAGACCCGCGGTCTTGATATCAAGGGCAAAGTATGCCTCGTATCGGGTTCGGGTAACGTAGCACAGTACACAGTGGAGAAAGTCATCGAGCTCGGCGGCAAGGTTGTCACAATGAGCGACTCAAATGGTTACATCTACGACCCCGACGGCATCACACGCGAGAAACTCGACTTCATTATGGAGTTGAAGAACGTACGTCGCGGCCGCATCAAGGAATACGCCGACAAATATGGTTGCAAATATGTAGCCGACGCTAAACCCTGGGGCGAGAAAGGCGATATCGCACTCCCCTCGGCAACACAGAACGAAATCAACGGTGAGCACGCCAAGGCACTTGTTGCCAACGGCGTAATCGCAGTATCGGAAGGTGCAAACATGCCCTCTACCCCCGCTGCTATCCAGACATTCCAGCAGGCAAAAATCCTTTATGCTCCCGGCAAGGCATCAAACGCAGGTGGCGTATCGGTATCGGGCCTCGAAATGAGCCAGAACTCAGGCAAAATCAATTGGAGCAGTGCAAAAGTCGACGAAATGCTGCACGAAATTATGCACAACATCCACGAAGCCTGCGTTAAGTACGGAACTTGCGAGGATGGCTACATCGACTATGTAAAGGGTGCAAACGTTGCCGGCTTCCTCAAAGTAGCCAAAGCAATGATGGCACAAGGCATTGTATAATACAAGAACCGCCTATACTTCGGGAGCTTTCGCAGCAACAGTCGCACGAAGCGCAGACGCAGTTTGCGCCGGGCGGGATGCGAAGAGCGAAAGCGACGCAAAGTAGCCAAAGCAATGATGGCACAAGGCATTGTATAATAAAAGAACTGCCTATACTTCGGGAGCTTTCGCAGCAACAGTCGCACGAAGCGCAGACGCAGTTTGCGCCGGGCGGGATGCGAAGAGCGAAAGCGACGCAAAGTAGCCAAAGCAATGATGGCACAAGGTATTGTATAATACAAGAACTGCCTATACTTCGGGAGCTTTCGCAGCAACAGTCGCACGAAGCGCAGACAAAGTTTGCGCCGGGCGGGATGCGAAGAGCGAAAGCGACTCAAAGTAGCCAAAGCAATGATGGCACAAGGTATTGTATAATAAAATAATACAAGAACTATTTAAACCCCGAAGGGTGCGTTCCGCGGAACGCACCCTTCGGGGTTTAAACGGTTCAGTAGAAATTTAGTGTGGACAAGTTGATTTTTTAATAAGTTATGCTCCCTCACGCAGCCCTTTGTGTAGCGAGTTATCTCCTGCAATGGTAATTCTCAAAAAAGGAACCGGCACCGTTAAAATCATAGTGTTTATCCGAGCATTTGCAGGAGAAAGTGCGAAAGCTCGTGCAAATGAGCGAGTGAAAGTTTACTTGCACGCAAAGCGAATGCAGCCGAGGTTGCGCGAAGCGAGAATGTTTGCCATAAGTTGACAATGCTTGCTGTTCGCATCCCGCACTA
>SUXO01000005.1 GCA_015060885.1 Bacteroidales bacterium
CTTGCCGTGTTTATCTTTCTCACATTTGCAGGGTGCTGCGGGACTTCCTCAGTTAGTCGCCTTGCGGCACCTAACTCGCGGGCAAACATTCCTCGCACTCTCTCCTGCAAATGCTCGGATAAACACTATGATTTTAACGGTGCCGGTTCCTTTTTAGAATTACCATTGCAGGAGATAATTCGTTATACAAAGGGCAGCGTGAGAGAACACAACTTATTAAAGAATCAATTTGTCCACACTAAATTTCTACTGAACCTTCGTATCTCCTTTATTTGTATCCGGCAATCCTGTTTATAATCTTGGGAATGTCGGTGTTGTCTATAATGCCGTGGAACTCATCGGCATCCTCGCCGATGGCGAAAAGCGGAACAAATGTGCCGGAATGGTTGGGGCTTGCCCAGCTTACAAGAGCTATGCGGTTAACAGCATTTTTTGCCACAGTGGCTATGGCCTCGAACTTCTCCACTCGCTTGCTTGGGTTACTCTCTCCCTCTTCAAAGAGGCTTTGCATTCTTTTTTCCTCGCTCTCGCTCGGTTTCAATGTGCTCCACAAACCGGTGTTCTCTGTTATTACCGCCTTTATATCTTCCCATCGCAGTGGCATTCTTTGCATAGCTTTTGTGCGCAGTATCTCACTCAAACGGTACTCGCTCACCTTTTGGTTTTCGAGTGCTTTAAGGTTAAGCGCGTATGCGCCGCTGTAACCAAGCACAAGACCGCCTGTTTCGTGGTCGGCGGTAACTATTATCAGTGTTTCGTCCTTGTGTTTCTTGTAGAACTCCACAGCACGGGCTATTGCAGCATCGAAGTCGAGGACCTCCTGGAACGCGGTAGCGGCATCGTCGCTGTGCGATGCGTAGTCAATCTTTCCCCCCTCGACCATAAGGAAGAATCCCTTCTTGCTCTTGCCGGGAAGGAAATTTATTGCTGCATCGGTTATCTGTGCAAGGGTGAGGTCCTTGGGGCTGCGGTCTATTGCATAAGGTATCTCCTCGGCAACCTGCTCCTGGTAGAACATCATCTTCTTTGCATATCCCGACTTTGCAATGAAATCGGGATAACCGCGGGCTATTGTGTAACCGTGTTCTGTGGCCTTCTTGTAGAGTGCATTGCGCTGCTCGTCACTGCATTTTGCATCGCCGCCTGCATAGAAATTGTAGTCGGCCTCAATCATATCCTGTGCAATGTCGTGATAGTTGTTGCGGCTCTTGCTGTGGGCGTAGAAGGCTCCCGGTGTAGCGTGGTTTATGCACACTGTTGTAGCCACTCCCACAGCATATCCGGCCTCCTTTGCAGCGTGGGCAACGCTGTAAACAGGTGTGCCGTCGGGGGTAACACCCAGGTGTCCGTTGTTGGTCTTGTGCCCTGTGGCGAGTGCTGTTCCCGATGCGGCAGAATCGGTTACGCCGTTGCTTGCCGAAAAGGTCGTTACAAATGCCGAGTGGGGGAACTGTGTGAAACAGAGCGGGGTGGGCCGCCCAATTTTCCCATCCTTTTCGCCCAGGAAAAGTTCGGTGCCGAGAACGTGTGAGGGGCCCATTCCATCACCTATAAAGTAGAATATGTATTTTGGGCCTTTGCCCATTGCGCCTGCGGCAAGGGCAATTACAATTATGAATGTTACAAACTTTTTCATATTATATATAATGTATTAATAGATTATTCAAGCGGGTTTCCTACTTTGCCTATGAACAGAATCTCTCCGGTCCTGTTGCTCTTGATGGCATATATGAAGGGCCTGTCGAGCGGGAGCTCTTTCAGCTCTTCACGCGGCAATGCTCCCAGTCTCATCTGTACTGCGGTTACTGCGGCAGCCTCGGCACCATCCTCATCGACCGAAATATAGCTCTTCTGTATCACATCGTCAATGAGCAGCGGGCTCTTTGATATTCCGCTAAAATCGGCATCCTGGGTAAAGGCCTCGTTTATACCCATAGCTATGAGCATAGGTTTGAGGCTTGTACCGAACTCTGTGCGGAAGCGGGGCATTTTAAGGGCTACACGGTATCTTTCGCGGTTGAAGGAGCCTCTTTTGTAGACATCGGCCACGTGCTCTATGGCCTCCTGTATCGACAGCCACGGGCGGGGCAGGATGAGCAGCATCGAGAACTCTCCTCTTTTGAAAGGTTTCTCCACGGCCTGCAAGTTGGCATCCTCATAATAGTCCATTACCTGTGTCTGGAACATCATAGGTACACTTATTCTCTCTCCGTCGGCTTTTGTAAAGGGGCTGTATATTGTAGCCCTTTTAGCAAAGGGGTCGGCCCATTCACCTTTGAAGTAGAGAGCATTTATGAGAAGCAGCCTGGTTGTGGGGTTTGGTTCGTCGAGTATCGATTTTATCTTTCCCTCGGTCTTGTCGCTGCACCACGCATTTATCTCTTTCACGGTTGCATTGTCGAATGTTACATTCTTCACGGTTGCATCGTAAAAGTTGCTGTTCTCCTCAATGAAACTGTTTTTGAGTTTTATTCTTTTGTCCACCCAAATGGAGTTGGCAACGGAGAGTTTCGCTTCTTCGCTGTTGTTGAGTGTTTCAATGTTTCTCTGTTGCAGGGCATTGAAGGCGGTGCGCTCCTTGGCACCATCGGGGTAGCCGAGTGTCGAATACATCTGCAGTGCCGTTTTTCCGCCTGCACCGTTTGCAGTCATTGCAAGGGCCCATTGTGCGCTTGCGGGTGATATGCAGAAGTTCTCGGCCTCTGTGGCAATGCTGTTTACCGCCGAAAAGAGCGAGAAGGCAAAATTTTGTGTACTGTCTATACTTGCAATGGCAAGGCTTTGTGTGTTGTCGCTGTTTACGGTGCCCTCTGCCGTTTGCCTGTTGCTTGCACAGGCGGTGAATGCCGTTGCCATGATGGTGTATAATAAAACTCTTTTCATAAATAGGTGCTATTTGAATTTACTCCGTGGTTCAGAATATGAAGCGCATTGCATCGTTGAAGGTGGCAAGCAGGAAGAGTCCCAGGAGAATAATCATACCTGTCATCTGCGCATATTCAAGCACCTTGTCGCTGGGTTTGCGCCCGGTGATTACCTCAATGAGCAGGAACACCACGTGTCCGCCGTCGAGTGCCGGTATGGGCAGAATGTTCATAACTGCAAGAATGAGCGAGAGCATTGCTGTCATCAACCAGAACTGGTGCCAGTCCCACGCTGCGGGGAAGAGGCTGCCTATGGTGCCGAACATTCCCACCGACTGGGCTCCCTCCTTTGAAAAGAGATATTTGAAGTCGCTTACATAGCCTTTGAGCACTCCCCAGCCATATGATATTCCGGCAGGAAAGGATTCTGCAAGGCTGTATGTAATCCTCTCCACGGGATAGTCGGGCGATGCGGGTGTAATGCCCAGCATATATGTATCGTCGAGCTGTGCGGTGAGGCTTATCACGCTGTCGCGCACAACCGAAATTTCAACGCTCTTCATTCCGCTCTCCTTTATCTCCTGCATCCTTGTCATAAGCTTTTGCCACGATGCAATCTCCTTGCCGCCGATGCTTGTGATGCTGTCGCCTTTCTCAATGCCGGCAAGCAGTGCCGCCGATTCCGGCATAATGCTGTCGACAACGGCAGGTATGCGATACTGCATAAAGGGAGTGCCTTTGCCCATATCGAGCAGTCCGAAGTCTTCGGGGATTTCAATGCCCGTTTCCTTGCCGCCACGCAGCACGGTAACCACCTTGCCGTCGGCAATGGCACGCAGCAGGTCGACGCTGTAACGGTCTACCTCCTTGTCATCGACTTTGAGTATTATATCGCCATCGACGAAACCCAGCGATTTTGCATTCTCGTTGAACTCCATTCCGTATGTTGCCTTGCGTATGTCGGTGTAGCTCTCGCCCCAGGTGAACATAATCATAGAGTATATGAACATTGCTAGAATGAAATTGAAAAGCACACCGCCAATCATAATGAGCAGACGTTGCCATGCCGGCTTTGAGCGGAACTCCCAGGGTTGCGCGGGTTGTTTCATCTGCTCGGTGTCCATAGACTCGTCTATCATACCCGAAATCTTGCAATATCCGCCCAGAGGTATCCAGCCCACACCATATTCGGTTTCGCTGTTCTTGGGTTTCCATTTGAAGAGTGAAAAGCCCCAATCGAAGAAGAGGTAGAACTTTTCCACCCTCACCTTGAATATCCTTGAAAAAATAAAGTGTCCGAATTCGTGCACCAGAACCAAGAGGCTCAGTGCCATTATCAACTGCAAAGCACGTATAAAAAATACTTCCATCTTCTGAATATAATCTGAATATAAATAGTTTAAAAATCAAATCCAGCTTTCCACCATCTTGCGCACCTCCTTGTCGGTTGCGAGGTGGTCGTCAAGTGTCGGTTTCAATATATAGTCGCTCTCCTGCATAGCGCGCTCAATGAGGCGGGGCATATCATTGAAGCGTATGCGGTCGGCAAGGAATGCCGCTACGCACACTTCGTTGGCTGCATTGACCACGCAGGGGATGTTGCCGCCCATCGACAAGGCCTCGTAGGCGTGACGAAGGTTGGGGAACTTCTCCATATCGGGTTTTTCGAATGTGAGGTTGCCCAGCGTGCCGAAATCGAGGCGGGGGAACGACGATGTGAGGCGTTCGGGGTAGGAGAGTGCATACATAATGGGTAAGCGCATATCGGGAGTTCCCAGCTGCGCCTTCACGGCACCGTCGGCAAACTGCACCATTGAGTGTATTACCGACTGTGGGTGTACCACCACTTCAATGTCCTCGGCACCGACACCAAAGAGCCATTTTGCCTCCATAACCTCAAATCCTTTGTTCATCATCGAGGCCGAGTCTATGGTAATTTTTGCTCCCATACTCCAATTGGGGTGTTTGAGCGCCTGCTCTTTTGTAACGTTTTCGAGTTGTGCAATGTCCCAGGTGCGGAACGGTCCGCCCGATGCTGTCAGTATAAGCTTTTCCACCTTGTTGCCCATCTCCCCGGCGAGGCATTGGAATATTGCCGAGTGCTCCGAATCGACAGGTAGAATGGGGGTGTTGTGCTTGTTTGCGAGTTCGTTTATGAGCTCGCCAGCCACCACCATAGTCTCCTTGTTGGCGAGGGCAATCTCCTTTCCGGCCTTTATGGCCTCAATAGTGGGGCGCAGGCCCGAAAACCCTACCATTGCCGTTACCACAACATCAATTTCGGGCTCCTTTACCACTTCGCATATAGCCTCGTAACCGCCATAGACGTGTATGGGAAGGTCGGTGAGAGCCTCTTTCAGTTGCGCGTATTTTGTGTCGTCGGCAATAACGGCGACGCGGGGTATGAACTTGCGTGCCTGCTCTATGAGTTCGTTGACACGGGTGTTGGCTGTTATGGCATAGACCTCAAAACGTTCGGGGTGTTCCTCAACAACTTGCAGTGTCTGTGTACCAATAGAGCCTGTCGAGCCAAGTATTGCTATCTGACGTTTCTTTGTGGAATTCATATTATTGTCGTTTTGTTTATGTCTGTTCGGGTTTTTAGAATGCGATGTATATATTGGGGTCGAGAGCCTTGCCTCTGTGCCATAGCTCGAAGTGGAGATATGGCTTTATCGGGAGGCTTTTGTCCTCTTTCTTGCTGTTGTCGCCGAGCGAGGCAATAACCTCGCCTCCCACAACCTTGTCACCCACCTGTTTGAGCAGGCGCGAGCAGTTGCGGTATATCGAAATAAGGTTCTCTTTATGCTGTACCGCTATTGTGTAGCCGTCGTTGGCGGTGTAGTCGCTCATTATTACCATTCCGTCGTGTATGGCAAGCACGCTTTCACCGGGGTTTTCGGCAATGTCAATGCCATAGTGTTTCTCCACAGGGTTGAATCCCTTTATTATAACTCCACGCGCGGGGCTGTAAAGGTTAAGTTCCTGCAATGCTCCTACGCTTGTGGCGTGCGATGTGAGGTTGTACTTCTCGCGCTCCTCGAAGGCTTCGGCAAACTCCTTTTCAAGCGTTGTGGTAACAATTGAGATATTCTCGGTCGAGGGGAGTTCGGGAGCGTTCATAATGCTGTCGGGAGGGATGTTCCCTTCGAGAAGGTTCTTTATGTTGCCCAGGTAGCGGTCCTGCTTGTCGACCACCTCTTTGAGCGAGTCTATTCTGATATTGTAGCTCACAAGCATCTCGCGTGTCTTGTCGTTTATGTGGCCGGGGAGATATTCGCCCACGGGGGTGAATGCGAGTATGAGGTATATTACTCCTGCAACGAGCATAAAGGAGAAGAAGAGCGAGAGTATCACCCACAGGGGCGACACATAGAAACCAAGCACGTTCTCCAATTTATTCTCGTTGTGTATTGTGAGTCTGTACTTTCGCAACAGGCGGCTACGGAACTTTATCTTGCTCATAATGGTCGGTCTTTATATCGAAACAAGCCCTTCGGGCAGGTCGAATGTGATTACTCGCTCTTTGTGGTCGATGTCGGCAATGAACTCCTCCCTTGCCGGTACCAATATCTCCTCACCCTCATTGTCGATGACGAAAAGGGTGTTTATGGTGCTGTCATCAACGTCTGTTATCTCTCCGATGGTTCCCAGCTTTCTGTCCACAGCCTTGAAGCCGCCGAAATAGCTCCACGAAAGGTTGTCGCTCTCCTCTACCCATTCGCGCGGGATGTATACATCGCGGTTGGTGAGGTAGCGCACCTCCTCGGTACTCTCCATCCTCTCTATTTTAAGAATCATTGCGTCGTTGTTCTTCGTGCGGCAGTACTCGAAGAAGAATGGCACCAGAATGCCGTCGATGTCGCAAGCCACGAAATCGCAATCTTCCCCAAGTGTGAAGTTGTCGCCCTGCAACCCAATCTCGCCTTTCGTGCCGTGGGGTTTCAGGAATTTCCCGAAATGTACAAAATCTTCTTTTTTAAGCATCGTGTTATGAACGTGTTATCTTTGCACCAATTTGGTTAAGGCGGCCTTCGAGGTCCTGGTATCCGCGGTCAATCTGCTCGATGTTGTCGATGCGGCTCACGCCATCGGCACTCATTGCTGCAATGAGCAGGGCTATACCGGCACGTATGTCGGGTGAACTCATCGAGCGTGGTTTCAGGGTGAAACGGTGGTTGTGCCCGATAACCACGGCGCGGTGCGGGTCACAAAGTATTATCTGTGCGCCCATATCAATGAGCTTGTCCACAAAGAACAGGCGGCTCTCGAACATCTTCTGGTGAATGAGTACACTGCCTTTTGCCTGTATCGCGGTCACAAGCATAACGCTCAAAAGGTCGGGGGTGAGGCCCGGCCAGGGTGCATCGCTTATGGTCATTATGGAGCCGTCGATGAAGGATTCAATCTGGTACTCCTCCTGCCCGGGAATGAATATGTCGTCGCCTCTTTGCTCAAAATGTATGCCCAGGCGGCGGAAACTATCGGGTATTATTCCCAGGTTCTCGAACGACACATTCTTTATGGTTATCTCGCTTTTTGTCATTGCAGCCATTCCAATGAAACTGCCCACCTCAATCATGTCGGGCAGTGCGCGTTGGGTGCAGCCGCCAAGTTCCTTCACTCCCTCAATGGTTATGAGGTTGCTGGCTATGCCCGAAATTTTTGCGCCCATCTTGTTGAGCATACGGCACAACTGCTGTATATAAGGCTCGCAGGCTGCGTTGTATATGGTTGTTTTTCCTTCGGCCAACACAGCACCCATAATGATGTTGGCGGTACCGGTTACCGATGCCTCGTCGAGCAACATTGTACAGCCTTTCAGTTTGTCGGCTGTCATACGGTATATGCGTTTCTCCTGGTCGAAACTGAATGCCGCTCCCAGTTTTTGCAGGCCTATGATGTGTGTGTCGAGTCGGCGACGGCCTATCTTGTCGCCACCGGGCTCCGACATCACTGCCTTGCCGAACCTTGCCAGCAACGGGCCGATGAACATAACCGAGCCGCGCAGGCGTGCACAGCCGTTTATGTACTCGTCGCTGTCGATGTAGTCGAGGTTCACGTTGTCGGCCTGGAACGTGAAGCAGCCCACGCCATTGCGTGTTACGCTCACACCCATATTCATAAGCTGGTTTATGAGGTTGTTCACATCGGCAATGTCGGGTATGTTCTCAATGGTCACCTTCTCGGCGGTGAGCAGCGTTGCGCAAATCTCTTGCAGCACTTCGTTCTTGGCTCCCTGCGGGGTTATTTCGCCTTTGAGTCTGTGTCCTCCTTCAATTATAAATGATGCCATGGTAGTCTGTCGGTTTAGTACTGTTTCCTCTTGAAGTTCTTTTTGCCGTTCTGGCGTTGCTTGTTTTGGCGGGCGTTATTGTTCGTGCCGCCCTGGCTGTTTATCCTTATTTCGCCACCGGTGATGTCTATCCTGCCGTTAGAGTAGGCTTTGAGGTCTTCAAAAATCTTTTTGTCCTCCACACCATCCTTGTTCCAGGCGATGTAGTTCTTCTTCATCTGTATGGTTATGAGCTCTACGAGCCTTGCACGCTCCTCGCCCTCTTCGAGTGTGCAGGCGTGGGCAATCATCTCCTCGACGATGCGGCCGTAGTGGCGGTGCTGCACCTCTCCGGTCTGGTAGGGTATTCTCTGCGGAGGCTCGTTGAACTTCTCTTTCTTGATTACCTCCACAGGGTAGTCAATGTCGAGCTTGAAATCGGACATAATGGCGAGGTGGTCCCACAGCTTGCGCTCGAAATCGGGGAGGTTGCGCAGGTTGGGGAACATGCTTGCCATAATATTTACTATGGTGTTGGCGCATTGCTGGCGTTCTTCGCGGTTCTCTATGGTGAGTGCGTGGTCGACCATCTTCTGCACCGAACGCCCGTATTCGGGCAGGGGCAAACGTTTCTGTTTGGTATTGTATTCCATCATAATGGTAGGGATTTTAAAAGTTCTTCAAAAGTTCTTTGGGTTTTGTTGCCACGAAGTTTTTGAGGTAGAAGGGCTCGAAATAGGCAATGTCCTCAAAACGTTCCTCCCATACAGCACGTTCGGCAAGCGGCATCATGTTCTTTGCCAGCGGGTTGCGGAACTTTGTGGTAAAGTGTGCATTGGGGTGGGTTATTATCTTGCTACACTTTTCGGCACCATTGCCGAAGAAGTAAACGGGGTGGCCGGCGAGTATGTCGGCAAAACTCTCTTCGGTAACAATTTCGGCCGCGGTGGGTTTCACAACGTTCAATGCCCTGTCGTACACCGTTGCGTAGACCTCGTTGCGGCGGGCATCTATCATCGGGCACAAGAGTGCATCTTCGGGAAGTTCCTCGCCCAGCAGCATAGGTACGCACATGATTGCCGTGGTGGGTATTGCCACCAAGGGTATGTCGCGTCCGTAGCAGACACCTTTTGCTGTTGACGATGCAATGCGCAGGCTTGTGTAGGAACCGGGGCCGCAACTCAATGCCACGGCCGTGAGCGGCATACTGCGGCTGTCGGCCATATTCACAGCCTCCTCCACAAAAGGAGCAAGAACCTTTGCGTGGGAACGCTCCTCTTCGTTGACTCTTTCAAAAAACACCTGCCCGTCTTCGCTCAATGCCACCGAGCATATTTCGGTCGATGCCTCAATGTGTAGTATTACTGCCATTTTTCGGTCTGTTGTTTTATTCTAAAATGCAAAAATAAGAATTTAATATTATTCTTGCCAATAAATAATATTTTTTAATACAAGAAAGGGGGTTGGTGTGCAAAAAACGGGTGTATGCTTGTTGGTTTCGGGAATAAATCATTAAATTTGCAGAAATCGTATGCCGGTTAAAACAAATTTATAGCAATGATATATTCGATGACAGGCTACGGCAAGGCCGTGGCGCTTTATCAGGACAGGAAAATCTGTATAGAGATACGTTCGCTCAACGGCAAGGCTATGGACTTGTCGACACGCATAGCAAGCCAGTTCAAGAGCCACGAGATGGAGATACGTACGTTGGTTACAAGTGTGCTCGAACGTGGAAAGGTCGATTTCTCCCTTTGGGTGGAACAGAACGAAAAAGCCGACACTCCCTCGATAAATGCCGAAGTGGTAAAGGCCTATGTGGAGCAGATGAACGAGGTGTCGCAGGCGACATCGATACCTTTGCCGCAGAACCTCTTTGAGGTGCTCTTGCGTATGCCCGATGTGATAGCCCGTAAAGAGGTCTATGAGGTGGGCGACGAAGAGTGGTCTTTGGCTCTTGCAGCCATAAAGGAGGCTCTCGACGACATAGTTGCGTTCCGCAAGCAGGAGGGTGAGGCCTTACGTGCGAAATTCCTCGATAAAATCGGGAATATTTCGGTTTTGCTAGCAAGTGTGGAGCCCTATGAGAAGGAGCGTGTCGAAAAGATACGCGCCCGCATAAAGGATACTTTGGAGAAACAGGTCGGCGTGGAATACGACAAGAACCGTTTTGAGCAGGAGTTGATATTCTACATCGAGAAACTCGATATAAATGAGGAGAAACAACGCCTCTCCAATCACCTGAACTATTTTCTCGAAACCATCGAGGGCGGATATGGACAGGGAAAGAAACTTGGTTTCATTGCCCAGGAGATGGGGCGCGAGATAAACACCCTCGGCAGCAAGAGCAATCACGCCGAAATGCAGAATATCGTGGTTAGAATGAAAGACGAACTTGAACAGATAAAAGAACAGGTTCTTAATGTGATGTAATAGTTATGGACAACGGAAAGGTTGTGATTTTCTCGGCACCATCGGGCTCGGGGAAATCGACATTGGTACACTATCTTATGGATGAGAACCCCACATTCGGGTTCTCGGTTTCGGCAACAAGCCGCCCGCCCCGTGGCGAGGAACAGCATGGTGTCGATTATTTCTTCTTTACCCCCGATGAGTTCCGTGCAAAAATCTTTGCCGGCGAGTTTGTGGAGTATGAAGAGGTATATCCCGGCCGTTTTTATGGAACGCTGAAATCGCAGGTCGAAGAGCAGCTTAAAAGGCAGAACATCCTCTTCGATGTTGATGTGAAGGGCGGTTGCAGCCTTAAAAAGTTCTACGGTGCCCGCGCGCTCTTCATTTTTGTGCAGGCTCCATCGATAGATGTCCTCCGCGAACGTCTTATAGGCCGTGGCGATACTGCACCCGACGAAATTGAAAAACGTATAGGCAAGGCCGAATACGAGATGACTTTCTCGAAATATGCCGACCGCGTTATTGTGAACGATAATCTCGAAAAGGCAAAAGAGGAGGTTCTTGCCGTTGTCAACAAATTCCTGAATGAATAAGATACCTACGGTAATATTCGGCGGCAGTTTCGACCCGGTGCATAACGGGCATATAGCCCTCGCCTCCGAGGTGTGTCGTCGTGGTCTCGCCTCCGAGGTGTGGTTTATGGTCTCGCCGCTCAATCCTCACAAGGAGGGCAATAATATTACCCCCGAAGATGTGCGTCTGCAAATGACAAGGCTCGCGCTCGAAGGCAACCCTGCGTTTGCGGCCTGCGATTTTGAGTTTTCGATGCCACGCCCCTCATATACAGTGAAGACGCTCGAAGCCCTCTCGGTTGCCTATCCCGAACGGGAGTTTATACTGCTGATAGGTGCCGACAATTGGGAAAAGTTCCACAAATGGTATATGTGGGAAACCATCCTCGCCAACTATCGGATAATAGTATATCCTCGTGGCGATGAAAAGCAGCCCTCTCTACCTGCGGGGGTTATCTGGATGTCTGCCCCGTTGCACAACGTAAGCTCCACAATGGTGCGCGAAGCGGTGGCTCTCGGCAAGGATATATCGCATTATGTACCGGCATCGGTCGGCAATTTCATTAAAGAGAATAATTTGTACAAATAATATGGCCAAGAAGATATTTTACATACTGTTTTTAGTCATTCCATCGGCACTTTTTGCCCAGGATAAGGTAGCTTTCTATCCCGAAATGTGCGACCTCTTGCAGGCTGTCTTTTGCGATTACGCTTCGCGTGAGGGCGAGGTTAAGTATTTGTCGGGCCGCGACGGGCAATACATAGGGAACTTTATAAATTATAAGATATATGGCTGGGGATACTTCCTTGCCGATAATGGTTCCCAGACATTCGGCCAGTTCCGCGACGGCAAACATATATTCGGCATAACCCTTACCGACAGAATGGCGCGTGTGGGTAGCGAGGAGCATTTTGTAGAGTATGACATTGCGACCGGCAACATACTGCGTGTGCATACGGTTGACGGCGATTTGCCTCTTACGGCACCATATATTGCAACACCGGGCACCCCGTCTCCTTATACATTCCGGCGTGTGAGGTATGAAAACGGCGATGCCTATTATGGCGAAATGTGCAATGGCCATCGTCACGGCTATGGTGTCTATTATTGGTCAAACGGTGATTTCTGGTACGGCAAATACGAGAACGGCTACCGTCAGGGTTACGGGGTTCTTTTCAAGCCCGACCGTCGTATATACTTTGGCAAGTGGATAGGGGATAGCAAGGTGCAATAGGGTTGTGCGTGTTAAATAAAAACCAAAAAAGGTTTTTTTGTTTGCGTTTTCCGATATTTATATATAAGTTTGCAAACGTAACTTTATTTAACAAGGAATTTATAAACTTATATCATAATAACTTAAATTTAATAGTATGAATTTCAAAAAACTTTTCGGTTTTGCGTTTGCCGCAGTGATGGCTCTCTCTGCAACCACAGCACAGGCGCAATCTCTCTCTCCATCAACAAAATGGAGCTGGGATAAAGGTACTATTGTTGTTGAAACTCCCGCTCGTCCCGAGGGCCAGCAACACGTTCTTAATCTTACAGCTGCTCCCATTCAGACTGTTCGCGTAGCGTTCGTGGGCTTGGGTATGCGCGGTCCCGGTGCAGTGGTACGTTTCTGCCGTATCCCCGGTGTTGAAATCGTTGCTCTTTGCGACTATGAAGAGGCACGTGCCGAGGCTTGCCAGAAGCACCTTCGCGAGCAGGGTTTGATGCCTGCCGACATCTACTATGGCGAGAAGGGCTATGAGGAACTCTGCAAACGTCCCGACATCGACCTCGTTTACATCGCTGCCGACTGGAACCACCACTATCCCATTGCAAAGTGCGCTATGGAGAACGGCAAGCACGCAGCTATCGAGGTACCTTCTGCAATGAACCTCGAACAGTGTTGGAGCCTTATCGACTTGTCAGAAAAGACACGTCTTCACTGCTTCATCCTCGAAAACTGCTGCTATGACGACTATGAGATGAACGCTCTTGCAATGGCTCAGGACGGCGTTTTCGGTGAAATCATCCGCGCCGAGGGTGCTTACATCCATAGCCTCGAATGGTTCTGGGATGCATATTGGAAGGATCCCGCCGACAACGATACCGAGAACCTCCATTGGCGTTTGAAATATAACAAGGAGAACCGTGGCGACCTCTACGCTACTCACGGCCTTGGCCCCGTTGCACAGTGCTTGGATATTCACCGTGGTGACCGTTTCACAACACTTGTAGCAATGGATACCGAGCCCTTCTTCGGCAAGGAACTTGTTAAGGAGAAAACCGGTAAGGAGTGCAAGGAGTTCCGCAATGGCGACCACACAACTACACTTATGCGTACATCAAAGGGTAAGGTTGTCGAGATTCAGCACAACGTAATGACTCCCCAGCCCTACAACCGTCTGTTCAAGCTCACCGGTACAAAAGGTTATGCAACAAAGTATCCCACACAGGAGTTTGCTCTCTCGGGCGACGCTCTCAAAGGTACCGGTGCTCCCCAGGTTGACAACCTCAATGCTCACGGCTTTATGAACGCCCAGCAGAAACAGGCTCTTATTTCAAAGTACTATCACCCCATCCTCAAAAAATATGTTGAGAAGGGTCGCGACCTCGGTCACGGTGGTATGGACTTTGTAATGGACTCACGTCTTGTTTACTGCTTGCAGAATGGTCTTCCCCTCGATATGGACGTATATGACATGGCTGAATGGTGCTGTCTTGCCGAGCTCGGTACACTCTCAATGGACAACAACTGCGCTCCTGTAACATTCCCCGACTTTACACGCGGTTATTGGAACGAGGTGAAGGGTTACAAG
The DNA here is from genome assembly GCA_015060885.1 of Bacteroidales bacterium. Lineage (GTDB taxonomy): Bacteria > Bacteroidota > Bacteroidia > Bacteroidales > Bacteroidaceae > HGM04593. The sequence goes on from SUXO01000005.1 coordinate 13,929, forward strand.
CACGCTTATGCTGCTCCCGAGGTAGAGGCTGCAAACGAAGCTGCTGCCGAGGCTTATACAGCTGCACAGAAGGAAGTTACTGCAAAGAAGAATATGTGGGCTCTTTACGACGCATATAAAGCTGCTGAAACTCCCGCTGCAAAGGAAAAGGCACTTAAAGCATTGAACAAGGCTCGTGTTTCGGCCGACAAGCAAATTGCAAAGGCTGTGAAGAAGGCTTTGAAGAAATAACAATAAGCATAAATGCAATGAAGAGGTGCCTCTGTTGAGGCACCTCTTTTTTTGACACATATCCGTTGTGTCACAATTTAAACTTTTATAATGTTTAAAATATGTAAAAATATGCATCTGGTAGTCTGGACCGTATAAATTTTGTAGCAGAAGTGTTAATTTCCTTGTTTATTTTTAGGATAAAAAAAGTTTATTTATAAATTTGCGTCCAGCTAAGAAGTAAAAAGAAATTATCAAAGAACGACGTTATGATTGCAGTATTGAAAAACGGTGTCACAAAGGCACAGCGCGACAACCTCATCCATTGGTTGGAGTCGCAGAATGTGAGAGTTCACGTATCGGAGGGCGAGATGCAGACAGTGCTCGGCCTCATTGGCGATACAAGTAAAATAGATATAGACTTGCTTGGCGGGCTCGAAATAATAGAGAACGTTACCCGAATAAGCGAGCCCTTCAAGAGTGCAAACCGCCGTTTCCATCCCGAAGATACCATCGTTGAGGTTGGCAGTGGCGAAAATAAAGTAAAAATAGGCGGCGGCCATTTTGCCATTATGGCTGGCCCCTGCTCGGTGGAGTCGGAAGAGCAGATACTCACCATAGCCAGAGCAGTGAAGGCATCGGGTGCCAACATCTTGCGTGGCGGTGCCTTCAAGCCCCGTACTTCGCCCTACGATTTCCAGGGCCTGCGTGCCGAAGGCCTACAACTGTTGCTGAAAGCCCGTGAAGCGACAGGCCTCCCCATTGTTACCGAAATTATGAGCGCGGCTCACCTCGACCTCTTTGCCGATGTCGATATCATTCAGGTGGGCGCACGCAATATGCAGAACTTTGAGCTGCTCAAAGAGCTTGGCCGTTCAAACAAGCCCATTCTGCTCAAACGCGGTCTTTCGGCAACCCTCAAAGAGTTGCTTATGAGTGCCGAGTATATTATGAGTGAGGGTAACGAACAGGTAATGCTGTGCGAGCGCGGTATCCGCAGCTACGACAACTACACCCGTAACGTGCTCGACCTTGCAGCCGTTCCCGTGCTTCACGGCCTAACCCACCTGCCCGTAGTTGTCGACCCCAGCCACGCAACCGGCGTTTCGCGTCTTGTGCGTCCTATGGCTTGTGCCGCTTGTGCTTCGGGTGCCGACGGCCTCATCATCGAGGTTCACAACGACCCTGCCCACGCTCTTTGCGACGGTGCGCAGTCGCTCACTCCCGCACAGTTCGACGAGGTGGCTTCACGCGTGCGCGAAATCCGTAGTATAATGCACTAATAAATAGGGCTATGAAAATTGGTGTAGTGGGGCTGGGCCTCATTGGCGGCTCGGCTGCCAAGGCCTACAAGGCTGCCGGTCACGTGGTGTACGGTTACGACACCGATGCCACCGTACAAGGGTATGCCGAACTCGACGGAACCATCGACGCTGCGCTCACGGCAGGCAAGATAAAGGCTTGCGAGCTTCTTATCCTTGCTGCGACACCCGGTGCAGTCATCGGTTACCTTGAATCAAATGCCGGAAATATCCCTTCAACCACTCTTGTGGTCGATTTCTGTGGAACAAAGCGTGCTGTCTGCGCAAAAGGCTTTGCCCTTGCTGCGCAGTACGGCTTCACATTTGTGGGCGGGCATCCTATGGCCGGCTTGCAATATTCGGGCTATAAGCACTCGCGTGCAACCCTTTTCGCAGGTGCGTCGTTCATAATGGTACCTCCCGTTCACGATGATATAGCCTTGCTCGACCGGGTGAAACAGGCTCTTTCGCCACTTGAATTCAAGAAGTTCGTGGTGACGACTGCCGACTTCCACGACAGAATGATTGCCTACACATCGCAAATGTGCCACATTGTTTCAAATGCCTTCATAAAGAGCCCGTCGGCACAGTACCACAAGGGTTACAGCGCCGGCAGTTTCCGTGACTTCACCCGCGTGTCACGCCTCAACGAGGGTATGTGGACTGAACTCTTCTTGGAGAACAGCGAGAACCTGCTCGCCGAACTCGATTTATTGATAAACTCCCTCACGCAGTATCGTGAGGCCATAGCCTCATCCTCGTCGGACACTCTGTGCAACCTGTTGCGCGAGGGGCGTGAGGCCAAAGAAAACATAGAATGATTATGCAACCCCATAGAACCATCCACGTTGCCGCATCGCGCAGTTACGACATACTCATAGGCCGCAATATACTGCCGCAGATAGGCGAGGCTCTCTTGCCGCTGCTTGGCAATTGCCGCATTGCCGTTCTCACCGACAGCAATGTCGACGCCCTTTACGGCAACAGGCTTATGGAACTCTTGCAGGCTGCCGGTTACGAGGCCTGCAAATATGTAATACCGGCCGGCGAGGCATCGAAGTGTGCCGAAAATCTCCTGGCATTTCTCAATTTCCTTGCCGTGGAGCAAATCACACGCAGCGATGCCATAATCGCATTCGGTGGCGGAGTGGTGGGCGACCTCGGCGGTCTTTCGGCATCGCTCTATTTGCGTGGTATTAAATATGTGCAGGTGCCCACGACGCTTTTGGCGGCTGTCGACAGCTCGGTGGGTGGTAAAACGGCTATCGATATTCCCGCGGGCAAGAACCTTGTGGGCAGTTTCTACCAGCCTGTCCTTGTATATTGCGACACCGCCCTGATGGATACCCTGCCTGCCGATATCTACCGCGACGGCTGTGCCGAAGTCATAAAATATGGAATGATTCTCGACAAGGAGCTGTACGGAACACTTAAAAAGGTGCCCTTTGAGCGCGAAAGCGTGGTTGCAAGGTGTGTGGAGATAAAGCGCGATGTGGTGCAGCAGGACGAGTTCGACAACGGTCTGCGCGGCCTTCTTAACTTCGGGCATACATTCGGGCACGCCATAGAGAAATTGAGCAACTTTGCCGTGTCGCACGGTTCGGCGGTGGCAAAAGGTATGCTCATTGCAGCCCGTATGGCACCTTTGTGCGGCTTGTGCGACGTAGCGGCTGAACTTGCCACAATGTTGGCAGCATACGGTTTCGACCTGTCCTGCCCCTACACGGCCGATGAGATATATGGCTCCCTTCTGTCCGACAAGAAACGCCGCGGCAACAAGATAACCATTGTGCTTCCCAAGTCGGTTGGCGACTGTGTGTTGGTGACAGTGGGGGTTGAGGAACTTAAAGAGTTGTTGCACAAGACTATCGGTTGAGGTATGAATAGAAAGGTAAACGGAATATTGCAGGGCACGGTAACACCGCCGCCATCGAAATCGCAAGCGCATCGCCTGCTCATTTGTGCTGCGCTTGGAAAAAGACCGTGTACCATTGCCTGCAACAGCGTGAACGACGATATTACCGCAACAGCGCGTTGCCTTAACGCCCTGGGCGCCCGAATAGAGTATTCGGGCGGCCTCTTCTCGGTCACTCCCGTAAAGGTGCAGAAGGGTGGAACACTCGACTGTGGCGAGAGCGGTTCCACCTTGCGTTTCCTGCTGTCGGTGGCTGCTGTGCTTGGTGCCGATGCCACTTTTACCGGCGGGGGTAAGCTGCCCACCCGCCCAATGTCGGCACTCTGCGAGGCGTTGGAACAGCACGGAATATCATTTACCCGCCATGCCGAGGGGCTTGAACTCCCGTTGAGTTGCAATGGAACCCTTTCGGGCGGCAGTTACACCTTGCCGGGCAACCTCTCGTCGCAATATCTAACGGGACTGCTCTTTGCACTTCCCCTTGCTGCCGGGAACAGCGAGATTGAAATAACAGGCGGGCTCACGAGTGCCTCTTACATAGATATGACAATCGATGCTTTGCGCAAGGCTCGCATCGCAGTCGAAAAACGTGGCGATATATGCTTTGTTGCCGGCAATCAGGAATACTCTCTTCCCTCGAACATTGAGGTTGAGGGCGACTGGTCTTCGGCTGCATTCTGGGTGGTGGCAGGTGTCATTGGAAAGAAGCCGATAACCATAAAAGGGATGGACCTCGGCTCCTTGCAGGGCGACCGCTGCATAATAGACCACTTGCGTGCAATGGGTGCCTTCATTGAGCCTACTGCCGAGGGGATAGTGGCACACCCCTCGCAACTGTTCGGTGCTGAACTCGATTGTGCCGACACGCCCGACCTTGTGCCCATACTATCGGTTGCTGCCGCGGCGGCACAAGGCGAAACGCTCTTTCTTCACGTGGGCCGTCTGCGCTACAAAGAGAGCGACCGTTTGGCAGCAATGAAGGCTGTGCTTGCGTCGTTCGGCATAACATCGGTTGTGGGCGAGGATACCTTCAAGGTTGTAGGCGGCGAGCCTGTTGCCCAGTCGCCTGTCGACAGTTTCGGTGACCACCGCATAGCAATGTCGGCGGCAGTCCTTTCGACCATCGCAGCCGGCGTAACCGAAATTATGGGTGCAGAATGTGTGGCGAAATCATACCCCTCGTTCTTTGATGATTTTGCCGCCCTGGGCGGTAATTTATATTGACATACATTCAAATCTCTTGTGAACAACAATAAAAAATCGATAAACATAAAAATACTATAATATTATGGACTTGAAAAAATTACGTGACCAGATAGATGAGATAGATTCCAATATGTGCGACCTCTTCGCCAAGCGTATGCAGGTGGTTAGCGATGTTGCACGCTACAAGAAAGAGAATAAACTGCCGGTATATCACCCTTCACGCGCCCGCGCCGTGCTGCATAACGTATCGAAACGCCTGGGCCCCGAATTCGAAGGCTATGGCCGCACTCTCTACCGCACAATCTTCGATTTGAGCGAGTCTATGGAGACGCGTATGCTTGCCGAGGGTTCCGAGTTCTACGACAGGATAAAGGCTATCACATCGGTTCCTCCTTGCCCCTTCCCCAAGCGTGCCACTGTTGCCTGTGCCGGTTGTGAGGGCTCTTATGCGCACCTTGCATCGGAGCGGCTTTTCGACCTCCCCGAAATTATGTATATGAACGGTTTCGAGGGTGTGTTCAAGGCAGTGAGCAGCGGTTTGTGCGAGTATGGAGTCCTGCCCATCGAGAACTCGCTTGCCGGTTCGGTCAATGCCATTTACGACCTCCTGTCCGAATTCAATGTGAGCATTGTTCGCGGTGTACGCCTTAAAGTGGACCACGCCCTCCTTGCCGTTCCGGGTGCCAAGCTGTCCGACATCCGTGAGATATATTCTCACCAGCAGGCCATAAGCCAATGTTCCGAATTCCTCTCTACATTGAAGGATGTGCGCGTGATTGCTGTTGAGAACACAGCCGAGGCAGCCCGAATGGTGGCACAAGGTGGCGACCGCACAAAGGCTTCGCTTTCGTCGCTCCTTTGCGCCGAACTCTACCAGATGCAGGTCATCAAGTCATCGGTGCAGAACCGTGACAACAACTACACACGTTTCATCTGCATATCGAAGGAACCGAAAATATATTCGGGTGCCGACCGCACAAGCATTATGATAAACATACCCAACCGCCCAGGAACCCTCTTCCGCATAATGTCGCGTTTCAACGCCACAGGAGTGAACCTCGTGAAACTCGAAAGCCGTCAGATACCGGAGCGTGAGTTCGAGTACCGTTTCTATTTCGATATCGAGGCATCGGTGTACAGCGACGAGTTCCTTTCGCTTATGTGCGAGTTGCACGAGTGTGGCGAGCAGTTCAAATACTTCGGTACATACGCCGAAATAATTTAAGAGCAATGAAGGTACTTGTAATAAACGGCCCCAATCTCAACCTGCTCGGCTTGCGTGAGCCTTCGCTCTACGGGGCACGCAATTTCGCAGCCTTGCAGGAGTTTATACGTTCGTCGGCAGCATCGTTGGGCATTGATGTGGAGCTATTCCAGTCGAACCACGAAGGGGCCATCGTCGATGCTATTCAGGCAGCCTATGGGGCTTGCGATGCCATTCTCATAAACCCTGCGGCCTATACCCACACAAGCGTGGCTATACTCGATGCTTTGAAGGCAGTTGCGCTTCCCACAGTGGAGGTGCACCTCACCGATATTTCAACCCGCGAGGAGTTCCGCCGTTTCTCCTATGTGTCGCTTTATGCCCAAAAGACCATCTGCGGCAAAGGATTTGACGGTTATAAAGAGGGGCTCGAATATCTCAATTCGTTGCAGTAACCCGCTTTAATGCAGTTTATGGCAGCGTGTGGCAATAAAAAGGCGGCACGCTGCCGTTTTTTATTACAAAAAACGTATCTTCACGGCACAAAACATTGCAGCAATGAAAATATTCCCCACAGCAAGTATAAAGAGGATTGATGCCTACACCATAGAGCACGAACCCATTCCGTCGCTGCTCCTTATGGAGCGTGCAGCCGCCGCGCTCACAAGAGCAATAGCCGAGGATGCCCCGCAAGGCTCATTCGCGGTTTTTGCAGGGCCGGGCAATAATGGCGGCGATGCACTTGCTGTTGCGCGTATGCTTGCCGTTGCAGGGCGCACGGTTGATGTGTGGCTTGTTGCTTCCGACGGTCGTCTTTCGCCCGACTGCGCCGCCAACTTGCAATCCTTGAAGGCTATGCAGAACGGCAATTTTGCGCTCGCACTGCACATAGTCGACAGCGGGTTCAACGCTCCGCAAGTGGCCGAGGGTACAACCCTTATCGACGGCCTCTTCGGCAGTGGGCTCACCCGTCCCGTCACGGGGGTGTTTGCCGACGTAATACATTTTATGAACGGTTGCAATGGCAGGGTGTTTGCAATAGATATCCCGTCGGGGCTTATGGGCGAAGATAACAGCAACAACTTAAGCGATAATATTGTGCGCGCAACAAAGAGTTTCACCTTGCAGTTCCCAAAACTGTCGATGCTCTTTGCCGAAAACAGCTGTTTTGTAGGCAGTTTCGAAGTGCTCGATATCTCATTGAGCCGCGAGGCTATGGAGAAGGAGCCGACACCCTATTTCCTTACCCGCAAGTGTGATATTGCCCATCTGTTGCCTGTGCGTGAGAAGCACTCGCACAAGGGCGATTTTGGCCGCCTGCTATTGGTGGCAGGCAGCGAGGGTATGGCCGGAGCATCGGTTCTTGCCGCCCGTGCCGCCTTGCGTTCGGGAGTGGGGCTGCTCACAGTGCGCCCGCCGCGGTGCAACAACGATATACTGCAACGCACTGTGCCCGAAGCAATGACCTTGCCCGATGCCTGCGAAACACATATCTCATCGGTTCCGCCTTGCGATAAATATACTGCGGTAGCGGTGGGGCCGGGACTTGGGCAGCACCCCGATACCGAAACAGCCCTTCTTGCCCTCATCAAGGGTTGCACTGTCCCAATGGTTGTCGATGCCGATGCGCTCAATATTCTTTCGCGCCACAAAGAGTACCTTTCCCGCCTGCCGCAAGGAAGTATAATAACTCCTCACATAGGAGAGTTTACACGTCTTGCCGGTACGTGCAGAAACTCTTATGAACGTTTGCAACAGGCGATGGCTATGGCACGGGAGAACAACCTGTGCGTGGTGCTCAAAGGGGCATACACGGCCGTTATAACTCCACAGGGGTGTTGCCACTTCAATACAAGCGGCAATCCCGGAATGGCGACAGGCGGCAGCGGCGATGTGCTTACAGGTGTTCTGGCAGTCCTCCTGGCCCGTGGCCTTCCGGCGGTCGATGCAGCCCGTCTCGGAGTCTATATTCACGGTGCAGCCGGTGACCTTGCCTGTGCGGGGGTGGGCGAAACGGCTCTTATTGCAAGCGACATTGTGGATGCCTTGCCCGAATGCTGGAAAAATTTATAGATAAATCCTATGCCTTTTATGTTTCTCGCTCGTTTGTAACTATCTTTGCGATAAAATTAACAACAGATGAACCCACGACAGTTTTTACGCGATTGGTCGTTGCCCATAGCAATGGTGGCAGGGGTTGTAATGTACCTGCTCTATGTGAACATCCCGCTGTTCGATGGCACCCGCCCATTTGTGCTTGGTGCTGTGGCTGTGGTACAGCCGTTGCTCATTTTTGCGATGCTCTTTGTGACCTTCTGCAAGATACGTTACAACGAACTCAAACCCCGTCGGTGGCATTTTATATTGCTTGCCTTCCAGTTGGGGCTCTTTGCCGCAATCTCCCTCTCCATTGCCTTTTTCCGTGGTATGCCGCAAGGAGTACAGGTATTGTTGGAGGCAGCGATGCTGTGCCTGCTTTGCCCTACGGCAACGGCAGCAGCTGTGATTACGGCAAAACTGGGTGGCAGCGCATCGTCGCTCATCACCTATACTATGCTCATAAATGTGGCAGTGGCTCTTTTTGCGCCGTTGCTGCTCACCTTGTCGCACCCTGTCGAGGGGGTATCGTTCCTCTCGTCGTTCCTGCTCATTATGGGGCGGGTTTTTCCCCTATTGCTCTTTCCGTTGCTGTGCGCCGAACTGTTGCGCAAGTATATCCCTTCGTGGCACTCGGTGCTGGTGACACAAGGGCGTAACGTTCCCTTCTATCTGTGGCTGGTGGCTTTGTCGCTTGCCATTGCAATGACAGCCCGCTCCATTGCCAACAGCAATATCTCGCTGCTTGTTATGGCGGGCATTGCGTTGGTGTCGCTTCTCTGCTGTCTGTTGCAGTTTGCGGTGGGCCGTCGGGTTGCAGCCCGTTACGACGAGAGAATTACGGGCGGGCAGGCATTGGGCCAGAAGAACACTGTATTTGCCATTTGGCTTGCCTATACTTTCTTAACGCCCGTAACAGCCATTGCCGGCGGTTTCTATTCCTTGTGGCATAATATTGTGAATACGCGGCAACTTTACAGGCATAACCATAAACGGTAGTTCCTGTATCACAATAGAGTGCCTCATGAAAAGGTCACTCTATTGTGTTCGCGGTTATCGTATCAATGTTTTCTTTCCGTTTATTATGTAGATACCACGGCTCAGGCTTTCAATGTTATGATAACGTCGGCCACTCAGGTCAACTATAACCGGGTTGGTTTCTGAATTGTCATAAGTTACATCTGTAATGCCCGATATTGGAATAAAGGAGCCGTGTATTGTAAGGTCGTTTGCCGGCATAGAGTCGGGTGTTATATCCCAACCGCTGAAAGAGTAGCCGTCTATGACAGAAACGGTCGGGTAGGTAATCGTTTCCCTATAAAAAAGAGAATCGCTCTGTATAACATTCTCATCAATGACAAACTGCAATTGGTAGCGGGTAAGCAGTTGTGCGTCAATGAAATTTATTTGCGCCTTCAACCATTCGTCGGTTTCATCGATCTCGGTTGACAATGATTTGTATGGTACATTAGTAAACCAGCGTTTGTTGTCTATCATACGGCTTGCATCAATGGCCTCGCCTTTCTCTTCATTTATATTGTGCAGTTGCTCAATGATGTCGCTTCTCAAAGTTTCGCTAACATCTTTCCATTGGTTTACATAACTCAAATAGAAATCCTGGCGTTCAAGAAGCTGCGGAAAATAGAAACTGTACGACCTGTTATGTAAGGCACACCAGTTTTCGGGTGTCCTGAATATTGCATCGAAATCCCATAGAGGCCCCATATACATCTGGCTTGCTGTGGGGGCCGCAGGGTAGAAATTCTTTTTTATAAGATAACGGTTGGCACCGGCACTGTCGCCTTGCCCCAGGATGTCTTGCGCAAGCAGCCACGCGGCAAAGCTGTCGTAGTCAATATAAGGGGATATATCGTCGCCATTGGCAAGAGCCTCCTCAAATTCCAGTATGTAATTTCTTATATTTGATAAGAGGTAAGTGTTTATGTCATCACTGTCGGGGAATTTAAATGTGTATCCTGTCTTGTATGTGAGCATTTCGCCTTTGAAATAGACATCCTCGTTCCACCAATAAGTGTCATCTTCGATAATGTAGCCGCTGTCTTCAATGTTGATACGTCCTTCCGATTTCTTTATGCTTTCAATTAGGATATAATCTCCTTTATAGTCACCGTTGAGTACAAGGTTTACAAACTCCCATTGTGGTTGCCAGCCAAGGTTGAGGATAGTGCTGGTTATATAGCCTGTGAGGAAGCGTATTGATATGCCTTCGTGCAGACGTAGAAGCACCCACTCCTTGTCGGCATATTTTGAATCATTGCGGAAAAGAAGGTCCTGTTTCCTGTTTAACTTCAATTTGTATGGTTTCTTGTGTCGGTAATAGCTGCTGCTATTGCCCCTGAGGCGTATTTTCATTCCTCCCGAACCGCTGTCATATAGCAGGCTGTCACCTATTGACATACGCATATGTCCCACAACATAATCATTGTCCGTCAGCCCGATACCCCACAAGTCATCGGGGGCAAAAATATTCGTACCGGTCGGGTCCTCTCCGGTTACAGTGACAATCTCTATAAGCGGCAACCTGATGGCTTTAAGTTCGTCGTTGTACTTTGAGGGTGCAAATGTGTTGTCGTCGCCAAATGCGGAGAAGGCATATAAACAGAATAATGTTGTCAATAATGTTTTATACAGACAAATGCACCTTGTGTGCATTTGTCTGTCTGTCTGTCTGTCTGTGTTTTATCATAGTCAGGAATTGCCTCTTTTGTATTGAGACTGGTTCTTACACCTGTCAACGGTAGTTGCGACAGAGTATGAGCCAGTCTCAATTATTGTTGTATAACAAACTTTTATCTCTTTATGAACTTGAAGTTCTTGAAGTAAACCTGCTGCTCGCTGCCGCTTATGTTGGTTATGCGCAGTGCGCTTGCAGTCATTCCGCCAAGTTCGTTGCCTGTGTGGATAACGGGGTCGTTGTCGGCATAGTGGAGAAGCGATACCTCGCGCCAGTTGCCATCGACAAGCATTTCGAGTTTGAAGTTCTTTGCAACACCATTCACACCGAAGTTGAAGTCCATTCCCTGGAATGTGATGGGGCGGTCGCTCTCAACAATGAACTCGCCGCCGGCCTGCCAGTTGATTACTTCGAGTGCCGATGCCACGGTGATGTCGCTGCCACGCACGCTCACCGGCAGTAGCGCAAGCTGTTTCACTGTCGATTTAACCTTGAAGGGGTTGTAGTCGGCAGCTGTGTCGAGTTCCTTGCCGTTAATCTTGTTGTATGTGTCGGTAGCCTGTTCAAACAGTTTCTGGATTGTGGGCAGCATTACCTTTGTACCAAGTTTTATACCTGTCTGGTAGGGGTGGAGCATTGCCTTGTTGTTCTCGTTGTCGTACATCTGTTTCTGTATAGAACGTGCCTGTGCATAGAGGTTCTCGAAGTTGAGGAATGTGTACTCCTTGCTCTTCTTCTCGGCAACCTTTTTCATTTTGCATACAACAACACCATAGTCGGCAAGCAGCTTGCCCTGCAACAGCCAGGGGCGCAACTCGTGTATGAGTTGGGGGTTGGTATCGTCGGTGAGCAGGAGGTCGCAGGCAGTTTTCAGTTCATTGCACTTCTCTTCCAGTGCCTCCAATGCCTCGGCATTGCCCTTTATCGCCTCTTGTGCGGTGGGGAGCAGTTCCTCGCCCTCTTCGCGGCGGAAGCCGTGGCCGTTGGGGCCGAGGTCCTTGTTGTAAAGGGCAAAAATCTTCAAAGCCTTATCATTGCCGGGGAGTATGCGGCGAAGGCTCTTGTCCCAGTTCTCTTCGGGGTTGTAGTTCTCCATGTTCCAGCAGTAGTCGGCAACGCCGTAAAGCGAAATCTTCGATGTCTCGGCATACTCCATAGGGTTGCTTACAAAGCCCGATACCATAGGAGCAATGTCCTTTCCGTTGCCGTAGAGGGGGCCCATAAGCATGTGGTCGCGCACAAAGTCGTTTACGGGGAAGTTGAGCCAAATATAGCCCTTGCGCTGTATGCGCTCGTTAATCCACTCCATAGTGGGCTTGTCGATGCAGGCTACAACAGAGTTGCCTGTCCACATAATCTCGATGCCCTTGTTGAGTGTGCTGCCGAGTGTGCGCAGGTAGCCCTTCTGCTCGTTGGCCCAGCCACGGTTGTACTCGGTGGGGCACATAATGAGTGGGGCAACATCCTTCTTCTTCTGAATGAAGTTGTCATCGACATAGTTCAAAAGTTCGGCCTGCTTGTCGGCTTTTGTCCCTTCGCCCCATATATCGTCGAAGAATACGGCAAAGGCACGTACGCCCAAGTCGTACATCTTCTCCAACTTTGCCACGAGAGCATCGCGGTCCTCGGTGTTCCACTTGATGTCAACACCGGGGTGAATGGCCCAGTAGAAGTTTACATAGTTCTTTTTGGCAACCTCAACAAGTTCGGCAATGCGCTTGGCCTCGGCTTCGGGGTAGGGAACGCGCCATTTGTCACGGTGCCAGGGGTCGTCTTTGGGGCCGTAAATATATACGTTCATCTTGTTCTTGCCATAGAAATCGAGCTGGCTCAGGCGTGCCTCGTGGCTCCACGGTGTGCCATAGAAGCCCTCCACGGTTCCGCGGAACGGAACATCGGGCCAGTCGGCCAGGGCAACCTCGTCGTATATGCCGTTCTCGATATGGCGTATAAGGGTCTGTATTCCATAGAAAAGGCCACGCTCGTCGCTGCCGGCAACAACCACGCCTTCGCGCGATACTTTAAGGTAGTAGCCCTCGGCCTGTTCGGGGATATACTTCTTGTATTTTCTCACTTCTTTGTCACCTTTCACGCCCAGTACCACTTTGTACTTCTGCTTGGGTGCAATTTCGGGCTTTGCCTGTTTTATGGCTTCGCCTATGTAGCCGTTCATATATTTGTCGGCGGCTACCACGGTCCACTGTGCGGGGACATCGTACCAAACTTCGGCAGGAGCCCACAGGATTTTCTTGAACGTAGGGTTGGTCGACCACCAACCGGCCTGTACTGTGCATAATGCGGCTATAAGCAATATGCCTAATGCAAAAATTCTCTTGTTCATAGTCGTAAATGTATTTTATTTAGAAATTATATTTCAACATAGCGCAGATGCGGTGGTTGGTTACGCGGTGCATATCCTTCACCCTGTAATTGCTGTCGGCTGTGCCATATCCCACGGTGGTTGGGTTGTATTCAAGGCCTATCTGCATTGCGTTGTGTGTGTAGAGTACGCTGGGTGATATGCGCCAGATGTATCCGGCATTTTTCTGTCCGCGAATGTAGGGGCCTGCAATGAGTTCGTCGTGGCTGCCATAGTTCTTTGTGTATCCTGCGAAGAGGCAGTATGTGAAGTAACCTTTCTTTACCTTGTGCTTGTATGTGATGTCCATCCAGCCGGCAACGCTGCGCAAGGGGCTGTATTCCTGCTCGCCGTTGGGCTTGACTTTTGAAACACCATAACCGCTTATCATACTCAAATGGCCTGCATTCTCGGCATATGTAATGCGGCCTTTCACGCCCCAGTTACCGTTCTTGTACGATGCAAACAGTGTAGGCGATACCGAAACGATGCTCTCGCTCACCTTTATGTTGCCATCGGCAGTGGCTGCCTGGCTGCGTGGTTTAAGTGTGAGAATGTCCACGCCGGCACCGGCCTGGAATTTCTTTCCTTTGTACATTGCCTGCAAGTAGATTTCGGGCACAACGGCATCACGGGCATAGTCGAACTTGCTGCCGTCGGGGCCGGGCGAGGTGTACTGGTATTGGTAGAGGGCTGTTGCTGTGAGTGTGAAATCCTTTATGTGGTAGTTGTAGCGTACCTGCGGGCTACGGCTGAACGGGGTAAAGGGGGCACCGGTTTCAAGTGTGAAGACATCGGGCATCATATCGCCCATCATTGGGTGCCAAGCCTGTCCCACAAGCAGGTCGTGTTTCTCCCACGCCATTTTTGCGTAAGCCTGGCGTATGCGGAGCACAGTGTTGCTTGTGCCGAATCCGGCAAAGTCGGCCTCTATCTTTGCCGATGTCTGTGCTCCCAGGAATTCGGGGCCTGTGATGTTGAGGCCCAGACGGGTTGTGATGCTCAAAAGCATCATATTGCTCTTCTCGTTTATATCATCGCCGTTGATGTCCTTGTTCCAGTCCATCGGCATATAATAGAACTGCTCGCTGTTCGATGTGTAGCTCTCGCGGTTGTCGTAACAAGCGTAGTTTCTAACAAAACCATACAGCTTTATGTTGATATGGTCCGATACCTTAATTTGCGAAAATCCGCTTAATGTGATGCAGGCAAGTGCTGCAAGCAGAAATACTCTTTTCATGGTTCTATGTTTTTTAATGTATGCGCTTTTTTATCCGAAAAATCCTGTTTTGCCCACCATAATAATGAGTGTGTATCCTATGGCGAGTGATATTATGCCAATGATTACCCCCAAACGCAGCATATGCGACGATTTTATGAGCCCTGTGGAGTGGGCTATGGCGTTGGGCGGTGTGCTTATGGGCAATGACATAGCAAACGAAGCCGACAAAGCCACGCCAATGAGCAAAGTGCCTATTCCGCCCCATTCACCGAGTGCCGGCCCGATTCCCTTGCCCACAGCGGCAAGAATGGGTACCATAAGTGCTGTTGCGGCCGAGTTTGAAATGAATGTCGAGAGTGTCCAGCAAATTATTCCGCTGCTAATCATTATTACCAGCACTGGCCAGTTTTCAAATGGTATGGCGTGTACAAGGGTGCTTGCAAGGCCGGTCTTGTTCATAGCCACGCCAAGTGCAAAGCCGCCGGCAACCATCCACAGGCAGGCCCAGTCAATCTCTTTAAGGTCCTTCGACTTTATTATGCGGGTAATTGAGAATACGCCAATGGGGATAAGTGCCACAACGTATGAGTTGATACCAACAACCTTTTCGAACATCCACAACAGAATGGTTACAGCGAGCGTGAAGTATATGACCGTTGTGCGCCATCCGGGTTTCGCTCCGCCGTCAATGTGCAGGTGTATCTCTTTGGCTTTGAAGGGGTGGAATATCCTTAACAGTATCCACGCAATAATAAGGATTGCAAGCATAAGCGGTGTCATAACCTCCATCCAGTCGCCGAATCCTATACCGAGGTTGAGCCCGGCGGTGTCATTGAGATAGCCCAATGCTATTCCGTTGGGCGGTGTGCCAATCGGGGTTGCAATACCGCCTATGTTCGCGCCAATGGGTATTGCCAGGGCAAGTGCGGCGCACCCTTTTTCATCTTTGGGGAGCGATTTAAGTACGGGGGCAAGGAAGGTGAGCATCATTGCGGCGGTGGCGGTGTTGCTCACGAACATCGAGAATATTGCAGTTACAAGCATAAACCCGAAAAGAACGGTGTAAGGCTTTGTGCCGAAGGGTTTTAGCATGGCGCGGGCGAGGGTTATGTCGACACCGCTTTTCGATGCCACCAACGCAAGCACGAAGCCGCCCATAAAGAGCATCACTGTCTGGTCGGCAAAGGTTCCCATAATTGTCTTGTAGCTCACAAGCTGGCTGCGGCTCGCCTCGTCGAGCCCGTCGATGAGCGGTGTTATTGCGCTGTTCGATATTGTGAGCAAGGATATCACAATTATGAGCAGCGATGTGGTCCAGGCAGGCACAGCTTCAAGTATCCACATAAGTGCGGCCCACACAAAAATGGCTATCACGCGCTGTTGTATTACCGTGAGTTCCTCAATGCCATAGGTCTCCGTGGGCAGTGTTGCCAGAATTATACCTAAAAGGGAAACCAGTGTAACTTTTATGTATCGGTTGTATCTTTTCAAGAAACGTAGAAACCCGTTTGAGCCTTGTTCTGTTCCCATTATTTTGTAGTTTATGTCGCGTTTGTTTTTAGAAACTGTTTAAAATTTATTTCACGTGCCGAAACTGCGCTTTATTCAGCTTTGATAATTTGATAAGAAATTTAAACAGTTCCTTATTTTGGCTTAAAGTTACTTTAAAGAATTTAAAGTATCAAAAAAGCCGGCTCTTTTTATTCCCTTTTTATGTTTTTCATTGCAGAGCAATGTTGCTTTGTCTAAAAATTTATCTTTATGGCAGCGATACCTTTGAATAAAGAGCAGTTCGAAAAGCGAGTGGCGCGCATTGTACCGCACTCGCGCGAGTTTGTGTTTTTGGGCCACAGGCCTGCGGTAATAGACTTTTATGCCGAGTGGTGCGGCCCCTGCCAAATGGTGGCACCGATGCTCGACGACTTGTCGAAAACATACGATGGAAAGGTCGATTTCTACAAGATTAATGTTGACGAGGAAAACGAGCTGTCGGGGCATTTCGATATACGCTCGATTCCCACGCTGTTCCTCGTGACGGCAAAGGGCGAAGTGCGCCGTTTCACGGGCGCATTGTCGCGTGACAGGCTCAAACAGCTTGTCGATGAGTTGTTGTAGCAATCAAATGCCCCAGAAGGCTGCGCTGTAACTTGCCTCGGCACCGGTTTCAATGGAGTCGGGGAGTTGGGCAAAAAAGTCGAGGCCGGTGAGTTCTTCAACCCTGTCAACAGTGGTGGCGTGCTCTTTGAGCTTGCTTTTCCCGCCTTTGTTGTCGAACAGGAAACCTATGGTGCGGTGCTTGCCGCGGTAGTCCGACAGCAGAACCTTGAAAAAGGCATCGGGCACCCTCACCCTGTTCTCTCCGATGTAACGCGGCTTCTTGTCATAGAAGAGCGGTCCGGCAATTATTATAACCCTGCCGTAGAGCTCGGCCTTGTCGCGGCACAGCTCTTCGAGCTTTTTCCAGGTTCCGCGGTTGAGTTGCTTGTCCTGTGGCGACACGTTGCTCAGGTAGAAACTCTCGTCCATAGCCTTTTTGCTCCATTTCATATCGGCGGCGGGGGCCAGGTGTCCCCTGTCCCAACCGCTTTTCTTGTAGTCGCTGTCGCAGGCTTGCGGGCCGCGTACCAGGGGGTCGGGCTCGAAATTCTCGCCACGCTCCACCACACCCTGCACCTCCTCGCCGGTGAGTTCATAGCCCACCCAGTCGGCATTGCGCGTGTCGTTGTTGTAGGATAGCGTGTAGCCGTCGTGTTTCACAATCTGGTGTTCCGTTCCGTCAACGAAGCGAGGCACGCAAAGGTCCCGGCTGTAATGTGCGTTGCCGTCGGCCGTGACAGGGGTTATGAACCTGCTTATGATTATGCCGGCAACAAGTACTATTATGAGCGCGGTAAATTTGTTTCCCTTTTTAGGCGTTTTTTTCTTTTTCCTTTTTGCCATAGCAGGTCAGGTTACGCTCTTTTCAGTTTCTTGCCGTTGAACACAACCTTGTAGCTGCGTCCTTTCTTTGTGCCGAACGAGAGAGTGCTGTTGCCGTAACGGAGGTTGCACTTTTCGCCGCTCTTCGATTTTACCGTAATCTCCACGGGCTTGCCCTCTTTCCAGGTTATGTCGAGCTCGAAACCGCCCTTCGCGCACACTCCTTTGAAGGAACCCTCCTCCCAGCTGTCGGGCAATGCGGGCAGCAGGTGTATGAATCCCATATGGCTCTGTACAAGCATTTCGGTAACACCGGCAGTACCGCCGAAGTTGCCGTCTATCTGGAATGGTGCGTGTGTGTCCCAAAGATTATCGAGCGTTCCGTTTTTGAGCAGGTTGCCGAAAAGGGTATATGCGTGGTTGCCGTCGTGCAGGCGTGCCCATTGGTTGAGCTTCCAGCCCATGCTCCAACCTGTTGCTCCGTCGCCGCGGTGTACGAGTACTGTTTTTGATGCCTCGGCAAGTTCGGGCGTGGTTACGGGCGAAATGGTGTGTCCGGGGTGCAGACCGAACAGGTGGTTTACGTGACGGTGCTGGTCGTTGGGGTCGTCAATGTCCTTGCTCCATTCGAGGAGCTGCCCGTAACGTCCGGTCTTGTAGGGTACAAGGTTGTCGAGCACGTTCTTCCACTCCTTTTGCAGGGCCTTGTCGGTGCCGAGTGTCTTTGCAGCCTTAATTGCGTCGAGCAGAATTTCGCGTACAACGGCGTGAACGAATGTTGCTCCCTGGTCTATGGGGCCGTGTTCGGGCGAGGTGGAGGGTGCTGCCGTGTAGCTGCCGTCCTCGCGTTTCCAAAGATAGTCGGTAGCGAAGATTGCGCTGCTTCTGATTATCTCATAGCCTGTCTCTTCAAGGAACTTCCTGTCGCGGGTATAGTCGTAGTAGTCCCAAACATGTGTGGCAAGCCACGGGCCGGCCATTGGGTTGAAGTTCCACGACATATCCTGGCTTATGAGCGGGGCTGTGAAGCCGAAAATGTTTCCCGAAATGCTGGCTGTCCATCCGCGTGCGCCGAAGTATGACTGTGCGGTTATCTCACCCGGTTTTATAAGTGTTCTTATGAAATCGACAAGGGGCATTACACACTCGTCGAGGTTGGTGGCACAGGCGGGCCAGTAGTTCATTTGCAGGTTTATGTTGTTGTGGTAATCCACTCGCCAGGGGCCGTCGACATTGTTGTGCCACATACCTTGCAGGTTGGCGGGGAGGTTGCCTGGGCGTGAGCTTGCAATGAGCAGGTAACGGCCGAACTGGAAATAGAGCTCTTCGAGCCCGAAGTCGGGCTTGCCGGTGCGGTAGCTCTTCAAACGCTTGTCGGTGGGCAGGTTGGCAACACCTGGGAATTCCAGCGTGGTGGGTGCGTTGGGGTTTATGTCGAGGCTCACACGGCCGAACAGTCCCGAATAATCGTTGTAGTGCTCCTGGAAAAGCTTGTCATATCCCTTTGCAATAGCGTTTTTCATCCACTCGTCGGTGGTGTTGTCGGGGTTTACGCCCACATAGGTCCTGGGGTCCTTGAAGTCGGGGTTGAAGTTTATCTTGTAGTCGGTGTCGGCCGTAACGAAGAAACATACCTCGTCGGCATCCTTTATGTAAATCCGGCCATCTTTTGTTTCGGTTGTACCGCCCTTTGCAACGGCTCTCATTCTCACAGTGTACTGCATACTGTTGTTGTCGAGACGGGCTTTGTACACAAGGCTGCCGTTGGCATCGCTTTCGAGCGTGCCCTCGGAAACGGGGTTGGGAGCGTAGCTGAATGTGAGGTTCTGCATCCCCTTCTTGCTTGCGCTGTACTTCATTACAAGCACGTTGGCGGGGTACGAAACAAAGTATTTGCGTTCGTAGTCAATGCCGTCCTTTCTGTACTGCACCACGGCGAGTGCCGAGTCGAGCGACAGGGCGCGTGTGTAGTCGCCCAGCCCCACCATACTGTGTCCTGTTTCAATGTAAAACTCTCCCATAGTGGTAAAGTTGCCGAAACGGAAGGGTTTCTCACCGTAATA
Organism: Bacteroidales bacterium; assembly: GCA_015060885.1. GTDB lineage: Bacteria > Bacteroidota > Bacteroidia > Bacteroidales > Bacteroidaceae > HGM04593. The sequence continues at coordinate 33,120 of SUXO01000005.1, forward strand.
TTCGTACGATGCGGTGCTGTTGAAGTTCTCGCGTGTGAGCTTGGCGGCCTTCTCCTCGTCGCCGTCAATGAAGGCTTGTCTTATGTCGTCGAGCAGGTGGGCCGACTGTTTGTTCACATTCCAGTAATAGTCGGCTCCGCCGGCAGTGTTGGGGCCACCGCGCCACAATGTTTTCTCGTTGAAGGTTATGCGCTCGGCTTCGAGCGAGCCCATTATGTTTGCACCTATGCTGCCGTTTCCAATGGGGAGCGATTTTGATTCCCACTCCTGGTCGGGGTTGTAAGCCCCCTCACCTGCCCATTCGGGCTTGCCTTTGCCCTTCCACAGGTCGGGTCGGCCGCCATACCAGACAGCGCGTCCTTTCAGTGTAGTAGGCTGGTCGAACCATATCGAAAGTCCTTGTGTGTAACTTGTTTGTGCCTGCAACGACAGAGTCGCTGCAAAAATCCCCATTGTCAAAAGCGTTTTTCTCATTTTGTGTGGTATTTGCAATTTACCGCAAATATATAAATGATAAACCGAATTAAAAAATTTATACGGCAGCTTGCTGCCTTAAAATGTCGTGATGTTAAAAAATATATTGCTCTTATTGTAAAGTCGGTGGCAAACATTTATATTTGCATAGTATATGCGATTTTTCGCAATAATGGAAACTTGCACGAGTATGGTAAAAATAACACTGCTTGTATCTACTTACAACTGGCCCGAAGCGTTGAGCGTGTCGCTCAACTCGGTGCTCAAACAGACCGTGATGCCTTGCGAGGTGGTCATTGCCGACGATGGCAGCCGCGAGGAGACAAAATCCCTTATCGATGATTTCCGCAAGCGATGTCCTGTTCCTGTAATCCATTGTTGGCAAAGCGACAACGGGTTCCGCAAAACCCGCATATTGAACACAGCCGTTGCGGCAGCATCGGGCGACTACATTGTGCAGATAGACGGCGATATTGTAATAGACAAGAACTTCATTGCCGACCACATTGCGCAGATGCGCCCACACACCTTCGTGCGCGGCAGCCGTGCCTGTCTGCTGCCCGAAATAACACAGGAGGTGCTCAAAAAGGGCCGTTGCGACGTGTCGCTCCTCTCAAAGCACGTTATGAACGGCTTCAATGCTTTCCGCTCAAAGTTCCTCTCGTTGTTCCTCTGCCGCCGGTCGAGCGATGTCCGCCACGTGAAAGGGTGCAATACTGCTTTCTGGAAGAGTGACTTCATTGCCGTGAACGGCTATAACAACGACCTTTCGGGTTGGGGGCACGAGGATATTGAACTTGCCGCCCGTCTTTACAACAACGGAACGGCATTGCGCATAGTGAAATCCCTTGCAATAGCCTTTCACCTCCATCATACATTCAATTCCCGCCACAACGAACAGGGCAATCTGCAAGTGTATGAGCAGGTGATAATGGATAAAGTGAAACGCTGTGAAAACGGCTACGACGAACTTCTAAACATAGAAAACGATGACCGACAAATATGGAGTTAAGGTAACAGTCGTTACTGTTGTATATAATGGTGCCGAATATATTGAACGTGCGATAGACAGCGTTGCCGCGCAGTCCTATCCCAATATCGAATATATAATTGTCGACGGCGGTTCCACAGACGGCACGCTGGAAATACTTGAACGCCGCAAGAGTGATATTACCCGCTACATAAGCGAGCCCGACAAAGGCATATACGATGCCATGAACAAGGGCATTGCCCTCTCGACAGGCGACTGGATATACTTCCTGGGGTGCGACGATTTCCTCTATCCCGAATTCTCTGATATGTGTCCCCGCCTCAAAGACCCTTCGACCGTCTATTACGGCAATGTATTCCACAAGGGCAAGGTGCTGAACGGTGAGTTCAATTCATATATGCTGGCGAAATACCCGATATTGCACCAAGCGGTGTTCTACCCCCGTATGGCTATGGAGAGGTATAAATACAATCTCAAATACAAGGTGGCAGCCGACCACTACATAACAATACAGTGCTGGCACGACAAGGATATAAAATTCCGCTACGAAGATATATGTGTGGCGCGTTATATGGAGGCCGGTTTCTCGGCAGTAACCCGCGATGAGGCTTTCGAGAAGGACAGGTTGAAGATTGTGTACGACAACTTCGGTTTCTTTGTCTTTGTACGTTTCCTCATCCGTTGGTTGAAGGATAAAATGAGAAAATAATGAAAGTCCTATACGATAATCAGGTGTTCGACGGGCAACGTATTGGCGGAATATCGCGGTACTTCTCAATACTTGCATCGGAACTCCCGAAGCAGGGAGTCGATGTGGCTATGGGGCTTCTTGCCACCAGGAATGTCTATATGCACGACACCTGCCCGTTGCGTTGGTTGGGCTTTATGCGCAAGCACAATGAGGCCTATTCGAAATTTCTTATGCGCCACACGCAGTACGACGTGTACCATCCCACATACTATTTTACCCATATGCAGCGGCACAAACACCCGCAAGTGCCTATGGTGGTAACAGTGCACGACCTAATCCAGGAGCGTTTCCGTGCTCCCGGTGCCGAAGATGCAGCATTGGAGCAGATAAGGCAGGAAAAGGCAAGGATAGTGGCTGCTGCCGACAGGCTCATCGCAATATCGGAGAATACCAAGCGCGATATGATTGATGTGTGGGGTGTTGACGAAAAGAAGATCGATGTGATATACCACGGTCTTATGTGGAGCGAGAACCTGCTTGCAACTCCGGCCGCCCTTCCTTTCACAGGGGGTTATCTGCTTTTTGTGGGTGACCGCAAGGCCGAATACAAGAACTTCAAGGAGTTCATAGTGGCGGCATCACAGGTGGTAAAGAAGTATGGCCTTAACATTGTGTGTACAGGACACCCCTTCTCGCCGGCCGAAATGGAGTTCCTAAAACAGTACGGTGTGGATAACCTCACCCACTCGTTCTTTGTCGACGAGGGTACCTTGCTGTGGCTTTACCGCAATGCGGCCTGCTTTGTTTTCCCCTCGTGCTACGAAGGGTTCGGCATTCCAATCCTGGAAGCGTTCAAGGCCTCTTGTCCCACAATCCTTGCCAACGCAAGCTGTTTCCCCGAAATTGGCGGCGATGCAGTGGAGTATTACGAACCAGGCCACCCCGACAGCCTTGTGTCGAAACTGACTCTTCTGCTCGACGATTCCGAGCATTGCGACGCGCTGCGTAAAGCAGGGCAGGAGCGTCTCTCGCAATTCGGCATTGAAAAGATGGCGACTGCCACAAAGGAGTGCTACAAGCGTGCCGTGGGTAAATAAATCCCGAATGATTTTATGTGAAACTGTTATTATGCAAGCAGCATAATAGCCACTTGTATTATTATTATCCTCAAAAAGATACACACCGGGTATACTGTGGCGTAGGATACTGCCGGGTTGTCGCCCTCAATTGTTTCGTTGGCGTAATTAAGAGCCATAGGATTGGCCATTGCGCCGCAAGCAAGCCCCACCGAGGAACCGAAATCGAGTTTCAGCACTCGAAGCGACAGCAGGCACACCGCAATAACGGGAAGTGTGGTAATGAGGAAACCCAAGCAGAGCCACAAGGCACCTTCGGGGCGCACAATGGTTTCAAAGAAGTGTGCGCCGGCATCGAGCCCCAGGCAGGCAAGGTACAGGTTCAGTCCAAGTGCGCGAAGCATCATATTGGCACTCTGCGTGGTGTATGTGACCATATGCAGCCGCGGCCCGAACGTGCCTACAAGTATTCCCATAAGAATGGGACCTCCGGCAAGGCCCAGCTTCACAGGCAGCGACATTCCGGGTATTGCAAATGGGATGCTGCCGAGTACAAGTCCCAGAATGATGCCGATGAACACGGCTACAAGGTTGGGCTCGTCGAGGTTCTTCACCGCGTTGCCAAGTATCTTTTCCACATTATGTATGTTGGCGGCCTCGCCCACCACGGTGAGGCGGTCGCCCATTTGCAGGCGCAGGTCGGGGGTGGCAAGCAGTTCCACACCCGAACGGTGTATGCGGCTTATGTTTATTCCATAATTGTTGCGCAGGCGCAGTGAAGAGAGCTTCTTGCCGTTTATTTCGGGGCGGGTAATGAGAATGCCCTGTGCGACAAGCTGGTTGTCAATCTTGTTCCAGTCGATGTTTTCGGCATTCCAGTCCTTCTTCTCCTGCTCGCCGAATATCATACGCAGTGCCTCGGTCTCTTCGGGTTTTGTGATTATGAGCAGAATGTCGTTCTCTTCAATCTTCTTGTCGCCGGTTGGTATCTGCACTTTGTCGTTTCTCCACAGACGCGAGATTACGAACGAGTGCTGGCTGCCTGTGGCTATCGCACTCACGCTCTTGCCGAAAATGGCGGGGTTGGTTACGCGGTAGCTGGCAACAAATATGTTCTTCTTGTGCTCCTTGTCGGGGCCCGAAAGGTCACTCTCCTTTACAAAGAACCGTCGCATAAAGGCAATTGCAAGTATAACGCCCACAACGCCCAGCGGGTAGGCAAGGGCGCAACTGAGTGCCGCTCCGTTGGCATCTATGTTCATCTGTTCAAGTGTCTGTTGGGCGGCGGCAAGTGCCGGTGTGTTGGTGGTTGCACCGCAAAGGATGCCCGAAATGTCGGCTATGGATATCCCGCAAAGATAACTTATGCCATAGGCCATAATGGTGCCGATGAGCACTATTCCTGTTGCAGGCATGAGTAGCCTTGCACCGGCAGTGCGCAGGGAACTGAAAAAACCGGGGCCCACTTGAAGTCCCAGTGCATAGACAAAGATTACAAGACCGAACGATTCGGCATAATGCAGCATGGCGGGGTCAATGCTGAGCCCCAGGCTGCCTGCAAGAATACCTATGAAAAATACGAAGGTTATGCCAAGTGAAATGCCGAACAGGCGAACTTTTCCAAGAATGATTCCTGTGGCCGAAATGAGCGACAATATTATTATTGCTTGCAGTGCCGAATGTTCAACAAAGAGTGAGTCTATAAAATTCATATTATCCGGTATGGTATATCGTCTTGGACAAAGATACACGATTTTTACGATATCCCACTCCTTGCGGGTAAAAATTCCTTTACACCTCTTCTTTAATGGAGAAGCCGATGGCTGTCACGGCATCAATCACCTTTGACTTGTCGAACGTGCCCTTTACGGTGGCTTTTCCGTCGGCAAGGTTCACATCAACTCCGCTCACGCCCTCAATGGCTGCGATAGCCTTCTCCACACTTGCCTTGCAGTGGTTGCAGGCCATTCCGTCTACCGCAAAAACGGTTTGCTCCTCATGCACATTGCAACTGCACTCCTCGCAATGGCAGTGGTGGTGTTTGTGACGGTGACGTTGTATAAAGGCATTTATGAGCAAAATGGCAAGGAGTACCGAGCAGGCAGTGTCGAAGTATGAGAAACCGCCGTGCTCATGTGCGTGCGCCCCTGCGATGGTGGTGCTGAACCACTCGCGCGGCAGCAGGTTGTCTATTATAAGGCCGAATGTTATGGCACCGGCTATTATGGAAAGAAGGTAGAGAAAGAGCGTGCGGCGGCCCATCACCTTACCGATTATCAGCATCGAAGCGGTGTTCACGGCAGGGCCGGCCATAAGCAACACAAATGCGGTTCCGGGGGTGAGCCCTTTGAGCATAAGTGCTACGGCGATTGGTATGGAGCCTGTTGCACACAGGTACATTGGTATTGCCAGCAGAAGCACCAGCAGCATACTCAACAGCGAGTTGTCGGCAAAAATCTCGAAGAACGATTCGGGGACAAATACAGTGATGAGGCCGGCAACAATGAGTCCCACCATCAGCCATTTGCCTATGTCCTGCATCATATCGACAAAAGCATATTTAAGCGCAGCCATAATCTTGGCTCCGAAACTTTTCCCCTCTTTATTCTCCTGCCTTGCAACGGTAATTGTGCTTTTTGCCGCCTTTTCATCGGAGAATTTGGCAGTCAGCAGGCCGCCTGTGAGTGCTGTTACAATAGCTGCAAGCGGGCGCAATAACGCAAATGGTAGGCCCATAAGGGAGTAGGTGGCTATTATGGAGTCGATACCGGTTTGCGGGGTGGCTATGAGAAACGACACTGTTGCCGCCTTCGATGCTCCTTCCTTGTGCAACGACATTGCCGTGGGTATTACACCGCACGAACAGAGAGGCAGTGGAACGCCCAGGATGGTTGCGTTTATTACACTGCGGAAAGTGCCACCACCCAAATATCGGCTGTAAAGGTTGCCGGGAACGAATGCGTGCATAATTCCTGCAAGCAGAAAACCCAGCAGCACGAATGGCGACATTGTGTTTATAAGTTCAAGAATTTCGGTCATAGTTCTGTTTTATTGTTTCTTTGATGCAAAAATAATATTAAAACAGTGCAATTTGTTTGCATAATTTGAGAATTATTTCTCTTGAATGGCATAAAAAATATATTTTTGCACTATGGATTATGAGAAAATTCTTAAAGAGAACGGTATAAGGCCAACCGCTGTGCGGCTGCTTATATTCAAGGGAATAGTGGAGTATGCAGCTCCCTTTTCGCTCGAAGAGCTATATAACCATCTCGAAACAATAGACCGCAGTACCGTGTTCCGCGCCCTCACCCTTTTTGAGGAGGAGCATCTGCTGCACAGTTTCGAGGATGGCAGCGGAAAAAGAAAATATTGCTATCACCATCCCTCACACAGCGATCATTGCGGTGAAACAGCCCGCTCCTGCCGCCACATACACGCCACTTGCAGGGTGTGTGGCCGTTCAATGTGCATAACGTCGCAAGAGGTACCCGTGGTGCCCCTGCCTGTCGATTTTGAGGTGGAGAACATAAATTACATTGTCACCGGCGTGTGCGGTAACTGCAAGAAAGGGTAATGCGGTTGGCAGAATGCCTATACGCAAAATTATAAAAGCAATGCTAATCGCTTCAAGCGATTAGCATTATGAAAAGTACTCGAAGCGGGACTTGAACCCGCACGGCGTTTAAATGCCAAAGGATTTTAAGTCCTTCGTGTCTACCGATTCCACCATTCGAGCGACCTTAATTATTTATGGTTCTTTTTACAAAACCGTTGCAAAGATAATGGCTTTTGCCATAAAAATCAAAAAAATGGGGTGTTTAATTTGTTATGATTATGTTTGAACCGTTCTTTGCCACCCTGTATTGCCACAATGGGCGTTTAGCAATGCCTTCTATGGGTATGCCGCCGCTGTTCAGGTCGAACTTACTGCCGCACTTTTCGCAGTGGGCGTGCCCGATGGGTTGTGTCACAATGAGTTTGCGGCCGGGTTGCTCGCAACTGGGGCAAGCGAGGTCGAACGCCATTATGTTGCCATCGCAGGCCGAGGGTGTGCCTATTATGAGCCCGGCGAGCCCGTAGAACGGGTTGCCATACATTGCCTGTTGTGCCGTGAGCCTCACTGTCATCTCCTTGTTGTTGGCCCATTGCACTTTGTAGGCTGCCGCGCCGTCACGGGTAATTATAATGTACTCTCCATAGCCGTGTACTATGTTGTAGGGGTGAATGGAGGCGTCGCAACTGAAACTCACAGGGTAGTTCGAGTAGAGCGATTCGCTGTCGTCGCTGCACGCGGTAAAGGCGGCAAGCATTATTGTTGCTGCAAGTAGAATCTTTGTTTTCATTTCTGTGTCGTTTATAATAAGGAAACGCAGCCCGCCGGCATTTATTATGCGTGAGGGGCTGCGTTAACTGTTTTTAATGTGTTATCGCCCAAGCAGCTTGCCTTCGGCCTGTTTGCTCTTTTCAAAGTCCATTGCACCGAAGATGTTTTCCATAAGTGCGGCTATCTCCTTGTTGCAGGGGTTGCCGATGCTTCCCTCATGGGTGTGCCTTATGGCTTTGTCGGGAGTGAATGTGCCGGCTTCAATGTCGAGCCCCACCTTCTTGTATGCATCGCGGAACGGCATTCCTTCTGCGGCAAGGCGGTTCACCTCCTCCACGCTGAACATTGCGTCGTAGCGGCTGTCCTGTAAAATATCCTTGTTTACCTCTATTCGCTTAATTATGTAGGTTGCCATGTTCAGGCAGTCCTTTATTTCGCCGAATGCGGGTATAAACAGTTCCTTTATTATTTGAAGGTCGCGGAAATAGCCACTGGGCAGGTTGTTCATTATCAATATAATGTCGGTGGGCAATGCTTGCAGGCGGTTGCACTTCGCACGCAACAGCTCGAACACGTCGGGGTTCTTCTTGTGGGGCATTATGCTTGAACCGGTTGTGCACTCGGCGGGCAGTTTCACGAACCCGAAGTTCTGCGAGTTGAACATACAGGCATCGAATGCCATTTTGGCAAGTGTTCCGGCAACTCCGGCAAGGGCGTATGCGATGTTTCTCTCGCACTTGCCACGGCCCATCTGTGCATAGACCACGTTGTAGTTCATGGAGTCGAAGCCAAGCAGTTCGGTGGTCATTGTGCGGTTGAGGGGGAACGATGAGCCGTAGCCTGCTGCCGAGCCCAACGGGTTGCGGTTGCACATCCTGTATGCGGCTTGCAGGAAGAGCATATCATCGGTGAGGCTCTCGGCGTATGCACCGAACCACAGCCCGAACGATGACGGCATTGCCACTTGCAGGTGTGTGTATCCTGGCATAAGAACCTCCTTGTGCTTCTCGCTCTGTTCAACGAGTGCGTCGAACAACTCTTTTACGGCCTCGCATACATCCTGCAACTCCTTGCGTGTGAACAGTTTGAGGTCGAGCAGTACCTGGTCGTTGCGCGAACGGCCGCTGTGTATCTTCTTGCCTGTGTCGCCAAGCTTGCGGGTGAGCATAAGCTCCACCTGTGAGTGTACATCTTCCACGCCCTCTTCAATTACGAAGTCGCCTTTCTCTATCACGGCGTGTATGTTGCGCAACTCCCCGTGCAGGCTCTCCATCTCCTCCTTTGTGAGCATACCTATGCTTTGCAGCATTGCACTGTGGGCGATGGAGCCTATTACGTCATAGGGAGCAAGGAATAGGTCGAGCTCACGGTCCTTTCCCACCGTGAAACGTTCTATTTCGGGGTTGACATCAATGTTCTTTTCCCAGAGTTTCTTTGCCATATCAATATCTTATTTGCGAAAGAGCCTCGGCAATCTTTTCGAGTCCCTCTTTAAGGGGTTTCTCTACCATTGCGCGGAGCATAAAGTTAATTTCGGCTTTTGCCACCACGCGCATCTTCGATGCCTGCTCGCCATCGGGTATTATCTGCACCCAGAAGTTTGCGGGCATAGGTGAGCCCACGGTCTCGAACTTTATGCATTTGGGCGCTTCGCGCTCAATTATTTTCAGTGTTATCTTGCCAATGGGCGGCACATCCACTGTTACCTGGTCGCGGTCATATGTGAGTTCCTTTACCTTGTCCTGCGGGATGCGGTCCTTAATGCTTTCGAGGTTGTTGAGGTCTTCGAGCTTGCCGAATACCTGCTCCTGGGGGTAAGGAATGTTCTTTACACTGCTTTCGTATTGGCTCATAAGCGATTATTTTAAGTCGTTTCTCCACTCCGAAGGATTGGCACGCCACTCTTTGAGTGTGGGCATAACATCCTCTGTAATGTAACCGGTCTCTTTTGCGGCTTCGAGCACAGCCTCGTAGTTTGTGAGGGTGATGAGTTTCACGCCTGCTTTTGCAAATGCCTCTTCGGCTACGCTGAACCCGTATGTGAACGATGCAACCATGCCGACAACCTCAACACCGGCTGCACGGAGGGCATCAACTGCTTTAAGGCTGCTGAGGCCTGTCGATACCAGGTCTTCTATAACCACAACCTTCGCACCGGGCTGTATGTCGCCCTCAATCTGGTTGCCCAGGCCGTGGTCCTTTGCCTTGGGGCGTACATATACAAAAGGTTTGCCCAGCTCCTCGGCAACAAGTGCGCCCTGTGCAATGGCTCCTGTGGCAACACCGGCAACGGTGTCGGCTTCGGGGAACTCTTCAAGGATGAGGTTGGCAAGGCCCAACTTTACGCGGGTGCGCAATTCGGGGAACGAGAGTGTCTTGCGGTTGTCGCAATAGAAAGGTGATTTCCAGCCCGATGCCCAGGTGAAAGGCTCTTGGGGCTGTAACTTTACGGCTTTGATTTTAAGCAGCTCGGCTGCAAGGATAAGTTGTGATTTCTGTGCCATAATATTCTGTATTTAAATGTTTTGTTATGTCGGTCAAACTTTATTGAGTGCGAAGATAGTAAAAATATGTCAAACCGCCCCCTGTTTGCTATTTTGTTTGCGTGTAGCCATCGTTTTTCAGCAATTCTATGATTTTTGCCTTGAAATCGCCCTGTACAAGAATTTCGCCATCCTTGACGCTCCCGCCCACTCCGCACTTTGTTTTGAGCAGTCGCCCAAGCTCTTTTGCATCATTGTCACTGCCGATGAAATTCTTTACTATTGTCACGGTCTTGCCGCCGCGGTGGTTCTTCTCTATGCTCACCCGCAGTTTCTGTTGTTGCTTTGGCAATGTTTCATTTTCCTCCTTTTCATCGGTAATATATTGGTAGTCGGGGTTGGTCGAGTAAACAATGTTCAGCCGCTCTTTCCAGTCGTTTTTCTTCATAAATACAATGGGGTTTCAGTGTGTTTGCCGTGTTGGATATTCGTGCATAAGGGAACTCCCTTTTCTCGCACTTATGCGCAAAGGTATAATTTTTTATCAACAAATTTTTATCTCTTCACAAAATAACACTATTTTTGTTGCGTTATAATAAACACGCGCGATTAAAAATCAAATGTCTGCCGAGCAATACACAGAAAGAGTTCCCGAACCTACCTTGCGCCGTCTGCCCTGGTATCTGTCGGTGTGCCGCCTGCTTAAATCAAAGGGTGAGCAGTTTGTTTCGTCGACACGCCTGTCGAAGGAGACAAACATCGTTGCCTCGCAGATAGCAAAGGACCTCTCGTGTGTGAACGTGATAGGGCGCACCCGTGTGGGGTATGAAATTGACAACCTGTTGCAGGTGCTCGAAGATTTCCTGGGCTTCACCCGTATGCACAAGGCCTTCCTTTTCGGCACCGGCCGCTTGGGTACGGCGTTGCTCAACGATTCGGGCCTCAAACAGTTCGGGCTCGAAGTGGTTGCGGCTTTCGACGTCAACCACAGGATTGTGGGACACACAGTGTCGGGTATTCCCGTATACCACATAAGCGAGCTCGAAAAGCAGATGCGTCGCCACCATGCAAAGATTGGTGTTCTCACCGTGCCCATCGACAGCGCACAGGAGGTGGCCGACAAGATGGTGGTGTGGGGTATAAAGGCTATATGGAACTTCACCCCTCTGCGCATTAGGGTTCCTTCGAATATTGTGGTGCAGAATACCTCGCTCTATGCGCATTTGTCACTAATGTTTAACCGCCTCGACGGCTTGCAAGGCGAGGACGAAGATAAATGAGATTGAAATGAAGATAATAGCTGTTGGAAAGAACTATGCTTGTCACGCATTGGAGTTCGACGGAACCGAAGAGAAGCCGCAGAACCCGATGATTTTTATGAAGCCTGATTCGGCCATACTGAAAAACGGCAAGCATTTCTATATGCCCGATTTTTTGGGACAGATTGATTATGAAGCCGAGGTGGTGGTGCGCATAAACCAGCTAGGGAAGAGTATTCCGGCCCGTTTTGCAAGGCGTTATTACGATGCCATTACAGTGGGCATAGACTTCACCGCCAGGCAGATGCAGCGCGAGTTTATAGCGGCTGGCGCGCCGTGGGAGCTCTCCAAGGGGTTCGACGGCTCGGCAGTTCTCGGCGAGTTTCGTCCGGTGGAGCAGTACGACATAAACAATCTCGATTTTTCATTGACAATAGACGACGAAACGGTGCAGAGCGCAAACACATCGCAGATGCTCTTCAAGGTAGATGAGGTGATAGCCTATGTGAGCCGTTTCTGCACGCTTAAAACAGGAGATTTGATATTTACGGGAACACCGGCCGGTGTAGGCGAAGCACGCATCGGTACTCACCTTAAAGGTTACCTGGCCGGCGACAAGGTTCTCGATTTTCACATACGATAGATGATATGATTATGGGAGTTAAGAAGTTTTTTATATCGATGTTCTTGTTTGCTTCGCTTTCGGCGAATGCACAGTTTACCGATGTTGACTGGTCACAAGCAAGGCGTGATTCCTTGTTGCCCGAATGCGTGGCTGTAATGCCATTGCCGGCCGATTATGAGGGGTATGACTACACCGTTCTGGTTGAATATCCCGAATATCGGGAGATGACAGCCGATGAGGTTGTGCTCTACGGCATACAGGCCTATGAAGAGAGGTTGCAGGCAACCCCGGTTGTGGAGACATCGGTTTCCATTGCTGCCAAAAAGCCGATGCTCGACGTGAGTTTTCTGCCTGTGATAATGTCGGGCAGCAAGTATTACCGCATCGACTCATACAAGCTCGTGCTGAATCGTTCGGCAAAACCCACGCAACCCCGCAAGAGCCAAACACGGGCGGCAACATCGCGTTATGCCGGCAATTCGGTGCTTGCAACAGGCAAGTGGGTGAAAATCCGCGTGTCGGAGCGTGGCATACACCAGATAACAGCCGAGCAACTCTCCAAAATGGGCTTTACCAACCCCTCGAAAGTGCGTCTGTATGGTTATGGCGGCAACATCCTGCCTAAAACAAACATTCACACACTGGTCGACGATTTGTGCGAAGTACCTTTGTGGCGCGAAAACGGCCGTCTGCTGTTCTATGCCAACGGGACCACTTCGTGGGCCTACGCTTCGGGCCGTTATGTGCGTAGCGAAAACTACTACTCGACACACGGTTACTATTTCCTTACCGAGAGCGACGATGCTCCTATGCAGTTCCCGATGGCAGTGCCCCAGGCCTCATATTCATCGACAAATATCACCTACCCCGATTACGAACTCTATGAAAAGGATGCCATATCCCTGTGCAACTATGGTAACGTAATGCTTGACGATTACAATTTTGCCAAAGGACGTACCAAGCAGTACTCCTTCTCTCTTCCTGAAATTGCCGGCGTGAATCTTATTGTCGATGTCGCATTCGGCAGCAGTGCCGAAGAAAGCACCAAACTTGCCGTGGAGGTGAACGGCACCCGCATAGGCAATATGGGCATATCACGTAAAGGAACAGGCGACCTCGGCAAAATTGCAAGTGCGCGCTATTCGAGCACGGCAGGGGCTGCCAACACGGTGGTGACACTCACTCATAGTGTATCTACGGCATCAGTATCGGGCTTCCTCGACTATATCTCCTTGAACTTTACCCGCAACCTCGTTATGCGCGGCTCGCAGATAAATTTCCGCGGAAAGAGTTCTGCAACATCCAATGCGAAGTTCGTGATAGGCGGTGCAACTGCAACCACACGTGTGTGGTCGGTATCAAAAGCCGACGGTATATGCCAGGTTGCCGGTGAACTTTCGGGTGACGACTATTCAGTGATTGCCCCCGCGTCTTACAGTGACGAGTATGTAGCATTCAACACTGCCGGAATTTTCCCCGATGTCGAGGTGGTGGGTGTAGTTCCCAATCAGAACCTTCACTCACTGGGGCAGACCGATATGGTTATAATAGTTCCTTCAAGCGGCAAATTCCTGGCTCCTGCCGAGCGTCTTGCCGAAGTGCACCGCACCATGGATGGCCTGACTGTGGCCGTGGTTACCGCCGACCAGGTTTATAACGAATTCTCGTCGGGAACACCCGATGCAACAGCCTATCGTCGTCTGATGAAGATGCTTTATGACCGCGCGGCCGATGCTACGGCTGCACCCAAGTATCTGTTGCTCTTTGGCGACGGTTGCGCCGACAACCGCCTGTTGTCGTATCAGGGCCGCAGCACAGCCGATTATCTGCTCACATTCCAGTCGGACAACTCCACCAATGCCATATACTCCTACGTGCTCGAAGATTATTATGGATTCCTCGACGATGCCGAGGGAAGCAACCTGTTGCGCGACAAGGTCGATGTTGGTGTCGGACGCATACCCGTTGTATCGCTTTCGCAGGCCAATGTGGTAGTAAACAAGACCATTGCATATATGGAAAACAAGGAGGCCGGCGACTGGCAGAATGTCATATCGTTCCTGGGTGACGATGGCGACGACGACCTTCCCAACCAGCATATGATAGATGCCGAAAGCGTAGCGACGGTTGTTGAGCAGAATTATCCCTCATATATAATAGACCGTATATATTGGGACGACTACGAGCCTGTTGCCAATTCCACAGGCAACTCCTACCCTGTGGTAACATCGGCCATATATGACCGCTTGAACACAGGTGCTTTGGTGGTGAACTATTCAGGTCACGGCAGTGCCACTATGCTTGCCCATGAGATGGTGTGGCTGGCAACCGATATGCAGGCATTGAAGTCCCCGCGCCTCCCATTCTGGGTGACAGCCTCGTGCGACATTGGTCCTTTCGATATTGCTGACAACTCCCTTGCCGAATTGGCTCTTGTAAATCCCAATGGCGGTGCAGTAGGCTTCCTTGCCACAACACGAACTGTTCGACAGGTGCATAACGCTGTAATAAACAGGGCGTTTATGGGTGTTCTGCTGTCCCCGTTCGAGGATGGCCGCCGCCAAGCAGTGGGCGATGCCTTGCGCCGTGCGAAAAACAATGTGATAACCAGTGGCAATGATTTGAGTGAGAACAAACTCTCCTTTGTTCTCTTGGGCGACCCCGCACTCCGTCTTAAATTGCCTGAATATAAAATTGTTGTCGACAAGTTCAATGGCGGCCCTGCGACGGTCTCGTCAAATGTATCGGCAGGCGGTATGCTTTCTGTCGAGGGCTATGTTGCCGATGCCGATGGCAATATTGTACCCGGTTACAAGGGTGTAATCTCCACCTCGCTATTCGACAGTGCCGAAGATATTTACACAAGAGATAATCTTGGTTACGGGCCTTTCAATTATACCGCCTATAACAAAAAACTCTTTGTGGGCAGCGACTCGGTGAAGAACGGACGTTTCAAAATTGAGATGCCTGTACCTATGGATATCAGTTACAGTGGCGAGAAGGGTATGCTTAACCTCTTTGCAATAGACAATTCAAAGAGTACACTTGCCCAGGGGCATTACGACAATTTTGTAATGGCCGGAACATCCTCCTCGGTAACCAACGATGGAAAGGGCCCCGAAATCACAATGTATCTCAATACCCCTATGTTCTACGATGGCGGCGAGGTCAATTCAACACCGTTCCTCTTTGCAAAACTATACGATGAAAACGGTATAAATACAGTGGGTACAGGAGTGGGCCACGATATTATGCTCATTGTGGACAACGACCCCAATCACACATATAACCTTAATAATGTATATACTCCCGTGGTGGGCGATTACAAGAATGGAACAATACAGTTCTCGCTAAATGCCCTTGCGCCCGGTTACCACACACTTATGCTGCGTGCCTGGGATTTGTACAACAACTCTTCGGTCGAGGAACTCTCTTTTGTGGTTGTTCCCAATCTGGCTCCCAACTTTACAAGCATAAAGCTGTCGCCCAACCCGGCGCGCTACGGCCAGGTGTCGACATTTGTGCTCACTCACGATTTCCCGCAGAGCGCAGTTGATGTGACAATAGAGGTGTTCAATTTCCAGGGACAGACCATTTGGAGAAACACCGAGCAGGCCGTTTGTGAAGGAAATACCTATACATACGACTGGAATGTGACATCGCAGAGCGGTCAGCCTATGCCCACAGGCGTATATCTCTACCGTGCCACAATGTCGTCGGGCGGCAGCAGTGAGGTTACAAAAACAGGAAAATTTGTTGTAATAAACAATAAATAGGAGAAAAATCAGTTTAAATATAGTAATCGCAAACTTAAAAGATAAAAAATGACAA
This sequence comes from Bacteroidales bacterium, assembly GCA_015060885.1. GTDB lineage: Bacteria > Bacteroidota > Bacteroidia > Bacteroidales > Bacteroidaceae > HGM04593. The sequence goes on from SUXO01000005.1 coordinate 48,877, forward strand.
AAAATAGAATCTTATCAGTTTTGTTAATGGCAGTTATGCTGTTGCCTCTTTATGCGCAGGATGAGCAGTATAACCCGGTGTACACAGGTGTCACATCGCTCTCCATAGCTCCCGATGCCCGTGCCGGTTCTTTGGGTGATGTGGGTGCAGCAACAGAGCCCGATGTCTTTTCGCAATATTGGAACCCTGCAAAATACCCGTTCAACATAGCACGTGCAGGTATGGCAATGTCCTACACCCCCTGGTTGCGTCAGTTGGTAAGCGATATCGACCTTGTGAATCTTGCAGGTTTCTATCGAATTGGCAACTATTCGGCAATAAGCAGCTCACTCACATATTTCTCGTTGGGTGAGGTGACTATGCTCGACAACGATATGACCATCAAGCCCTATGAACTCTCTTTCGATATTGCTTATTCTCGTATGTTGTCGGAGAAACTTTCGGCTGCCATTGCGTTGCGTGTAATATATTCCGACCTCAAATACTCCCTCGACGAGGATGTGGAGCCCGGAAAGGCCTTTGCTGCCGACATTGCAATGTACTACAATAATTATATAATGGTGGGCGACCGTGAATGCTTGCTCGGTTTGGGTTTCAACATTTCCAATATAGGTACAAAAATATCGTACGATGGAGGTAACAGAAATGAATTCCTGCCCACAAACTTGCGTCTTGGTGCTTCGTTGCTCTATCCCATCGACGAGTACAACACGCTCTCGTTCAGTATCGACATAAATAAGCTGCTTGTCCCCACACGTCCTACATACAAACAGTTCCTCGAAGAGAATGGCTATGCGGCCGACGATGTCAGCAAGTATTCCGAGTATGATATGTGGCTCAACGAGGAGGGCTACAATGATATCTCTCCCATTTCGGGTATCTTCAAATCGTTCAACGACGCTCCCGGCGGTTTCGGTGAGGAGTTGAAGGAACTTTATGGCGGTATAGGTATTGAATATTGTTACAATCAGCAGTTCTCGGTGCGTGCGGGTTACCACTATGAGAACGAATTCAAGGGTAATAGAAAGTACTACACCGTTGGTGCCGGTTTCAGAATGAGCGTCTTCTCGCTCGATGGTGCCTACCTTATATCGGCGGCGCAGAACAACCCTCTCGACCAGACACTGCGTTTCTCGCTCTCGTTCGATATGGACGGCATGAAAGATTTGTTCCAGCGTTGGAGATAAAAGAAAGGATATGATAAGAGTAGGTTTTGGAATGGATGTGCACAAGTTTGTGGAGAACCGCGACTTGTGGATTGGTGGGGTAAAGATACCTTATGAATTCGGCCTTGCGGGGCACTCCGATGCCGATGTGCTCATTCACGCAATATGCGATGCCTTGTTGGGTGCTGCCAACCTTCGTGATATAGGCTACCAGTTCCCCGACACTTCGGCCGAGTTCCTGAATATCGATAGCAAAATCCTGTTGCGCCGCACGGGTGAACTTATCGCTTCAAAGGGATATAAGATAGGCAATATCGATGCCACTGTGGCTGCGCAGGCTCCCAAACTTAATCCTCATATTCCCGAAATGCAGCGCGTTATGGCCGGTGTGTTGGGAATAGATGCCGACGCTCTGTCGATAAAGGCGACAACAACCGAAAAACTCGGTTTCGAGGGGCGTAAGGAGGGAATAACAGCCTATGCCGTGGTGCTCATCGAGAAGTAAAACCCTATGGGCCATTTGCATTTTATAAGATTAACGTTGTCGGCAGCCATTGTGCTGCTGATTTCGTCTTGTGCAACCCTGTCGGGCAATGGTGTCGGGCGTGTGAAGCACTACTCGGTTGTTAGCGACAGGCTGCCCGCTTCGTTCGACGGGATGCGCGTGGCATTCCTCTCCGACCTCCATTTCCCAAGCAAGTTCACTACGAAAAGGTTGCAGAAACTTGTTGCCTGCTTGCACAAGGAGGCCCCCGATGTGCTGCTTCTTGGCGGCGATTATGTGCCCTCCGGCAGCTATGCGCAACAGCTGTTTTCTTCCTTTTCATCGCTGAATACTCCCTATGGGAAGTATGCCGTGCCGGGTAATCACGACTACCGTCTGCTCGATACATTGTCCGTTGCAATGAAGGGTGCAGGTGTGCGCCTCCTTGCCGATGATGTAGCCTTTTTGAGCAACGCTGCCGACACTATTGCGGTTGTGGGTATCAATAATCCGTTCAAGCCGTCGTTGCTCGCCAGGGAACTTGCAGGCAATGTGTGTGACGGCTTTTTTACCATATTGCTTGCACACACTCCCGATTTTGCCCAGGATGTCGATGCTTGTTGCGATGTCGCCCTGTCGGGGCACACTCACGGCGGCCAGGTTAGCCTTTTCGGCCTTTACACGCCTGTGAAGAATACCAAGTACGGCACCAGTTTCCTGCGTGGCCGCAACCACACCGTCAATGGAGTGCCGGTGATAACTACCAATGGGGTGGGGACATCTCGCCGCAAAGTGCGTTTTTGGGTTCCCAGCGAGTTGGTTATTGTCACCTTGCGTGCCGAACGGCCGGTAAAGTAATCTCTTTTTTCTTCTTTTGCTGTGCGGTTTGAGAAAATGTTTTTGTATCTTCGCACAACATTCGTTTTAGCTCCTGTGAATTATGAACGGCTTTTCGCAAACCGACAAAATCTATATGCAGCGTTGCTTGCAGCTCGCACGTTGCGCCGCGGGTGGAACTTCGCCCAATCCGGTGGTGGGTGCGGTTATAGTATGTGATGGCCGCATAATTGGAGAGGGGTATCACATACGTGCCGGTGAACCGCACGCCGAGGTTAATGCTGTTAATTCGGTAAAGGAAAATGACAAATGCCTGCTTGTGCGTTCCACCATTTATGTTAGTCTGGAACCCTGTTCGCATTATGGAAAAACACCCCCTTGTGCCGATATGATAATATCTTGCGGCATACCCCGTGTGGTGATAGCAATTACCGATACCAATTCGCAAGTCAATGGTGGCGGCATTGCCAGGTTGCGTGCCGCCGGGGTTGATGTTGTGGTGGGAGTTATGCGTGACGAAGCCTCTTGTATAAATAGAAATTTCTTTACATATCACGGGCAAGGCCGCCCGCGTGTTATTCTCAAATGGGCCGAAAGTGCCGACGGCTTTATCGACATCAAGCGCGATGATTCATCGGTGCCGCCACTGCAAATTTCAACACCGCTCTCACGTGTTGCAGTCCATAAACTGCGTTCGCGTTGCGATGCAATACTTGTGGGTACTCGTACTGCGTTGCTCGATAATCCCGCGTTGGATGTTCGTTGGTGGTGTGGCCGTTCGCCGTTGAGGCTGGTCATCGACAAGGATAGTTCATTGCCCAAGTCGCTCAAAATCTTCGACGGTACTTTGCCCACGATTGTGTTTACGGCGAGTCCCGGTAGCTTTATGAATGGTGTGGAACAGGTGGTGCTCGATTTTTCGAGTGATATACTTCCGCAAATCCTTGCTTTCCTTCATTCTCGCAAGGTGCAGAGCCTTCTTGTCGAGGGCGGTGCCACGCTATTGCAAAGCTTTATCGATGCATCCCTTTGGGACGAGGCACGTGTCGAGCGCAATCCCTCTCTCTATGCAGGTGGCGGGGTGGCAGCCCCCTCTCTTCCGGCCGCCTTGCGAGTGCTGGAAAGTTCAGTCGGAGGTAACGAAATTGCGTTTTGTTATCCCAAAAATCACATATAAATTATAAAATATTATAAATAACGCGCGAAAAGTGGGTGAAACCGAAAAATGTTGCTAATTTTGTAGATTGAATATCAGTATCAAAAAAACTATGAGAAAAAACATAGCAACATATTTGGCTCTCTTTTCGCTTATTTTCGTTGGCGCATCGTGCAGCAGTAGCGATGACGAAACAGCAACAACAGGCGGAACTCCTTATGCCTATGCCTACGCATTCAGTATCGGCAATATAAAATCGCCTTTCCACGGTTTTACCGTGGAGGGGAAGGATACCATTGTGGAAAAAATCGTATCGGGCGATGAGTTCAAGTTTGTGATAGACCAGAAGGCGAAAGAGATATACAATGTCGATTCGCTCAAATACGGCACCCGTGTCGACAAGGTCGTTTCCTACCTCTCTTGCAGCGGAGTACCTTTCCGTTACGATGCAGCTTTGGGCTCCTATGCCTATTTTTCATCTACCGACTCTGTCGATTTTACCTCACCGGTAAATGTATGTATCACATCGTCTGACGGAACTTACAACAACTATTACACAATTAAACTGAATGTCCACAAGGTTGACCCTGACCTTATGGTCTGGGATCTTTTCACCGGTGCCGCACTCGACAATATGTCGCCAGTGAAAATATTCGAGAAGGGTGGTGAAATCTATGTTTTCGGAACCGATGACGCAGGGAATGCTGTTGTTGCCGTGGCGGCTGATGCCGAGGCATCAGCGTGGAACCGCATCACTTTGTCGGCACCTGCACAGTGCGACCTCTCTTCGTTGCAGCTGTTCGGTGACAAGTTCTATATGCTGGCTTCGGGCGATGTATATGAGTCGGGCGATGCGCAGGCGTGGGTGTCGGCTTCGACGGGCAACAGTTTTGTGTCGCTTTTTGCTGTTTCCGATGGCGGAACGAAAATGTGGGCGGCCACTGCCGACAATATCTTCTACACCACCGATGGTGTAACGTTCTTGCAGTCGGAGCCGCTGTCGGGCGATTTCCCGGTTTACGGTTGCAGTTCGGTCAACAGCACGTTGAGTACCAACGCTGCCATAACCCGTACAATCCTTATGGGCTTTACCGACAAGGAGAAGAGCGGCGAGGTGCAGGTATGGAGCAGGCTCTCAAACAGCGGCGAGTGGTACAAATATGAGTTCGGCGACAATAAATATACCTGTCCGCCATTCAAGGGCCTGGCCGTAGTCGGTTACGACAAAGCAATGTATGCCTTTGGTGGTACAGCCGTAATTGGCGATGAAGAGGTGTTGCCGTTCAATAAGTTCTACATTTCACACGATAATGGAGTGGTGTGGAAACCCTGTACCGACTATGCAGTGTCGCTGCCTGCCGAGCTTAAAGGCCGTGACGTGCCTTTTGCGGCAACGGTGTCACAGGATAACTATATGTGGATAGCGGTTCCAGGCGCAGCATGGAGAGGCAGAATAAACCGTTTGGGCTTTAAATAAAAGTTACGCAATTATATGAGAAACACCTGTTTGTGTAAGATAGTTCTACTGCTTGCCGTGGTTGTCGGTTTTTCGTCTGCAACCAGGGCCGACGACCTCGAATACAGAATGGAGGTGGGCGGAATGCTGGGCGTTTCAAGCTACTACGGCGATGCCAATTATAGCGGACTGTTCAACAATATGAACATAATGGGAAGCGTTGCAGGAAGATACAATTTTAACCCACGAATGGCTTTGAAAGCCAATCTGGCCATTGGCAAGATATCGGGCAACACAGCCGATGGCGACAACCGTTTCCCCGGTGGCGATATAGAATTCAGCCGCTCGATATACGACCTTTCGGTGCAGTTCGAGTGTAACTTTTTTGCCTACGGCTATGGAGCTGCATACAAGGGCACACGCAGGCTCACCCCCTATATCTGCGGAGGTTTGGGAGCAACGTTCGCGCCGGAACCTTATGAAAGCGTGTTTGCCGTGAACATTCCCCTGGGTGTCGGCGTTAAATATAAATTTGCCCCCCGTTGGAATGCCGGTTGCGAGCTTACGTACCACTTCACCTTCTCGGACAATCTTGATGTCGTGAGCGAGCAGCAGCCGATGCTTAGCGACCCATACGGGATAAAGAGCAGCGGAATGAAGAACAAGGACAGCTTCTCGTTCTTCTCGGTATTCATAACGTATGATATATTCCCAAAATACAGAAAGTGCAACAATTGATAAAACACTCCAAAAAGAACACAATATGAACTATTCAGAACTTGTAAACAAAGAGAATGTTCCCCAACATATAGCGATAATAATGGATGGCAACGGCCGTTGGGCGCAAATGCGTGGCCTCGACCGCTCACAAGGGCACCAGGCCGGAGCTGCAACAGTGCGACAGCTTGTCGAGGATGCATTGAAACTTGGTGTGAAATATCTTACACTCTACACCTTCTCCACCGAGAACTGGAAACGTCCCCAGGCCGAAGTGGCAGCTTTGATGGCCCTTCTGTTCGAGTCTATCGAGGAGGAACTGTTTGTAAAGAATAATGTTGCCTTCCGCATAATAGGCGATTTGGAGAAGTTGCCGCAGAATGTCCGTGAGCGTCTCGAAGCCTGTATGGAGCGTACAGCAAAGAACGACAGCATGACACTCGTGCTTGCGTTGAGCTACTCTTCGAAATGGGAGATTGTCGAGGCTGTGCGCAATATTGCATCGCAGGTAAAGAGCGGTTCCCTTGCGCCCGAAGATATCAATGATGAACTTATCTCTTCGGAACTCTCAACCTCCTTTATGCCAGACCCGGACCTGCTCATACGCACCGGCAAGGAGCAACGTTTGAGCAACTTCCTGTTGTGGCAGTGTGCATATTCCGAATTCTATTTCACCGAGGTCCTGTGGCCCGACTTCGACAACGAGGAGCTCTGCAAGGCTGTGTGCGAATACCAGAAACGTCAGCGCCGATACGGCTTGACCGGTGAACAGGTTAGTAAATGATAACAGTAGTAAAAATGAAATACCTATCGTTTTTAAAGGCTATCTTGGTAATGTTGCCTATGTTTGCAGTGTTGCAGGCATCGGCGCAGAAAACGGTTGTGAAACCGACAATACTATACACCGACACCCCCCATACCTACACGATTGGCGGCATCAACCTCACAGGTGTCGACAATTATGAACCCTATGTGATAATAGGAATATCGGGCCTTTCGGTGGGCGATGTAATAGAGGTTCCTGGCGATGCCATAACCACCGCTGTAAAGAACTTCTGGAACCACGGCCTTTTTGCCGACGTGAGCATCGAAGCCGACAGTATCATCGGTGACAAGATATATCTTGGTGTAAACCTGCGCCAGCGTCCCCGCATCTCTCAAATAAACTACAACGGAATGAAGAAGGGCGAGCGCGAGGATATGGAATTGAAACTCAATCTGCGCAAAGGAAACCAGATAACCCCCAATATGGTCGACCGTGCCACACAGGTAATGAAAAGCTATTTCGAGGAGAAAGGCTATCGCAACGCCGACATCTTCATAAACCAACGCCCCGATGTCACAGCCGACAACCAGGTCATTGTCGACATAAATGTTGACAAGAAAGAGAAGGTGAAAATTCACCGCATATATATAAACGGGGTAGAAGAGGTGCCTTTGAGAAAGATAAAGTATGCAATGAAGAGCCGTGAAAAGACACGCCTCAATACCCTCTACAATACAATATTCCGTAAAAAAAGGTTCCTCCCCGAACAGTATGCCGAAGACAAGGAGAATATCCTTTCGCGTTATGCCGAACTCGGATATCGCGACGCACGCATAATTTCGGACAGTGTGGTGCCATACAACGACAAGAGTGTCGATATATACATAAACATAGAAGAGGGCAACAAATATCACCTGCGCAGCATAAAGTGGGTGGGTAACAGCGTCTTCTCAACCGCTTATCTCGATTTTCTTTTGCGTCTGAAACCCGGTGATGTATATAACCAGACCGAACTCGACAAACGCCTCTTCACCGACGACGACGGTGTGAAGAACGAATACTACAATCGCGGATATGTATTCTTTGAGATACTGCCCATTGAAGTGAGTGTTGAAAACGACTCAATCGACCTGGAACTCCGTATGTCGGAGGGCGCACAGGCAACCATCGACAGGGTGCGTATCACCGGTAACGACCGCCTTTACGAAGAGGTGGTGCGCCGTGAGCTGCGTACAATCCCCGGTAACCTCTTCTCTATGGTTGCTCTCGAACGCTCATATCGTGAGATTGCCAACCTGGGACATTTTAACCCCGAAACCATAAAGCCCGATGTACTTCCCAACCGCGAGTCGGGTACCGTTGACATAAACTGGGGCCTGGAATCGAAAAGCAGCGACCAGATAGAACTCTCGGCAGGATACGGGCAGACAGGTATCATAGGCAAGCTCTCATTGAAGCTCACAAACTTCTCCATGCGTAACCTCTTCCGCAAGGATGCCATACGCCGCGGTATAATACCGCAGGGCGACGGGCAGACCGTGACATTGAGCGCACAGTCCAACGGTAAATATTACCAGGCTTACAGCATCTCGTTCTTCGACCCCTGGTTCGGCCGCAAGCGTCCCAACTCATTCTCGGTTTCGGCCTTTATGTCGATACAGACCGACGTTGCCGACAGCTACTACAACTCGGCCTACTACAACAATTACAACAACTACCTCTATGGCTATGGCAACTACAACAACTATGGCTATGGGTATAACAATATGGCATCGTACTACGACCCCGATAAGTATATAAAGATGTATGGCTTCTCCATTGGATGGGGCCGTCGTTTGAAGTGGCCCGATGACCACTTCTCGCTCTCGGCCGAGCTTAACTACCAGCTCTACTCGTTGAAGGACTGGCAGTACTTCCTCATCTCCAACGGCAATTGCAACAACATAAACCTCTCGGTAACATTGGCCCGTAACTCGATAGACAACCCGTTGTATCCCCGTCAGGGTTCGGAATTCTCGTTCCAGACATCGGTTACGCCTCCCTATTCGCTGTTCGACGGAAAGGATTATGCCTCGCTCGCCAACAACCCCAAGAGCCCTTCGTACAAGGCCGAACTGCGCGACAAGCATAAATGGATAGAGTACTATAAGTTCAAATTCCGTAGCAAGACATACACCTCGCTCACAAGCGGCAAGCACAACCTTGTGCTTATGACACGTGCCGACTTCGGTATCCTCGGCAGTTTCGACAAGAACAAGAAATCGCCATTTGAAACCTTCTATATGGGCGGTGACGGTATGAGCGGAAGCTATTCCTACAACTATGCAACCGATATGGTTGCCCTGCGCGGTTATGAGAACGGCAGCCTCACCCCATACGGTTACGAGGGTTATGCCTACGCACGCATCGGTCTTGAATTGCGTTATCCCTTTATGCTGCAACCCTCTACCACCATTTACGGCTTGGCATTCGTTGAGGGAGGAAATGCCTGGAACGACGCATCGAAATTCAATTTCTTCGACCTTAAACGCAGTGCCGGTGTAGGTATACGTGTATTCTTGCAGATGATTGGTCTGCTCGGTCTTGACTGGGCATACGGTTTCGACGATGTTTTCGGTTCAACCCAGTACAGCGGCAGTCACTTCCACTTTATTTTAGGACAGGAGTTTTAATATAAAAAGATATTGTTATGAAAAGATTATATGCATTCGCAATAGTGGCATTGCTTGCAGTGACAGGCGTGCAGGCGCAGAAATTTGCCCTTATAGATATGGAGTATATATTGAAGAATATACCCGCCTATGAGCGTGCCAACGAGCAGATGTCGCAGCAATCCAAAAGATGGCAGAGCGAGATTGACGAGCTTGTGCAGAGTGCCGAAGAGCTTTACAAGAAATACCAGAGCGAGTCGGCCTTCCTCTCCGACGAGCAACGCATAGAGCGCGAGGAGGAGATACTTGCCAAGGAGAAAGAGGCAAGCGAGCTCAAACGGCTCTATTTCGGTCCCAACGGCGAGCTCTTCAAGAAGCGCGAGAGTCTTATGGCACCCATTCAGGACGAAATATACAACGCCGTGAAGGAGGTGTGCGAGGTGAAGAAGTATTCAATGGTCATCGACCGCGCCTCGGCAGCAAGCATCATATATGCCACCCCAAAGGTGGATATAAGCAACGAGGTGCTATCCAAACTTGGTTATTCAAATTAAATGGCTACCTTTGTATCCTTGTATATCGGCTGTTGTGGCATCCGCGCCAAAAAACAGTCTTTCTAATGTAAACCATAAAATAATAATAAAATGAAAAAAGTACTTATTCTATTTTTGATTTTGGCTCCTATGAGCCTCTTCGCACAGAAGTTCGGTTATGTAAACGCACCCGAAATTGCACAGCAGATGCCCGAATTTACAAAGGCACAGAACGAGTTGCAGACATTGCAGAAACAGTATGCCGACGAGTTTGAGCGTCTTCGTACAGAACTCGAAAAGAAGGGTGTTGCCTTTGAGCAGGTGAAGGACTCGCTTCCCGCCAATATTCTAAAACGTCGCGAAGCAGAGTTGCAGGACCTCTACACACGCTTGCAGCAGTATGAGCAGGAGAGCTATCAGAACCTGCAACAGGCACAGCAGACCAAGTTGGCCGAAGTGAACAACATATTGCAGACAGCTATCCAGGCAGTAGGTCGTGAGGGCGGTTACATCTGTGTTTTCGACATCACAGCCGGCATCCCCTACATAAGCGAGACACTTTGCGACAACCTCGATGCAAAAGTCAAGGCAAAGCTTGGTATAAGCGCGAAATAAGATTACATACAAAGGCAATGAGGGGGAATAAGAACTATTCCCCTTTACCTTTTTAATAATATACAAAAAGAGAGAAGATGCGTAAATTCTTGTTTATCCTTCTGTTCGTGCCCGCACTCCTGTGTGCGCAGCCCGCTCAGTTCGGCTTTTTCAGCTTGAAGGCTGTAATGGAGGAATTGCCCGAATACACCGAGGCACAGAACAATTATAACTCACTCCTTGAACTTTGCGATGCCGAGGTGGCATCGGGCGAGGAGGTGCTCACCCGCGCCTATGTATCGTTTCTCGACGGGCAAAGCACCTTCCCCGAACCAATCTTGCGTAAACGCCAAAAGGAGTTACAAGACCTTGTAGACCGCAATGTGGTTCTTCGTGACCAGCTGAAAGTGTGGCTCGAACAGGCCCACGATTCCCTTTTTGCCCCCATTCTGCTCAACGTGGATATGGCAGTAGAGCGTGTGTGCCTGCACAAGGAACTTGCCTATGCGGTAGACACCGACAAGGAGGCCTACCGTTATGTAAACCCCAATTTCGGTGTGGATATAACCGAGCTGGTTATTAAAGAGGTTGTGTCACCCGGCGCTCTTCAAGCCGAGGAGGGGGAAAAACTCTTCACAGGCGGCGAGCCTCTTGCCGAGGAGCAGCACTCCATTGAAGAGGCGGTAGCCGAAGAAACACAGTCTGCCACAGAAGAGCCTGTCGATGAAGAGATACAGTCGCCCGAAGAGGGTGCAGCCAACGAGGAGAAGGAGGCTGAAAAACCGGTAAAGGTGGATGTCATATTCTACGGTGACGAAACAGAAAACTCCTCTGCTGCCGAATAGCAAAGAGGTTAGGAGCTGTTTTAAACATAAAAAGCAATAATAATGTCCGGCATAAAAGCACCTGTTGCGCCCGGCCCGATAGGAATCTTCGATTCGGGTTATGGCGGTCTTACAATATACCGCGAAATTGAGGAACTGTTGCCACAGTACGACTATCTGTACTTGGGCGACAATGCACGCACCCCCTATGGCACGCGCTCCTTCGATGTGGTGTACGAATTTACACGCCAGTGTGTGAAACATCTCTTTGCGCAAGGGTGTCACCTTGTTATCCTGGCCTGCAACACAGCATCGGCAAAGGCGTTGCGCAGTATCCAGCAGGTCGACCTGCCGGTCATAGACCCCACCCGCAGAGTGCTGGGAATAATACGCCCCACAGTGGAAACCATAGGCGATGTAACGGTGAGCCGTCACGTGGGTATATTGGCTACCGAGGGTACCATAAAGTCACACTCCTATCCTTTGGAGATACAGAAACTATACCCCGACATAGTTGTCAACGGGGAGGCTTGCCCAATGTGGGTTCCTTTGGTCGAAAACTGCGAGCATAACAGCCGTGGTGCCGACTACTTCGTAAAACGTCACGTGGACAACCTCTTGTCGCGCGACCCGCAGATTGATACCATAATTCTCGGCTGTACACACTACCCGATGCTCATTGAAAAGATAAGGCAGTTTGTGCCGGCCGGTGTCAGGATACTCACCCAGGGTGCAGCTGTGGCAGCATCGCTTAAAGACTATCTTGCCCGTCATCCCGAAATGGATGCCCTCTGTTCAAAGGGTGGCGGAAGAGTTTTCTCCACAACCGAGTCGGACAACCGTTTCCGCGAGCAGGCCTCACGTTATCTTGAACAGCATATCGATGTCGAACACGTAATATTGGAATGATAAAGGGGTGAGCATGTGCTCACCCCTTTATCATTCCAATTATGTTGTTGTCATAAATTCTCTTTTGCAAGGAAACTTCTTGTAAGCAGCCTCACCGGCAACCACACCGCCGTCAGTCCCACCACAAGCACTGTCAGGAATACAGTCGCAATGTCTGCAATCTCCACCTTTACGGGATAGCTGTTCACTATAAAACCGTCGGCAGCCTCGCCAAGTGTTAGCAGGCCGAACTCCTGTTGCAGCAGGCACACGATAATGCCTATCGCAATTCCGCCCACTGCTCCAATGGCCGATATTATGGAGCCTTCGAGAACGAAAATATCGGTTATCATCCTGTCGGTTGCTCCCAGCGAACGCAAAGTTTCCATATTTTGCCGTTTCTCTATTATCAGCATCGACAATGAACCAATTATGTTGAAGCAGGCAATGAGCAGAATGAATGAGAGGAATATGAAAGAGATGAACTTTTCAATTTTCATCACCTTGAAGATGTCCTTCTGCTGTTCGTAACGGTCCTCTATTGTAAACCCGTCACCAAGCACTGCGGCAATCTCCTTTTTGGCCTTGTCGGTACTGTACCCGTTTGCGAGTCTTATCTCTATGCTTGTGCCTTCGTTGTTGCCGCGCCCGAACAACTTTCTCGCAAACTCAACCGATGTAAGGATATATCCCTCGTCATACTTTGGCTGGTTTGTCATAAAACTCAACCCCGAAGATTGCAGGCTTCCTTTCTTGAAGTTTGCCGCCGGGTTCGAGAAGTTTGCCTTGCCGCCTCTTCGCGGTGCAAAGACTTCGAGCGGGTCCACGTGGTAAAGCCCGCTGTTAAGTACGCTCACAATGCCTATTCCCGGTACAGCATAGCTGTTGATGCTGTCTTTCAGGGCGAACTCTCCGTTGCCTACAAGGCTTTTGTCTATGTCGGTTAGGCGGGTAAAGCTCTCTTCAATCCCCTTAATGTTTGCCATAGCCTGCCTGCCGCGGTATTGCACCATAGCCTTGTCCTCAATGGCTATGCCGGCAACATCGACACAGGGAAGCCCTTTCAGCCGTGTAAATGTGCTATCCTCCATTGTAAAGGCTTTTCCTTTGGAGGCAGTAATCTTTATGTCGGGGTCGAACGCGGTGAACTGCCCTGCGACCATATCCTTAAAGCCGTTGAAGACCGAAAGGGTACACACCATAGCCACGGTCGCAAGTGTTACACCGGCGATGGCTACTCCCGAAATTATGTTTATCACCTGGTGGCTTTTCTTCGAGAAGAGGTATCGTGTGGCTATGTAGAACGGGAGGTTCATTATTTGTCTTTGAGCAACTCGTCTATGTGCTCAATGTAGTCGAGCGAGTCATCAATGTAGAAACGGACCTCCGGAATTATTCTCAACTGGTGACGCACGCGGTTGCCCAGCTCAAAGCGTATGGCCTTGATATTCTCGTTGAGATGGTTTACCACTTCGTTCCCTTTCTCCGAGGGGAACACGCTCAAATAGGCTTTTGCAATGCCCAGGTCGGGGCTCACGCGCACCACGCTCACCGAAACCATTATGCCGCGTGTCTCTTTGGCGAGTTTCAGCAATATGTCGCTCAACTCCTTTTGTATGAGGCGCGAAATCTTGTTCTGTCTTGTACTGTCCATAATATTCTTGTAATCTACTTTTTTCTTATAATCGTGAGCCCGTCACGCAGGGGGAGTATCACCTTCTCCACACGCTCGTCGTTGCTCACAAGGTCGTTGAAAGCCCTCACTCCGTTGGTCTGCGCATCCTGTCGCTTCTCATCTATTATCCAGCCGTCCCACAAGGTGTTGTCGGCAAGTATCCACCCGCCCTCGTTAAGGTGGGCGAGTGCCATTTCGTAATAGGCGGTGTATTCGCGTTTGTTGCCGTCAATGAAAATAAGGTCGAATTTCTCGTTCATTGTGGGCACAATTTCAAGGGCACTTCCAATGGTGAAAACAATCTTGTCGGCAACAGGCGAGCCCTCAATCCAACGTCGGGTAAAGTCCTCCAACTCATCGTCAATCTCAAAAGTGTACAGTTTCCCGCCCTCGTCGAGCCCTTCGGCCATACATATTGCCGAATAGCCTGTGTAGGTACCTATTTCAAGGATTCTCTTCGGGCGAATCATCTTCACCAGCAGTTTGAGCAAACGCCCCTGTACCTGCCCCGATGCCATATGCGGGTTCAGTATCTCCACATTCGTTGCACGGTAGAGTTTGTAAAGATACTCACCTTCGGGGCTGCTGTGTGTGGCAATGTAATCGTCAAGCCTGCTGTCGATGCTCATAGGTCTGTTGTCGGAAACTCTCTTAAATTGTTGCGAAGATACAATAATTATATGAATTTGAGAAATTATTGTTGCTTGTAGAGCTCTCAATAATTTTTCTGCGAAAATTTATCGCAGTAACCCTGTTTATTCGTAAATTCGCGTGGAAACTTCGTCTGTTATGTCAAAAAAGAGCGTGGGAAAAACAAATGATGCGGGTGGTGAAAAGCGCAGCAATTCACCGCTTGTGCTCTATCGCGTCTATCTGCGGCTCGAAAAGTCCCTCTCGTCAAATACCATAGAGGCCTATATGAGTGATGTCGAGAAGTTTACGAAATTCCTCGAAGAACAGGGAAAGGATTTTGTTACGGCCGGTCTCGACGACTTCCGCTCCTTTATGGGTGCTCTCGACGATGTGGGTATTACACCCCGCTCCCAGGCACGCATTCTCTCCTCCTTGCGCTCCTTTTACGGTTTTCTTCAACTCGACGGTTTTGTGGAGCAGAATGTGACCGAGCTGTTGCAGTCGCCCAAAGTGGGTATGCGCCTGCCGTCGGTGCTCACATTGCAGGAAATAGACGACATAATAAACGCAATAGACCTCTCGAAAAAGGAGGGGCAGCGCAACCGTGCCATCATAGAGATACTTTACAGCTGCGGCCTGCGTGTCTCCGAGGTGTGCAATCTCAAACGTTCCGACCTCTACCTCACCGAAGGTTTCATACGTGTGACCGGCAAGGGCGACAAGCAACGCCTTGTACCCATCTCGCCGCGTGCCATAGCCGAGTTGGAAGCCTACGATGCCGACCGCAGCGCGATAGCGATAAAACCCGGCTACGAGGACTATGTGTTTGTAAGCGAGCGGCTCAAAAAGAGCCTGTCACGCATTATGGTGTTCCGTATGATAAAGGAGCTGGTTGCCGCGGTGGGTATAACGAAAAACGTGAGCCCCCACACCTTCCGCCACTCCTTTGCCACGCACCTGCTCGAAGGTGGTGCCAATTTAAGGATAATACAGGCAATGTTGGGGCACGAAAGCATTTCGACAACGGAGATATACACACATATCGACTCCACACGTTTGCGCGAAGAGATTATAGAGCACCATCCCCGAAACAAGAAAAGAGTGTGAATTTTTTTAAAAAAGTGTGTTCTGCCGCGAAATCCTGTTTGTAAAGTGAATTATTAAAGTTATCTTCGCGTAATTTTATAGCGAAAAGCCGAATAATAGAGTAATAAATAGAATAAAACAATGAAAAAGACATCACTTCTGCTATCTCTTATGATAGCTCTTTTCTGCTCGTGCAGTTCAAAAATGGGAGAGCTTCCCGCAGACTATTTTACCGTGACACCCCAGGTAATGGAGGTTGTCGGCAGTGAAATCCCCGTTACCATCGACGGCAAGTTCCCTGCAAAGTTCTTCAACAAGAAATCGGTTCTCACAATTACCCCCGTGCTCAAATACGAAGGCGGTTCGGCAACAGCCGAGTCGGTAGTGTTCCAGGGCGAGAAGGTTCGTGGCAACAACCGCACAATCCTTTACGACAAAGGCGGCTCCTTCACAATGAAGATGTCGTTCGACTATATACCCGCAATGGAGAAATCGTCACTCTATCTCAACTTCACCGTGAAGAAGGGCGACAAGACATACAACCTCCCCGAAGTAAAGATTGCCGACGGCTGTATTGCCACATCGCAGCTCTATCGCTCAACAGCAAAGACCGCCAAAATAGCAATCGGCGAGGATGTGTTCCAGCGTGTAATCAAGCAGGCGAAGGAGGCCAACATAATGTTCCTAATACAGCAGACCAACCTGCGTGCCGCCGAGCTTAAAAGCGACGATGTGAACGCCCTCAAAGCCGCTATGCGCGACATTGCAGCCGATGCCGAAAACAAGGTTGTCGACAATATCGAGGTTGCGGCATATGCCTCTCCCGACGGTGGAATGTCACTCAACACCGACATTGCAACAGGCCGCGAGACAAGCGCGTCGAAATTCGTGAAGGGCGAAATGGACAAGGCCAAGCTCGAAGGCTACCTCGATACCGACTACACCGCCGAGGACTGGGACGGTTTCAAAGAACTCGTTTCAAAGTCGGAACTGCCCGACAAGGAGCTCATTCTCCGCGTTCTCTCAATGTACAACGACCCCGAAGAGCGTGAGCAGCAGATAAAGAACATCTCATCGGTTTACAAGGACCTTGCCGACGAAATTCTGCCCCAGTTGCGCCGTGCACGCATCACACTCAACTACCAGCTTATCGGCCGTTCCGACGACGAGATTATGGAGCAGTTCGCAACCGACCCCAAAGCTCTTTCACTCGAAGAGATTCTCTATGCGGCAGTTCTCACCGACGACACCGCCGAGAAACAGAAGATATATTCGACAGCCACAATGATATATCCCGGTGACTATCGCGCATACAACAATCTTGGTGTGCTTGCCTACAATGCCGGCGATTATGCAGCTGCAAAAGAACGTTTTGCACAGGCCGCGAAGATAGACAAGAATGCCCCCGAAGTGAATGTGAACCTCGGTTACCTGGAACTTTTGGAGGGTAATGTGGCTGCTGCCGAGTCATATATGGCCATCGGTTCAAGCGCAAAAGCCGGCGACGAGGCACTCGGCAACCTCAACATAGCCAAAGGCCTCTATGGCCGTGCCGCCTATCTCTTGGAGAAAGAGCCTTCGAACAGCACCGCTCTTGCACAGCTGCTCGACAACGATTACAGCACAGCCAAAAAGACTATCGCCGCAATTAAGAACCCCGATGCAACCACACACTACATCAAAGCGGTTCTCGGCGCACGCACAGGCAATGCCGCACTCATTTACGATGGTCTTAAAAGCGCAGTGAAGCTCGACCCTTCAATGGCCAAAAAGGCTCTTGGCGACCTTGAATTTGCCAAATACGTGAACGACGAGGCTTTCAAATCGATACTTAAATAGTGGGTTACAGAGCCGACATAAATGAGCAGGTTGCCATACTTGCGCTCTCACGGGTGCAGGTACAGCAACCTGCTCTTCTTCGCCAGATGATGGACATTGCGGGCAGCGCAAAGGAAATCTTCGACAATCTCGACTACATAAACGATATACTTCCGGGTATATCCCCCACGCTCGTGACAGCATTGCGCGATAAAAGCATAGTGGAACGAGCCGAGCGCGAAATGGAGTTCGTGGAGGCGAACGGCATAAAACTCACCTGCCTTAACGACAGTGACTACCCGGCACGTCTTTTCGAGTGCAGCGATGCTCCCATTGCCCTTTACTCGCTGGGCGATATACCCTTCAACGCACCGCATATAGTGTCGATAGTGGGTACCCGCCACGCCACGGCATACGGCAAGGATATGTGTGCCTCGTTCGTGCACGACCTGGCCCGCCTGTTGCCCGGAACATTGGTGGTGAGCGGCCTTGCCTACGGGATAGATATCTGTGCCCATCGTGCAGCAGTTGAAGCCGGCCTTCCCACAGTGGGCGTGCTTGCCCACGGGCTCGACAGGCTCTATCCCCAGATGCACCGTCCCGTGGCAAAAAAGATGATAGAGCAGGGCGGTGGGCTTCTCACTGAATTCATGAGCGAGAGCAACCCTCTCCCACAGTTCTTTGTGCAGCGCAACAGAATTGTCGCCGGTATGGCCGATGCGACAGTCGTAGTGGAGTCGGCCTCTTCGGGCGGCTCGCTCATAACAGCCTCCATTGCGCAGAGTTATTCGCGCGACTGCTTTGCCTTTCCCGGCCGTGTCAACGACCAGTACTCCTGCGGCTGCAACGAACTTGTGGCACGCAACCGCGCCGCCCTCATAACATCGGCCCACGACTTTGTCGAGGCAATGAACTGGGGAAGCGGAGCCACCGCAAAGCCCCGCCAGGCCGAACTGTTCCCTGAACTTACCCCCGAAGAGAGTGTTATAGTGAACCTGCTCAAATCCTCTTCCGATGGCTTGCAGATAAACCAGCTTGTGGTAAAAACCGATATGCCCATAACAACTCTTATGCCTCTCTTGTTTGATATGGAGATGAAAGGGCTTGTGAAAGCCGTTGCCGGCGGTTGTTACCGCACGCTTGTGTGATAAAACTGCGGCAGCTTTCGTGTATTGTATAAAAATTAGTATATTAGCAAAAGATTTTTGAACAACATCAGTCGATGAAAGAATTTGTAATATCAACCACCAAAAAGGAGACCGCCATTCTTGTGGGCCTTATAACATCCACACAGAACGAGCGCAAGACCAACGAGTACCTCGACGAGCTTGAATTCCTTGCCCAGACAGCCGGTGCCGAGGTGGTGAAACGTTTCACGCAACGCATCGACCACCCCCACTCTGTGACCTATGTGGGCAGTGGCAAGCTTGTGGAGATTGCCGAATATGTCGAAACCCGCAAGGATACCGACGACGAGATTGGTATGGTTATTTTCGACGACGAGCTGTCGGCAAAGCAGTTGCGTAACATTGAAAAGGAACTTAAAATAAAGATACTCGACCGCACCTCGCTCATACTCGATATTTTTGCGATGCGTGCGCAGACAGCCCACGCAAAGGTTCAGGTGGAACTTGCGCAATACAAATATATGCTTCCCCGCCTGCAACGCCTGTGGACCCACCTCGAACGCCAGGGTGGCGGTTCGGGCAGCGGCAAGGGCGGCAGTGTGGGCCTTCGCGGTCCCGGTGAGACGCAGCTCGAAATGGACCGCCGTATAATTCTTGGGCGTATGTCGTTGCTCAAAGAGCAGCTTGCCCAGATAGACCGCCAGAAGTCGATACAGCGCAAGAACCGCGGCCGCCTTATCCGTGTAGCCCTTGTGGGTTACACCAACGTGGGCAAATCGACTCTGATGAACCTCCTTGCCAAGAGCGAGGTGTTTGCCGAAAACAAGCTCTTTGCCACGCTCGACACCACGGTGCGCAAGGTTATAATAGAGAACCTCCCGTTCCTCCTTTCCGACACGGTAGGTTTCATACGCAAGCTCCCCACCGACCTTGTGGAGTCGTTCAAGTCAACTCTCGACGAGGTGCGTGAAGCCGACCTGCTGCTGCACGTTGTCGACATCTCACACCCCGAATTTGAGGACCAGATAGCAGTGGTCAACAAGACCCTTGCCGACCTCAACTGCGGCGACAAACCCATAATGGTTGTTTTCAACAAGATAGATGCCTTTACATACGTCGAAAAGGAACCCGATGACCTCACACCCAAGACACGCGAGAACATAAGCCTCGACGAGTTGAAGGCCTCGTGGCTGGCAAAACTTGCCGACAACTGCATCTTCATCTCGGCACGTGAGCGCAGCAATATCGACGACCTTAAAGAGATAATATACAAACGAGTGTGCGAGCTGCACGTTCAAAAATACCCATATAACGACTTCCTCTACCAAACATACGATGAGGAGCAGTGGAAAGAGTAAAAAATAATTTGTTAAACATAAAAATATAAAAACTATGGCAGCAATTCCCGAATTCAAGTATGCCCATATGTTCCAGCAGGGCAAGGACACCACAGAGTACTATCTGCTCTCGAAAGAGGGCGTTTCGGTTGGTGAGTTCGAAGGCAAACCCATGTTGAAGGTCACCCCCGAAGCATTGACACTTATGTCGCGCACCGCATTCCGCGACGTGTCATTTATGTTGCGCCGTTCGCACAACGAGCAGGTTGCAAAAATCCTTACCGACCCCGAAGCAAGCGAGAACGACAAATACGTTGCTCTCACCTTCCTGCGCAATGCCGAGGTTGCCTGCAAAGGACAGCTTCCCCTGTGCCAGGATACAGGAACCGCAATAATTCACGGCGAGAAAGGGCAGCAGGTGTGGACCGGTTTCTGCGACGAAGAGGCTCTTGCGCGCGGTGTCTATGACACATACACACAGGAGAACCTGCGTTACAGCCAGAACGCCCCCCTCAATATGTACGACGAGGTGAACACCCGTTGCAACCTTCCCGCGCAAATCGACCTCGAAGCAACCGAGGGAATGGAATATCGCTTCCTTATGGTTACAAAGGGTGGCGGCTCGGCCAACAAAACCTATCTCTACCAGGAAACAAAGGCACTCTTGAACCCCGCAACCCTTGTTCCCTTCCTTGTCGACAAGATGAAGAGCTTGGGTACGGCAGCCTGTCCTCCCTATCACATAGCATTTGTAATAGGCGGTACATCGGCCGAAAAGAACCTTCTCACCGTTAAGTTGGCATCGACACACTTCTACGACAACCTCCCCACCACAGGCGACGAAACAGGCCGCGCATTCCGCGACATCGAACTCGAAAAGCAGTTGCTCGACGAGGCTCACCGCATAGGCTTGGGAGCACAGTTCGGCGGCAAATACCTTGCCCACGATATCCGTGTGGTACGTTTGCCCCGTCACGGCGCAAGCTGCCCCGTTGGTATGGGCGTGAGCTGTTCGGCCGACCGCAATATAAAAGCAAAAATAAACAAAGACGGTATATGGATTGAGAAACTCGATGACCAGCCCGCAACCCTCATTCCCGAAGAGCTTCGCAACGCAGGCGAGGGCGACATTGTACGTGTCGACCTTAACCGCCCGATGAAAGAGGTGTGCGCACAGCTGTCACAGTATCCCATTGCAACCCGCCTCTCGCTCAACGGTACCATTATCGTGGGCCGCGACATAGCACACGCAAAGCTCAAAGAGCGCATCGACCGTGGCGAGGGATTGCCCCAGTACATAAAGGACCACCCCATCTACTATGCAGGCCCTGCCAAGACTCCTGCCGGTATGCCTTGCGGCTCAATGGGCCCCACCACAGCAGGCCGTATGGACTCTTATGTCGACCTCTTCCAGGAGAATGGCGGCTCAATGATTATGCTTGCAAAGGGTAACCGTTCGCAACAGGTGACCGATGCCTGCAAAAAACACGGCGGTTTCTATCTCGGCTCTATCGGTGGCCCTGCCGCAATCCTCGCGCAGAACAACATCAAGAGCATCGAGTGTGTTGAATACCCCGAACTTGGTATGGAGGCAATATGGAAAATAGAGGTTGAGGACTTCCCCGCGTTCATCCTGGTCGATGACAAGGGCAACGACTTCTTCAAGCAGATAAAGCCCCGTTGTGCAGGTTGCAAGTAAGCCTGAACAAAACACTGCCCGCCATTGTTTAAGAGGTTATCCGGAACATCCCTTTCAGGGTGTGACAGGTTTTATAAGAAAATCGACAACTTCTGAAATTTTGAAAAAAATATGGCAGGCGTGTATTGCCAATTGAAAAAAAGTGCGATATTTGTAATGGATAAACAATTTAAAAAATAACTATTATGGACAAATCATTGAAAGGAACAAAGACCGAGGCTAATTTGTGGGCGGCGTTTGCAGGTGAGAGCCAGGCACGTAACAAATACACATATTACGCAAGCAAGGCAAAGAAAGAGGGATATGAGCAGATAGCTGCAATGTTCCAGGAGACAGCCGACCAGGAGAAAGAGCACGCAAAAATGTGGTTCAAGCTTGTACACGGTATCGAAGGTACAGCCGAGAACCTTGTCGATGCTGCTGCCGGTGAGAACTACGAGTGGACCGATATGTACCCCACTATGGCAAAAGAGGCCCGCGAAGAGGGCTTTATGGAGATTGCCGCAATGTTCGAGGCTGTGGCAAAGGTTGAGGCCGTTCACGAAGAGCGTTACAAGAAATTCTTGCAGAACGTGCAGAACGGTATGGTGTTCAGCCGCGACCAGGATTGTGTATGGCAGTGCCGTAACTGTGGACACTTGCACTTTGGCAAGATGGCCCCCGAAATGTGCCCTGTATGCTCACATCCCAAAGCATACTTCCAGATTAAGCCCGAGAACTATTGATATATACTCTCCCGCGAGTCTTTTACAAGCTGGTGCGCAACCTTGCGCACCGGCTTTTTTTTGGCGTCACCGGCGTGTGCGCGCCGGCTCTTCGCGGCTCACCTGCAAATTCTAGGGGGCTTACTCAAAACTTTTCGGTGTTATTGTCGGCTATTCTCTCAATTAAGCGAAGATTTATGCTGCACTTTTTGAAAAAAGTGCACAAAAACGTGGGCAGTCGTACTTACCATTGATAAATCCAAGCTCGGCTGCACTCGCTTTGTGTGTAAGCAAGCTTTCACCCGCTCGTTTGTACAAACTTTCGGCACTTGCTTTGCTCACAAGTCGCTGCTATGCTTGCGACATTCTTCGGTCGCTACGTGCCTTGCCGCTCACTACTGGTCGCAATGCTTGGGCGTGGCACGACTCGCTACGCTCAAACATGTACCACGCTTTTCCTGCGCATTGCTCGGTAGCTCCCTGTGTCGCGCCACGCTGCCCTTTGTATAACGAAATAACTCACGCTCGGCATAATGCAAATAAATTTGCCTTCTACTCTCACTTAATCGTTATTTTCGCTTTCAGCGACGAATTACCTTTGCGGTGTACAGTACAAGCAGAAGTAATTCAGAAAAAGAAACCGGCACCGTAAGAGAGACAGCGGAGAGCCCTGCCGGGGGCAGGCCATTGTGCGAGTACTGTTTGAGCGCAGTGCGGGTATAATTTATCTTATATAGCCGCACGAAGCGAGTTACGCAGCACCCTGCAAACGGCAGAAAGGCTTGCAGCGACAAGCGAGTGGCGAACGAGTTATATTGCTTTAAAGCAATTCACGAGCAGAGACAGGAGCGACTTGAACGCCCCGTGTGCCGGGCGTTTTTGTTACTTTTTGAGCGACAAAAAGTAAATAAAGGAGTTTCAATGATAGAAAGAATATCTCACGGGCCACCGAGGATTTAGGAGTGAGAAAGTTTTATTCCCCCGACTTTTGCAGGTGAACCCTCTTCGCGTTGCTGTTTTGTTATTCCCTCCGTCACTCCACGCTTCTAAAAAACCATAAACGCTTTTTTAGAAGCCAAAACATTACCCTTTTCTGTTTTGATGTATTTTATACGAAATTAAACAGTTCCTTATTATATAATATTGTAATTTATTGGCAATGAAGGAACAATTTTCCCTGTAAAAGAGCATTAGTCGAAAAAAATGTTTAAATTTGCCCTCGGTATCCGCGGACGTGCAAACAAACCGCGTGATACAAAAGCATTTTTGCATAAGTCCCAACTTGTAAATTTCGCCAAAATTTAAAACCAAGGACAAAAGCGACTAATGCTCATTCTGTGTATATACACCCTAAATGAGGGCGCAGTATATCCACGGCGTGGGAATATTGTTTCTTCAAAGTTCATTTGGTTAAGGCGTTTGGCGATGCCCACAAGTTGATGGACGCAAGGCAATAAGTCTCGCGCCTTTTTTTTGTCGGTATTGCGCGGTTGTCACGGGCGAGGCTTATAATGAATAGCATTCAAATTGTTAAATTATAAGTCATTATGAAAAAGTTTTACCTTTATTCCTTGCTCACATCACTGTTGTTGCTGTGTAGCAATGTGGCAAGTGCCCACGACTTTGAGGTCAATGGAGTTTATTATACCATAGCCTCTTCCAGTGCAAAAACGGTTGCAGTAACTTACAGCGGTTCATATCCTGATACAGTTGCCGATGAATACAGCGGTATTGTAACCATTCCCTCCACTGTTACCTACAATAATGTGACATACATAGTAGAGGGTATTGGAATGAGTGCGTTCCGTGGTTGCACCGGAGTTATTTTAGTAAATATTAGTGAAGGCGTAAAAATAATTGGAGAAAGCGCGTTCAGAGATTGCTCCGCCCTCGCAAGCGTTACAATCCCCAATAGTGTGACATCAATAGGAACTAGTGCGTTCTATGAATGCTCTAGCCTTGCAAAACTTAATATCCCCAGTAGTATAACATCGATAGGATACAGTGCGTTCGATAATTGCACCAGCCTTAAAAGGATAAATATCACCGACCTATCGGCGTGGTGCAAAATAGATTTTGGGGATATAGGTATTGTTAGGAGTCTAACGCGATTTGATTTATATTTAAACGGCGAGAAAGTTACCAACCTTGTTATTCCAAGTGACATCACTGAAATAAAAAAGAATACGTTCCAGTATTGCTCCGGCTTCACAAGCATTGAAATACACAACAGTGTAACATCGATTGGGAGCGGTGCGTTCAAGTATTGCTCCGACCTCACAAACATAACAATTCCCGAAAGCGTAACATCGATAGGAGGCCGTGCGTTCTATGGTTGCACCGGCCTCACAAGCGTAACAATCCCCAATCGCGTAACATCAATAGGCGAGAGAGCGTTCTATGATTGCAGTGGCCTCACAAGTGTAACAATCCCCAACAGCGTGACAACAATAGGAGAAAGTGCGTTCTACGGTTGCACCAGCCTCACAGCTGTACATATCACCGACCTTTCTGCTTGGTGCAAAATAAATTTTGTAACCTACGCCAGCGCCAATCCATTGTATGATGGAGCGAACTTATATTTAAACGGCGAGAAAGTTACCAACCTTGTTATCCCAAGCGACATCACCGAAATAAAAAAGTATGCGTTCTATGGTTGCTCCGGCCTCACCGATATTACATTCCACGACAACGTTATGCTCATAAACCAGTATGCGTTCAAGGGTTGCTCCGGTCTGAGAAACGTGACTATCGGTAGCGGTGTTATGGTACTTGGTGCGAATGCATTTGAAACTTGTTCTAATTTAAAGTGTGTTACAATCCCAAACAGTGTCATTTCAATTGGCGACAACGCCTTCTATGGTTGTAGTAATCTATACACTGTTATCGATTATTCCGACCTCGGCATAACCAAAGGCAGTACCGACAATGGCTATGTAGGCTATTATGCAACAAATATTTATACGTCAGGTGACGACATACCACAAGACTATATTTTTGAAACAATAGATGGCGTTAACACCCTTGTTGCCTACTTTGGGAAAAGTAACGATGTTGTGTTGCCAAGCAACTACAACGGTGGCAACTATGCTATTGGCGATAGTGTATTTTATAACTCATCAATTACAAGCATCAAAATCCCCAACAGCGTAACAACAATTGGAAATAGTGCATTCAGTGGTTGCACTGGCCTCACAAGCGTAACAATCCCCAACAGCGTAACAACAATTGGAAATAGTGCGTTCGATAATTGCTCTGGCCTCACAAGCATTACAATCCCCAACAGCGTAACATCGATAGGAAACTATGCGTTCTTAGGTTGCACAGGCCTCACAAGTGTTACAATACCCAACAGCGTAACAAGTATAGGAAACTGTACGTTCTATGGTTGTACCGGCCTAACAAGCATAACAATCCCCAACAGTGTAACAACAATAGGAATCAATGCGTTTTATAATTGCCCTCTTGAAAAAGTGGAAATAAACACCACTACTATCGGTACTTGGTTTAGCAGACTTACATCGATAAAGGAAATTATAATTGGCGATAGCGTAACATCGATTGGGAGCGGTGCGTTCCAGTATTGCTCCGGCCTCACAAACGTAACAATACCCAACAGCGTGAAATCAATTGGAAACTCTGCGTTTTATAATTGCCCTCTTGAAAAAGTGGAAATAAACACCACTACTATCGATACGTGGTTTAGAGGACATACATCGATAAAAGAAATTATAATTGGCAACAGCGTAACATCGATAGGAAGCAGTGCATTCAGAGATTGCTCCGGCCTTGAAAGCGTTACAGTAGATAGTGGCAACACTGTATATGACAGCCGTGAGGGTTGCAATGCAATAATAGAAACAGCAACAAATACACTTATTCAAGGTTGCAAAAATACTATTATCCCTAACAGTGTAACATCGATAGGAAGCAGTGCGTTCTATGGTTGCACCGGCCTCACAAACGTAACAATACCCAATAGCGTAACATCGATAGGAAGCAGTGCATTCTATGATTGCTCCGGCCTCACAAGCATAACTATCCCCAACAGCGTAACATCGATAGATTATGCGTTCTATGGTTGCACCGGCCTTGAAAAAGTGGAAATAAATACCACTATCATCTATTCGTGGTTTGGCGGAATTACATCGATAAAGGAAATTATAATTGGCGATAGTGTAACATCGATAGGAAGCAGTGCGTTCTACGGTTGCACCGGCCTCACAAACGTAACAATTCCCAACAGCGTAACATCAATTGGAAATAGTGCGTTTTATGATTGCACCGGTATTACTGAAATATATATTGAAGCTACTATCCCGCCAAGTGTTTCTTCCGGTGCATTCTACAACGTTCCAGTAAGTATCCCTGTTTATGTTCCCGCAGGCTCAAAAACCGCCTACCAGGCCGCCAACACTTGGAAGTCTTTTACCAATATAGTGGAGATACCGGGAGGAATCTGTGGTGACGACGCTACATGGATATTGCGCGACAGTACATTAACCATCAGTGGAAGCGGCGCTATGTATAACTACACCGACAGCGTTGCACCGTGGAGCACGTACCGCTTGGAAATAAAAGAGGTTGTCGTAAACGATAGCGTGACAACGATAGGAAGCAATGCGTTCTTTAGTTGCACCGGCCTCACCAGCATAACAATCCCCAACAGCGTAACAACAATAGGTGAAAGTGCGTTCTTTCGTTGCACTGGCCTAACCAGCGTAACAATTGGTAGCGGCGTAACATCAATAGGAGAGAATGCGTTCGAGCGTTGCACCGGCCTCACAAGCGTTACAATCCCCAACAGCGTAACTTCGATTGGAGACTATGCGTTCAATGGTTGTACAGGCATTAAAAATGTGCGCATAGAAGATGGTGACACCAAACTTAATTTGGGCAAAAATGGCTTTAAAGGGTTGTTCTACTACTGTCCACTCGAAAGTCTTTATTTAGGTCGCAACCTCAATTATAGCGAATATTACGGCGACGGATATTCACCATTTGCACAAATAACCACGCTCACATCGGTTACAATAGGTGATAATGTAAATTCACTAAACACATTCTTGTTTAAAGATTGTAGTAATTTAAATGCAATTACCATACCCGAAAGTGTGCAAATCATAGGAGGTTATGTATTCCAGTATTGCGACTTGCGCGAGATACATATCCCTGCCGGAGTAACCATAATAGGGGGTTATGCGTTCAGCCACAATAATAATCTTGAAAAAATTACAGCAGCAAAAGAGAATACACGTTATAGCACGCCCGAAGGTTATAATGTTTTAATAGACAACAACACAATACCCGGTCTGGCCACGGGCATAGATGGTTCTACTTTGGTACTTGGTGGTAAAGGTGCCATAATACCCGATGGTATAGTTTCTATCGGAGATGGAGCTTTCAACGGCATACACGGCATAACATCCATTACCATACCTGCAAGTGTAGAGGCAATAGGAAGTTATGCATTCGAAGCGTGCAGCGACCTAAAAGAGATACACTGTCTTGCCACCGATAGATATATCTCAGTCAGCAATTTTGCCTTTGACGGGTTATATGAGACAACGACACTCTACATTCCTGCTGCCGGCAAGAAATATTACACCGGTTCATGGGCCGATTTTGCCAATATCGTGGTAGTTGGTGAAATTGTCGTGGATGGTTTGTCCTACGCAGTAATCTCCGAGGAAGAGAAAACCGTGCAAGTAATAGACTATTCGGGCAGCAATGAGGTTGTGAACATTCCCTCTTCCATAACCTACAATGGAGAAATATATAAAGTAACTGCCATTTGCTATCAAGCTTTCAAGGATTACACAAATATTTCGGGAATAACCATTCCCGCTAGCGTAAGCAGTATAGGATATGATGCGTTTGCGGGTTGCACAAATCTTGCGAGCATAAAAGTAGAGAGTGGCAACCCTGTATTCGATAGCAGAGAAAATTGCAATGCAATAATAGAAACAGCAACAAATACACTTATTCAAGGTTGCAAAAATACCATTATCCCCAACAGCGTAACATCGATAGGAGATTATGCATTCTATAATTGCGACGGCCTCACAAGCATAACAATCCCCAACAGCGTAACAACAATAGGAGAGAGTGCGTTCTTAGGTTGCGACGGCCTCACCAGCGTAACAATTCCCAATAGCGTCACATCGATAGAAAACGGTGCGTTCAAAGCTTGCACGGGCCTCACAAGCATAACAATCCCCAACAGCGTAACAACAATAGGAGAGAGTGCGTTCTTAGGTTGCGACGGCCTCACCAGCGTAACAATTCCCAATAGCGTCACATCGATAGAAAACGGTGCGTTCAAAGCTTGCACGGGCCTCACAAGCATAACAATTCCCAATAGCGTAACATGGATAGGATACCACGCGTTCTCTGGTTGCACGGGCCTCACAAGCATAACAATCCCCAATAGCGTCACATCGATAAGAGATTGGGCGTTTGATAATTGCACCAGCCTCACCAGTGTAACAATTCCCAATAGCGTCACATCGATAGGATACCGCGCGTTTTATGGTTGCGACGGCCTCACTATCATTACAATCCCCAACAGCGTAACATCGATAGAAGATTATGCGTTCTACGAATGCACAAACCTTGCAACCGTTGTAAACAACTCTTCACTCGACATTATTGCAGGTAGTGAAGACCACGGCCACGTTGCCTATTATGCCGATGAAGTAATAAACAACCGGGGTGGCAGTGTTATAGGTGATTTTGTTTTTAACGATAGTGGTAATCTTATTAAATATATTGGCAACGAAAGCGAAATAACACTCCCCGAAAAGAGCCCGGCAGGAATAAAGTACGGCATAGTTGAAGCATTCCAAAATAATACAAAAATCACGAGCGTTATAATACCCGATAGTGTTTCATTTATCTATAACACGTTCAGTGGCTGCACAAGCCTTACAAGCGTAACAATAGGCAATGGTGTACATCGGATTGGCGAAGCTGCGTTCCAGGGTTGTAGTGCACTTAAAGATATATATGTAAATGGCATAGTGCCTGCACTGCTCTATAGCGAATCCTTTGCCGAACATTACGCAAGTGCTACCCTCCACGTTCCGGCGGGCACAAAGGCGGCCTACCAATCGAGCACTTCGCAAAGAGAGGAGATGGAGATTAAGATGCAGCCGGTTTACAATAACGACCTGTTGGCTTCTATGAGCGGATGCGATAAGGATGCCATATATGAGACTGTGAAAGTGGAAGCGCAGAACCCCGATGTTGCCGGCACTCTCAATGGAAACGACTATCTGCTTGCCTATCAACCGACAAAACAAAAAATGACCGACCTGCCCAAAGCCACGTTTGAGACGAACATCGTACACGGCGGGCGATACAAAATAGCACTTGTTACAGTACCCTGGTTCATAGAATCGTACAAAGATACATTGATAAGCAAAATAACCGACCCGCTATATGCCGACTCTTATCTGCGTGTACGTGTAAACCAGAACAATGAACAACTAGCTATGTTCCCTTGCGATTCGTTCAACATTGGTACTTCAAAGACCAATTTCGGTGTGTGGGAGAAGCACGCGATTGTTCCCGACCGTTCGCGCATAGATACCATCTTCTTGAAGGATGCGAATAACGAAGATTATATTTTTGACTTTGTAAACGGTCATAGTGTAGGTGTAAACATTGAGCTTTTGCGTCCATTGCAGTATAATGAAAGAAATGGCCGTTATGCAGCCAAGAATGCCAATAATTTTGCTTTTCGCTTCTTGCTCGACCAGATAATGCTCATTCCTGTTGACGAAAGCACAATCGTAAGCACTATATATTGGAAGAACTTTAACAATATTGTTGAAGAGGCAAACGACCTCACGGGCGATGTCGATGGCGATGGAGTTATCGACGTTGCCGATGCCACCACATTGGTGTCGATGATACTCGACAACTCGCTTGCAACCGATGCTGCCGATGTCGACGGCGACGGAACAGTTGATGTTGCCGACGTAACAAGCCTTGTTTCCATAATCCTGGGAACGAGAACAGCAAACGATGCTCCCGCAAAAGCAGCCGCTACACGCGCCGGTGAGCTTAGCACCGTATCGGCCGATGGCGATGGAGAAACACTGCTCATAAACATCGACAACCCCGAATATCCCTTCTCGGCAATCCAGTTCGACCTTGAACTCCCCGAAGGCATCGAGGTTGATTTCGACGGCGAGTACTACGCAGTTGACCTCGGCAGCCGCACAAACAGCCGCAAGCACTCATATCCCGAGTGTGCCATTCAGCCCGACGGTTCACTTCGCGTGGTAATCATCTCAATGAGCAACGCTCTTTACAACGGCACAACAGGTGACGTTGCAACAGCAACCCTCAAAGTAAACGGTGCTACCGATGGCGACTACCAATTCACCATCAAGAACGTGGTTCTCTCGGCTCCCGGTTCAAAAGAGAAACTTGCTCCCTACACAGGCTGGATTAACGTAACAGGTGGTGTTACAGGCATCAGTGATATAAAAGAGGAGAGAGCAGAGAGCAATGATATTTACGACCTGCAAGGCCGCAAGGTAACAGAGCCTGTCAAGGGCGGCATTTACATACAGAATGGCAAGAAGGTTATATGGTAAACTGTTGGTACGTTATTAAAGTTAAAATTATTAGAAAAATCATATTATGAGAAACAATTGTTTAAAAACAATTCTCGCTGCACTGTTGTTGCTGTGCTGCACAGTGGCGAGTGCCCACGATTTTGAAGTTGATGGAGTTTATTACAATGTTTTATCAGAAGAAGATAAAACGGTTGCAGTAACTTACAGCGGCTTGTATTCCGGTGCTGTTGCCGATGAATATACATACGCTGTTGTTATCCCTGCAACTGTTACCTACAATAATATAACTTATAGCGTAAGATCGATTGGATACGGTGCGTTCGCTGGTTGCACCAGCCTTACCTACATTGAAATCCCCAATAGCGTGACAACGATACAAGACCGTGCGTTCAATGGTTGCACCTTCCTCAGCAGCATAACAATCCCAAACAGCGTAACATCGATAGGAAATTATGCGTTCTATCTTTGCGAACGCCTCAAAAGCGTTACAATAGGTAACAGTGTAACAAGCATTGGAGATGCTGCGTTCGAATATTGCTCCGGCCTCACAAGTGTAACCGTTGGTGAAGGTAACAGTGTTTATGATAGCCGCGGGGGTTGCAATGCCATAATTGAAACAGCAACAAATACACTTGTTGCAGGTTGCAAGAAGACTATTATCCCCAATAGCGTAACAAGCATAGGAGAATTCGCGTTCCGTGGTTGCACCGGCCTCACCAGCGTAACAATCCCCAATAGCGTAACATCGATAGGAGATTGGGCGTTCAATGGTTGCAGCAGCCTCACAAGCATAACAATCCCAAACAGTGTAACAACGATAGGAGGCAGTGCGTTCCGTGGTTGCACCGGCCTTACAAGTGTAACAATGGGTAATGGAGTACATCGGATTGGCGAAGCTGCGTTCCAGGGTTGCACTGCTCTTAAAGATATATATGCACAGGGAAACATACCTGCGTTGCTCGATAGCGAGGCCTTTGCCGAACATTATGCAAGTGCTACCCTCCACGTTCCGGCGGGCACAAAGGCGGCCTACCAATCGAGCACTTCGCAAAGAGAGGAGATGGAGATTAAGATGCTGCCGGTTTACAATAACGACCTGTTGGCCTCTATGAGCGGATTCGATAAGGATGCCGAATATGAGACTGTGAAAGTGGAAGCGCAGAACCCCGATGTTGCCGGCACTCTCAATGGCAGCGACTATCTGCTTGCCTATCAATTTTTTAAAACAAAATTTACCGACCTGCCCAAAGCCACGTTCGAGACGAGCATTGCGCGTAACGGGCGATATAAAATAGCACTTGTTACAGTACCCTGGTTCATAGAATCGTACAGCGATACATTGATAAGCAAAACAACCGACCCGCAATATGCCGACTCTTATCTGCGTGTACGCGTAAAGCAGAACAATGAACAGCTTGCTATGTTCCCTTGCGATTCGTTCAACATTGGTACTTCAAATACCAATTTCGGTGTGTGGGAGAAGCACGCGATTGTTCCCGACCGTTCGCGCATAGATACCATCTTCT
>SUXO01000047.1 GCA_015060885.1 Bacteroidales bacterium
AAGTCCTCCAAACTCTCCCCTCCGGGGGAGAAGGAGGGGGCCATTAAAATGATATGAAGAAAACTTATGTATCACCTCTTACAGCAGAGGTAAACGTAGCGACTGAGAACATGATTGCAGCATCAATCCAGATGGGCGATAGCGACAAAACAGTTGACACTTCGACACCTGGCACACAGCTCGGCAACACCAACCGCGGCGAGTGGGGCAACCTTTGGGGTAAGTAATAGCTTACTACAAGATGGACTAATAAGGCAGTGGAAACCCACTGCCTTATTGCTATTATATAGCCCCACGAGCCGAAGGTGAAGGCTTGTGCAAGCGAGTGGGAGGGAATTCATTCACTCACGCAACGAGCGTAGCCAAGGCTCGATAAAATGAAATTTTATCAGTGGGGAAATTTGTGGGGTAAATAAATTTCCCCATCGATAGTACGAGTAGCGAAAGTCGCGTGAAGCACAGACAAAGTTTGTGCCACGCGGTGCGCGGGAAACGAGTACTATCAATTGGGACAGCAAGTAATCTTTTGGGGTAAGTAATAGCTTACTACAAGATGGACTAATAAGGCAGTGGAAACCCACTGCCTTATTGCTATTATATAGCCCCACGAGCCGAAGGTGAAGGCTTGTGAAAATGGTTCACGCCTTTCCCGTAGGGGCAGACCGGTGTGTCTGCCCAATGAAAGCAACACGCAATTGGTTAGGCGGGATTCTGTCGCTATTAATTATTTTGAGAAATTCCTATCCTCGCCCCAGCAGAAATTCATCCAAGCCTTTGTCTTTTGCTCGGCAGGGTTGTCCTGGGGTTGCCAGAAGGAGAAAGAGCGGCCATCGTCGGGCAGGAACTGCTGCTTGACAAAGTGATGAGGGTAGTCGTGGCTGTATTTGTAGCCATCGGCATAACCAAGTTGTTTCATAAGCGCAGTGGGGGCATTGCGCAAATGCAATGGCACCGGCAGGTTGCCTGTTTCATGCACCTTTTCGAGTGCGCTGTTTATGCCCATATATGCCGAATTGCTCTTGGGCGAGGTTGCCAGGTAAACGGTAGCTTCGGCAAGGGGTATGCGACCTTCGGGCCAGCCAATCTTCATCACAGCGTCGAAAGCGGCGTTGGCAAGGAGAAGGGCGTTGGGGTTGGCAAGCCCAATATCTTCGGAGGCCGATATTATTAGGCGACGGGCAATGAATTCGGGAGCCTCGCCACCCTCTATCATACGGGCAAGCCAGTAGAGGGCTGCATCGGGGTCGCTGCCACGGATTGATTTTATGAATGCCGATATTATGTCGTAGTGCATTTCGCCATCCTTGTCATAGGCAAGGGGGCTTTGTTGCAGGCATTGCACCACCTTCTCGTCGGTAACCGTCACGGGGGAGGATGCATCGGCCTCTACCACGAGTTCCAGGATGTTGAGCAGCTTGCGTGCGTCGCCACCGCTGTAACGCAGCATTGCATCGGTTTCCTGCAAGCGCACACCACGGTTGCGCAGAGCCTCATCGGTGGTGATTGCGTAGTTGAGCAGCTTCATCAGGTCGCTCTTTTCAAGGGATTTGAGCACATAGAGCTGGCAACGCGACAGCAGGGGGCGTATGACCTCGAACGAGGGGTTTTCGGTGGTTGCGCCTATGAGGGTTACCACGCCTGTTTCAACGGCACTCAAAAGGGAGTCCTGTTGTGACTTGTTGAAACGGTGTATCTCGTCGATAAACAGTATGGCACCGCCACCGCCCGAAAAGAGCGATGAGCTTTTGGCTTTTTCTATGACCTCGCGCACCTCCTTCACACCCGATGAAACTGCGTTCAGGGTGTAGAAGGGGCGGTTGAGTCTGTGGGCTATTATCTTGGCTATGGTTGTCTTTCCCGTGCCGGGAGGCCCCCACATAATGAACGAGAGTATGCGCCCCGATTCTATCATACGGCGCAACACAGCACCCTCGCCTACGAGGTGCTGCTGCCCCACATAATTGTCGAACGTGGTTGGGCGAAGGCGTTCTGCAAGTGGTTGTGCCATAGCCTGGTTAATTTAGCTTAAACCAACGATTTCGCCGTTGATGTAGTCGATGTGGTTGGCCTGCGGGTCTTTGGGCAAACCGGGCATACGTATGATGTCGCCGGCTATGGCAACTATCATTTCGGCACCTGCGTTGAGCACTACATCGCGTATTTGCAGGTTGAAACCCTTGACTGCACCATACTGCTTGGCATCGGCGCTGAACGAGAACTGTGTCTTTGCTATGCAGACGGGGAACGACGACATTCCGAGCTTTTCGGCAAGTTTTATGCGGTCCATAGCGGGTTTTGCAAATGTTACCGATGCTGCACCGTAGATATTCTTGGCAACCTTTTCTATTTTTGTTGCAAGGCTGTCTTCGTCGCTGTATGTAAATTCGAGTTTCTTCGATGGGTTGTTGGCTATGGTATCAACAACTATCTGTGCCATCTCAACTGCACCCTCACCACCCTGTGCAAAGGCATTGTTTATTACGAAGGGAAGGCCGAGCTCCTGCTCCACGTGGGCACGCAAAAGAGCCATCTCCTCGTCGGTGTCGGTGGCAAAGCGGTTGAACACCACAATTACCGACTGGCCGAACGATTGCAGGTTGGCAACGTGGCGGTCGAGGTTGGCAAGGCCGTTGCGCAAGCCGTCCATATCGGGTTCCTTTATCTTGTCGAGTTCCACACCTCCGTGCATCTTCAAGCCCTGTGCTGTGGCTACGATAACGGTGGCATCGGGCTGCAAGCCGCTCTTGCGGCAGAGGATGTTGTAGAATTTCTCGGCTCCCAGGTCGGCACCGAAGCCGGCTTCGGTAATGGTGTATTCGCTGTGGGCAAGAGCCATCTTTGTAGCGAGTTGCGAGTTGCAGCCGTGCGCAATGTTGGCAAACGGGCCGCCGTGAACCACCGCAGGGGTGTTCTCGGTTGTCTGTACAAGGTTAGGCTGTATTGCATCTTTCAACAGCACCATAATGGAACCGGCAACGCCGAGTTCCTTCACTGTGAAGGGTGAGCCATCGTAGGTATAGCCCAGGAGGATATTCTCGATGCGGCGACGGAGGTCGTTCTCGTCGGATGCAAGGCAGAGGATTGCCATAAGTTCCGATGCGGGAGTGATATCGAAACCGGCCTGTTCCACAAGGCCGTTGGTTGCGGGCCCCACACCTGTGATTATTGAGCGCAAGGAGCGGTCGTTGACATCGAGCACACGTCGCCAGAGTATCTCTTTGAGGCCGAAGCCATCTTTGGCGTGCTGGTAGAGGTAGTTGTCGAGCAAGGCCGCAATCATATTATGGGCCGATGTTATTGCGTGGAAGTCACCTGTGAAATGGAGGTTTATTTTCTCCATAGGAAGCACCTGGGCATAACCGCCTCCGGCTGCACCGCCCTTCAT
This sequence comes from Bacteroidales bacterium, assembly GCA_015060885.1. Lineage (GTDB taxonomy): Bacteria > Bacteroidota > Bacteroidia > Bacteroidales > Bacteroidaceae > HGM04593. Next base: position 3,386 of record SUXO01000047.1, read on the forward strand.
ACCGAAACAGGGACCGAGCGAGGGCTCACGGAGAGCCACCACTGCCTTCTTGCCTATCTTGTTAAGGCCAAGCGCAAGGCCTATCGACACTGTTGTCTTGCCAATACCTGCACGTGTGGCGGTGATAGCGGTAACGAGGATTAGCTTGCCCTTCTGCTCGCCAATGAGGCTCAAAGGTAGTTTTGCGATGTACTTGCCATAATGTTCGAGTTCGTCGGCGGCAATGCCCATCTTGGCAGCCACATTCTCAATGCGTTGCAGCTCGGTTTCGTGAGCTATCTCAATATCACTTTTCATAGTTGTATAATTTTTTTGTTTATGCGTGTAATAAAGTGCGAAGATAGTGATTTAAGTTAAGAAACTGTTTAAATTTCTTATAAAAAATATCAAAGCAGAATGGAGTGATTTTTCGAGTTTGCCTGTAAAAGTTTAAGGGATAAAACATTCCTCACTTTTAATTCCTCGGTGGCCCGTGAGCAATTCTTTCTATCATTGAACTCTTTATTTACTTTTTGTCGCTCAAAAAGTAACAAAAACGCCCGGCACACGGGGCGTTCAAGTCGCTCCTGTCTCTGCTCGTGAATTGCTTTAAAGCAATATAACTCGTTCGCCACTCGCTTGCCGCTGCAAGCCTTTCTGCCGTTTGCAGGGTGCTGCGGAACTCGTTTCGTGCGGCTATATAAAATAAATTATACCCGCACTGCACTCAGACAGTCCTCGCACAATGGCCTGCCCTCGGCAGGGCTCTCCGCTGTCTCTCTTACGGTGCCGGTTTCTTTTTCTGGATTACTTCTGCTTGTACTGTACACCGCAAAGGTAATTCGTCGCTGAAAGCGAAAGGGCAGCGTGGCGCGACACAGTGAGCTACCGAGCAATGCGCAGGAAAAGCGTGGTACATGTTTGAGCGCAGCGAGTCGTGCCACACCCAAGCATTGCGACCAGTAGTGAGCGGCAAGGCACGAAGCGACCGAAGAATGTCGCAGGCGTAGCAGCGACTTGTGAGCAAAGCAAGTGCCGAAAGTTTGTACAAACGAGCGGGTGAAAGCTTGCTTACACACAAAGCGAGTGTAGCCGAACTTGGATTTATCAATGGCAAGTACGACTGCCCACATTTTTGTGCACTTTTTTCAAAAAGTGCAGAAGAAATCCTCTCTTAATTGAAAGAATAGCCGATAATAACACCGAAAAGTTTTGAGTAAGCCCCCTAGAATTTGCAGGTGAACCATAAAATATTCAAGCGAGCTTGATATTATTTTGCTCGTTTGGTACTATTTTTGAGATAAATATCGAAAATTTGCAGCACTCGCTGTAAAATATTCAAGCAAGCTTGATATTATTTTGCTCGTTTGGTACTATTTTTGTAAGTTGTTAGCGAATGTGGCGTGTTGTTGCCATTTTTAAGGAAACAAATAAAAACAATATATAAGATGACCGAAATTAACGAAACCGAAAAGAACGAGAAGAAGAGCGTCAGTTTCATTGAGCAAGCGATTATTAACGACCTTGCCGAGGGTAAGAACGGAGGAAAAGTGCAGACACGTTTCCCGCCCGAACCCAACGGTTACCTGCACATTGGCCACGCAAAGGCTATATGTATGGACTTTGGTATGGCACAGAAATACAACGGCGTGTGCAACCTGCGTTTCGACGATACCAACCCCACAAAAGAGGATGTAGAGTATGTCGACGCTATTATGGAGGATATAAAATGGCTTGGTTTCGAGTGGGCCAATGTATATTACGCTTCGGACTATTTCCAGCAGTTGTGGGACTTTGCCGTGCGACTCATAAAGGAGGGCAAGGCCTACATTGACGAGCAGAGTGCCGAGCAGATTGCCGCACAGAAAGGCACACCCACACAGCCAGGCACAAACAGCCCTTACCGCGACCGCCCCATTGAAGAGAGCCTTGCACTCTTTGAGAAGATGAACACAGGCGAGATTGAGGAAGGCAAAATGGTGTTGCGTGCCAAGATTGATATGGCAAGCAGCAATATGCACTTCCGCGACCCCATCATCTACCGCGTGGTAAAAAGCGCACACCACCGCACCGGCACCACCTGGAAGGCCTACCCGATGTACGACTTCGCGCACGGACAGAGCGACTACCTCGAAGGGGTTACACACTCGCTTTGCACACTTGAATTTGTACCTCACCGCCCCTTGTACGACCTTTTTGTCGACTGGATAAAGGAGGGAAAAGACCTTGACGACAACCGTCCGCGCCAGTATGAGTTCAACAAGCTGAACCTCAACTACACCCTTATGAGCAAGCGCAACCTGCTCATCCTTGTGAAAGAGGGCCTTGTGAATGGCTGGGACGACCCCCGTATGCCCACTATATGCGGTTTCCGTCGCCGTGGCTATTCACCCGAATCGATACGCAACTTCGTGGATAAGATTGGTTATACCACCTACGATGCACTCAACGACTTTGCATTGCTCGAAAGTGCCGTACGCGAGGACCTTAACTCACGCGCCACACGCGTTTCGGCAGTAATAAACCCCGTGAAGCTCACCATCACCAACTACCCCGAGGGCAAGGTTGAGGAGCTCACCGCCATAAACAACCCCGAAAAGCCCGAAGATGGCACACACACCATTGAGTTCAGCCGCGAGCTGTGGATTGAGCGCGACGACTTTATGGAGGATGCCCCCAAGAACTACTTCCGCCTGACACAAGGCCGCGAGGTACGCCTCAAAAACGCCTACATTGTATTGTGTACCGGCTGCATTAAAGACGAAGAGGGCAATGTCACCGAGGTTCTGTGCGAATATATCCCCGACACAAAGACCGGCGAGAAGGATGCCAACCGCAAAGTGAAGAGCACAATACACTGGGTGAGCCGCCAGCACTGCGTGAAGGCCGAGGTGCGCCTGTACGACCGTCTGTGGAAAGCCGAAAACCCACGCGACGAAATGGCTGCAATAAGAGAGGAGAGAGGCTGCGATGCTCTTGAAGCAATGAAGGAGATGATTAACCCCAACTCGTTGGAGGTGCGCAAGGAGTGTTACGTTGAAAAATTCCTTGCCACACAAAAGCCGCTCAGCTACCTGCAATTCCAGCGAATAGGTTACTTCAATATCGACCCCGACTCCACCCCCGAAAAACCGGTATTCAACCGCACGGTGTCGCTCAAAGATACCTGGAACAAGATAAAAGGAAAATAAATGGACAACAGGAGCTATTTCGACTCACAGGAATTCCGAGAAATACTTAAAAGATATGAGCAGACAAGAACCAAAGAGGTCTGCTCATATTTTGAAATGGAGGATTTGCTCGATATTCTTATATATTACCTCTTGCAGGACTCCATAGACGAAGCCGAAGATGTATTTACGCACGCAAAGATACTGCACCCCACCGACTCGGATTTAACGAAGATGGAGGTGAGGCTGATGCTTGCCAGGAACGAGCCCGAAAAAGCACTTATGAAACTCGCCGAACTGGGCAACATTGACGATGATGAATACAGCCTTATGCAAGCACAGGCATTCATTGCCCTCAAAGAGTTCCGCGAGGCAAGGGAGATTGCCATTGCCATACTCAACAAAAGGGAGACGACAAGGGAAATGGCGTGCGAGGCCCTTGAAACACTGCTCGACTGCGGATATGCCCAGGAGGCACTCGAAATCACCGAGTTTGGCCTGAAAAAATATGCCGGAGAAAAGCATCTGCTTGAAATAAAGGCAGAATGCCTCATTGAGCTGCAAGACACCAAAGAGGCCATAAAGATATACAACAGACTGCTCGACGAGGACCCCTACTCCACTTTTTATTGGGAACAGCTTGCCCGCATCTACTACCTCACGAACAGGTATGCAAAGGCACTCGAATGTTACGAGTATGAACTCGCCATAAACGACGAGATTGATTACGCCCGTATGATGCAGGGATACTGCTACTACTTTATGCGCGATTACAAAAAGACTTATGCCATATTCGGCAGCCTTGCCGAGAAATACACACAGTCGGTGATGCCACGTTTCTACAAGGCTATGTGCAAATGGCACGAAGGTGACGAGGAAGAGGCCATAGAATTATTCAAGGAGGTTGTGGAGTTAAGCGAGGATGAGAGCATTGAGGCTATGGTGGCAAGCGTGAACCGTGCGATAATCCTTTCGAGCCAGGGTAACACCGACGAAGCCAGGGGCCCGATAGCACGTGCACTGGTGTTGCACCCCAAGAATGTAAAACAGCTGCTTGTGAGCGACGAGGAGCTGTACACACTGCGCGACAAGGAGAATATCACGTTCAAAGAGATGAATGTGATTGACGTTAAAGAGTGGAGCGAAGAGGAGGGATTGTTTGCACTTGCACTGCACCTTATAAAATACCGCCATTACGAAATGGCCATACAGGCACTGTTCTATATGAGGCGCACCAGCGACGATACCACCGACATTGATGCCTGCCTTGCCTACGCAAGATACCACACCGACAAGTTTGAATTGGAGGAGCTTGTAGAGAGTGCATTGGCGGGAAAATCGAACCTATTGTACGACCTGTTCGGGCTGGCATATGATGCAGAAGATACCGTCGAGACATTCCTTAAAAAGGTTGCAGAATAGAGCACACGCTCTATTCTGCAACCTTTTTAATGGATGTGCGTTCCCGACAGTTACTTGTCGGAATACTCCTTGATGCGGTTCTCCTCGCTCATTTTGCAGACAAGCAGGTTGCCCTCATTTTCCGATATTATGCAGTTTTCCATACCGATGACAACCACACTCTTCATACCGCGGGTGTTCACAATGCAGTTATGCGTATCGCAGAAGGCTGCCTCGCCCGAACCGAGTGCAACATTGCCGTTAAGGTCCTTTGCCACCTGGTTGTGCAACGAAACCCAGGTACCCAGGTCGCTCCACCCGAAGTTCGAGGGGAAGACAAAAATCTCTTCGGCACGCTCCATAATGGCATAGTCGACCGATATGTTACGGCATTCGGGGAAACGCTCGTTCACCATTGCCTGCTCTTCGGGGGTGAAGTAGTAAGGTGTCAACGACTCGAATATGCCGGCAATGGGGCCTTGATAGACACGGAAGGCGTTCACTATGGTCGATACGTTCCAGATGAATATTCCGGCATTCCAGTAGAAGTTGTTTTTCGCCACATAGGCCTGGGCGGTTTCAAGACCGGGCTTCTCCTTGAAGGAGTCGACACGGAAAATCTCCTTGTTGGCAAGCGAAGCTGTGCCAAGTGCGGCCTCAATGTAACCGTAACCGGTGTCGGGGCGGGTGGGTTTTATTCCAAGAGTGAGAATTGCGTCGGAATCGGACACGAATTTAAGTGACGAAGATATTATGCGACGGAACTCGGCAACATCGGTAACGAAGTGGTCGCTGGGCGTTACCACCATATTGGCCTTGGGGTCTTTCTTCTTTATTTTCCAGGCTGCATAGGCAATACAGGGGGCGGTGTTACGGCGACAGGGTTCCTGCAAGATGTTATCTTCGGGAACCATAGGAAGCTGCTCCTTTACCAACGGGGCATATTTCTCCGATGTAAGCACCCACACATTCTCCATGGAACAGATATCACCAAAGCGTTCAACGGTGAGCTGCAACAACGATTTGCCGCAACCAAGCACGTCGATGAACTGCTTGGGACGGTCAACGGTACTCATAGGCCAGAAACGGCTACCTATGCCGCCCGCCATAATAACTACGTGGTTTGAATTACTCATATCTTAAAAAATAAAAGCAAATAAATTCTATTTAATATCCAAAACAATTGCGAAGATAAAAAAAAAGAGAATATAGAGCTGAAAAAGGATGTAAATTTTAAAAATATTCTTAAAACGCGATGGATGATAATCGGCATTACGGGATTTTATCAACAATTCCTCAATTATTTACTACAAAAAGCAGCACACAACCCGCAGTTTTGCAAAAAAAGAACTTATCTTTGTAAAATTATATAGAATGCCTTGTGCAAACCACAAACTTATACAAGACTTAAAATGCCCGATGCAACCGATAACAAAGACGAAAAGCAGTGGTATGTGCTACGAGTGACATACCAGCGCGAGGTTGCAGCAAAAGAGAAACTCGATGCCATTGGGGTTGAGAGTTTTGTGCCTATGCAACGAACACGAAAGACAACTCCTGCCGGCCGTGTTGTATGGAAAAGTGTAGCCGCACTGCACAACTATATTTTCGTGCATAGCACAAGGGGCAAGATAGACAGCGTAAAGGCCGATTATATCCCCTGGCTGCGGTACACTATATCGCCCAACAGAGAAAACGGCCGTTGTGTGATGACTGTGCCCGAAAAGCAGATGCAGAGCTTTATAGCCATTGCGGGGAACACCGACGAGAGGATTCTCTACCTGAACCCCGACGAGGTGAACCTCACAAAAGGAGAGAGGGTGCGCATTGTGGGCGGAGTCTTTGAAGGAGCCGAAGGGTTCTTTGTAAAAGTGGAGAACAAGAGAGAGAAAAGAGTTGTTGTGAAAATCGACGGAATAACAGCCGTTGCCACCACAAGCCTGCCGAGGACATTGATTGAGAAAATTGACAAGTAAAGACAATATTAACTACGAAACTGCGTTTATTTTTAAAGACATAGCTATAAAATGAAAGATATATACCATCTGTTAATACCATTCTTTGTAGCTTTTATTGCTACAAACTGGGTTCACCCCAAGATTTTGAAGATTGCCATTCTTAAAAACCTTGTCGACAACCCCGACGAGCGCAAGCTGCAACGCCGCCCCATTCCCGTAATGGGTGGAATTGCCGTGTTCTTCGGCATTGTAGCAGGATTGTGTTCATCGCAGATAACATTTTTCAGCCCGGCGGTGTTTGTGCTCATTGCAGCAATGACCATAATGCTCTACGTGGGCACCATAGACGACATTCTCGACTTGTCGCCCTACACACGCTTTCTCATTGAGATTGCAGTGGTGGCATTCATTATGCTTGTAAACAACAATGGCATAAACTGTTTCTGGGGGTTGTGGGGGCTGGATGTCATTCCTATGTGGATTGCCGCACCCTTGACAATATTTGCAGCCGTGGGAATAATAAATGCCATTAACCTCATCGATGGCGTGAACGGCCTTTCATCGGGTTTCTGCTTTATGGCATCGGTTATGTTCGCGATAATGTTCTACTTTTCGGGGAACACCACGATGATGATTCTTGCAACATCGGCTGCCGGCGCAATTATCCCGTTCTTCCTCCACAATGTATTCGGTTACAACACACGTATGTTCATTGGCGACGGCGGAACTTTGGTAATTGGTACAATGATGTCGATGTTCGTTATAAACATTTTGAAAGACACATCGTTGAGCGCGCCCTTTGCACAAGAGGGAATGGGGCTCATTCCCTTCACACTTTCGGTGCTTGCCGTGCCGGTGTTCGACACCTTGCGTGTTATGTCGGCGCGTATAATAAGAGGGAACTCCCCCTTTAACCCCGACAAGACACACCTGCACCACCTGTTCATAGAGCTCGGTTTTTCACACATAGGCACAACGATATCAATCCTGTCACTGAACTTCCTTGTTATTGTTGCGTGGTTTGTTGCGTACAAGATGGGAGCATCGGTCGATGTACAGTTGTACATTGTTCTCACATTGAGCATTCTCATTACTTTTGTGTTCTACAAATTCGCCAAAGTGCAGATTGCGAACGATACAAAAATGTTGAAGGTTCTGCAAGGCATAGGAAAACATATGCAGTTCGAAAAGAAGGGAATTTGGAAATGGGTTCAGAACATTGTAGACAAGTTCTAACATACAAACAAATGGCTGACAAATTTTGTCAGCCATTTGTTTGTATGTATTGTATCAATTCTTTTCCAGGTTATGATCGAGGCGGCCATAGCCGATAAGCTTATCGTAACGCGAACCGAATTCTCTATGATATATAAGTATCAGATACTCATTCTCGGTATCGAAGAAACTGCCCTCTATGGGTTGCATCTGCGCCTTGCGCGAGCCCGACGGCAGCCACACATAGGCATAATTGTAAAGACCGAGTTTCAATAGTTTTGTAGCCCTGTAACAATTGTTTTTGTAATCGTATTCCAGGCGGTTCGAATCGTCGAAACGGTTATAGCAGAAATCGCCCAGAAGGTAATAATCGCCACCACTGCGATAGGGGGCATCGAGAGTGAAATGGGCAAAGACATAGTCGGCTTCGATGGTGGTTCCGTAGCCTTCGAGCGTGTTCACGAAACAATGCCCGTTCTCGTCGCGGCTGTTGCGATGGAAGGAGTACGGCTTGTCGACATAGAGGTCGGCGTGAAAATGAGGCTCGAAATAGGCTGTACGCTCCACTCCCATACCCACTGCACGGGGGTCGGTGAGTTCGAAGCGGCGATATTCGTTCCCGCCGTCGAAGATGAGTTTCCTGTCGTGTACATATTGCAGGGTGCTGCCGGTTATGTATGTGGGTTTGAGCCCCGTCACAGCATTGTCGGAACGGCGGTTCTGATAGATTACCGCCATAACCTCGTCGGCAGGGTTCGATATGCTGTATTTGGGATGATGCACGGTGAAGGTGAGCTGCTGGTGCGACTTGTTCATATCGACATCGGTATTGCCGCTGGCCGATGCACTCAACGCCACACGCTGTTCCACCACCGAGAAACGGAACTCGGCAACGGGCTCACCACCCTCCTCGTCGTCTATTATCTCCACAATGTAATTGCCCGAAAGTTTCAAGTACACATCCTCGTTGGGAATTGTGAATGTGTAATTAGTGTACAGCAATGTTGTATTCACCGAGTTCTCCCACTCCTCAATGGGCATTTCGTTGAAACCGTCAAGAAAATCGATGTCGAAGAGTTCGGTGGGCGACCAGTCGGCACGGCAGTGGGTAATCCTGTATATGTAACGATGGTAAGTGTGCGACATCTCGTCGAATGAGAATTGCAGCACATCGTCGCTGTGCAGACGCATTACGGGAGGTTCGCGCCAATCGTCGTTCAGCACCATCTGCATAGAGCGTATGGATGTGGAATAGGCCCGCATAAACTGTGCAGGGAGATTAAGTACGAAAATCGACAGTAATGCAAAAATGAAAACTCTTTTCATTGACAGTTCATTTATCATAGCGAAGATAGCTATTTAAACAGAATTATTCCCTATATTTACATTATAAATTGTTAAACCTTATATGAGAACCTTTTTTTTGACACTTGTTCTTGCTATTGCCTCCACTGCGTTGCAGGCGCAGGAGATTATATATGAGAAGGAGGACAGCCTTTTCATAACCGGACTGCTCGACAGACACGCCGGCAAAGAGTACGGCACCACAGGGGAACTTTTACTTGCCATTGCCACAGAATTCACCGGGCGCGAATATGTTGCCGGAACACTGGATGCACACGACGGGGAGCCTTTATACATAAGCACAAGCAGGCTCGACTGCACCACATTCGTGGAACTGGTGCTTGCCATAAGCGTGACAATAAAGGAGGATGACAATACCTTCGCGGGCGTGTGCAGCAACCTCGAAAAGGTGCGTTACTGCAATGGTGTGCGCAACGGGTATGCAAGCCGCCTGCACTACATAAGCCAATGGATTGCCGACAGTGCAAAAAGCAGTTTTATAGAAGAGGTTACTTGCGGGAAGGAAAGCCGCACGCAATTGCTCGACCTCCATTATATGAGCCGGCACCCTGCCAATTACAGACAGCTGAAAGAGAACCCTGCACTTGTTGCCGAAATTGAAAAAAGGGAAATGCCGTTCCGTGGGAAAAAGGTGTGTTACATTCCCAAAGAGAGCATTGGCAAGAGTATCGGCTGCCCAAAGATAGAGAATGGCGACATCATAGCACTCACTACCGATATAAAGGGGCTCGATGTGGTACATATAGGTTTTGCCTATCGCAAGAACGGAAGCGTTCACTTGCTGCACGCATCGAGCGGAGCGGGAAAGGTCATAAAAGACGAAAAGACTCTTTTCGATTACCAGAAGGGCAAGAAAAGCCAGACGGGTATAAGGGTATTCAGAGCCAAATAATACGAAAGCCACCCGAAGAAGGTGGCTTTCGTATTATTTAAGAAAATCCATATTACTGCTTCAAAGTGCCGTTCTTTGCAGCCTCAATCATCTTCGGTCCGGCATAGAGATAAACCTCTACACGACGGTTCTGCTCACGGCCTGCGGCTGTTGCATTGTCGGCAACAGGGTATTTGGAACCGCAGCCCTCGACACTCTTTATCTGTGAAGAAGAGACTGCTTGGCTTTTGAGATATGTAGCAACCGAGTTGGCTCTGTTCACCGACAAGGGGTCGTTTATGGCATCGTTACCTGTGCTGTCGGTGTGGCCGAAGATTGCAACGTCGGCATCGTTGTACTCCTTCAACACCTGGGCAAGCTGTGTAAGGTCGGCCTTGGCTGCATCGTTAAGATTGTACTTGTTTGTAGCAAACAATATACCTGAATTGAATGTGATTTTCACAGCAGTGTTGTTGTTGGCATCGGTGATGGTTTCAACTGTTGCATTATCGATTTCAGCAGCAGCCTCTGCCGCTTTGTCCATACGATGACCGATTATTGCACCGGTACCTGCACCTACCGCTGTACCCACTGCTGTACCCACAGCCTTGTTACCTGCAAGGTGGCCAATGAGCAAGCCAAGCGCGGCACCGCCAGCGGCACCAATCATACTGCCTTTGGCTGTGTTGTTCATACTTGCGCAACCGCTCAAAAGAATTGCAGCGCACAACGCTACTGCCATTGATTTAAAAAAGTTCTGTTTCATAATCTTTATCATTTTTACATTATTATTCTGCAAACTCCAAAAACAGTTGCAAAGTTAATCATTTATACAAAAACTTAATCGTTTTTGGTTACAGAAATATCAAATTAAACAAATAAGCAGGCGATATTGGCTCGTTTTCATTATATTTTTGTACTTTTGTAGGAAATGCGAATATACATTATATAAAATAAGAGAATTACAGAAAATCATATGGCAGAATTAAAAGAACTTACCAAACGTAGCGAGAGCTACTCGCAGTGGTACAACGACCTTGTACTAAAAGCCGACCTTGCCGAGCAGTCGCCCGTGAGAGGCTGTATGGTCATAAAGCCCTATGGCTATGCAATATGGGAGAAGATGCAGCGCATACTTGATGACAAATTCAAGGAGACCGGGCACCAGAACGCCTACTTCCCCTTGCTCATCCCCAAATCGTTCCTCAGCCGCGAGGCCGACCACGTTGAGGGTTTTGCAAAGGAGTGCGCAGTGGTTACACACTACCGCTTGAAGAACGCACCCGACGGCAGCGGCGTTATTGTGGACCCTGCTGCAAAGCTCGAAGAGGAGATGATTATACGCCCCACATCGGAAACCATCATTTGGAGCACCTACAAGAACTGGATTCAGTCGTACCGCGACCTCCCCATTAAGGTTAACCAGTGGGCAAACGTTATGCGCTGGGAGATGCGTACACGCCTTTTCTTGCGTACTGCCGAGTTCTTGTGGCAGGAGGGACACACAGCCCACGCCACACGCGAAGAGGCCGAAGAGGAGACAAAGACAATGTTGCACGTATATAACGACTTTGCAAACAACTATATGGCTCTGCCTGTGATAATGGGCGTGAAGTCGGCCAACGAGCGTTTTGCCGGCGCACTCGACACATACACAATTGAGGGATTGATGCAGGACGGAAAGGCTCTGCAATGCGGAACATCACACTTCCTGGGACAGAACTTCGCAAAGGCATTCAACGTGCAGTTTGTTGACAAGAACAACAACCTTGATTATGTGTGGGCTTCGTCGTGGGGAGTTTCGACACGCCTTATGGGCGCGCTCATAATGACACACTCCGACGACAACGGCCTTGTACTCCCCCCTGCACTTGCCCCCATCCAGGTGGTTATAGTACCAATATACAAGAACGAGGAGCAGTTGCAGAAGATTGCCGACACCATTGCACCCATAACAAACGAATTGAAGGCTTTGGGAGTAAGCGTAAAATTCGACGATGCCGACAACCGTCGCCCCGGCTTCAAATTTGCCGAATATGAATTGAAGGGTGTGCCCGTGCGCCTTGTGCTTGGTGCACGCGACATCGAGAATGGCACAATTGAGGTTATGCGTCGCGACACATTGGAGAAAGAAACACGCTCAATAGATGGCATTGTTGCTTATGTAAAAGAGCTGCTCGACGACATACAGAAGAACCTGCACCGCAAGGCTCTTGCTATGCGCGAGGCCAACACACGCTGCGTGGATACCTTCGAGGAGTTCAAGACAGAGATTGAGAAGGGCGGTTTCATTCTTGCCCACTGGGACGGAACACCCGAAACAGAGGAGTTCATAAAGGCCGAGACAAAAGCCACCATACGTTGCATTCCGCTCGATGGCGACACCACCCCCGGCACCTGTATGGTCACAGGCAAGCCTTCGGCACGTCGGGTGCTATTTGCAAGAGCATACTAACAGTTGACAACAAAAAATAAACGGCAACACAATTGTGTTGCCGTTTATTTTTTGTTGCTTAATTGGCTCAGTAGCAAAAAGGTGTGGGCACTCACCATATACGATACTAAACATTCTTGCTTTTGACTTCTCGGTGTTATTTGTCGGTTATTCTCTCATTGGAAATATATCTTTGATGTTCTTTGTCGC
>SUXO01000006.1 GCA_015060885.1 Bacteroidales bacterium
ACCGAGCGACTGATTTTTCTCGCGTGCCGGGCGTTTGGTTCTTTGCGCGACAAAGAACGTCAAAGATATATTTCCAATGAGAGAATAACCGACAAATAACACCGAGAAGTCAAAAGCAAGAATGTTTAGTATCGTATATGGTGAGTGCCACACCTTTTTGCTTTGGCGAGAAGGATTGATTGTGAACTATTGCAGTCGGATAAATCTCCTTAATAATATAATAGCGAGGCTGACTAAAAAGGCTCTTTTGTTGTTACGCTTGACCGAAAAATACTCATTTACGCTTAGTAAACTGCGTTTTTTCGGGCTTCGCAAGCCTAAAAATAGCTCTTTTTATCCAACCTCCCTACAAACGTGGGTGACCCAAAAGTGAAATGGGTCACCCACGTTTGTGTTCTGTATGTGAAGTGCGATTACTTGCCCAAAGCCTCTTTTACCGCAGCTTTTATTTCCTCGCCGCGAAGGTCGCGTTTCAGGATTGTGCCGTCGGGGCCTATGAGCATAATTTGCGGAATGCCTTGTATGCCATACAATTCTGTGGCATTTACATCGCTTGGTACAAATATCTGTGCATAGTCGATGCCCTCGCTCTTTATCGATTCGTGGAACTTCTGTTCCTGGTCCCATACGTTTACGCCGAGAACCTCGAACCTGTCGCCGCCGAACTCTTTGCTTGTGGCTATTAGATTGGGAATTTCGCCACGGCAGGGGCCGCACCAGCTTGCCCAGAAGTCGACAAGCACATACTTGCCTTTGCCCACATAGTCGGAGAGTGAAACCTCTTTGCCGTCAATGCCTTTTCCTTTGAAATCGATAAAGGGCTTGCCCTCTTTTGTGGCCTCTATATAGGTCATTGCTTTGCGTATGTCCTGCACCTGTTTTATGTCGGCAGCATATTTTACGGTGGCAATTACCGAGTCGAGCGATGCCAGGTCGCTGTAAAGGTTGTGTGCAAGGTTGGCGAGCATAAAGGCACCGAAGATGTTCTCCTTGTTGTCGCTTATGCATTTCTTGTATAGCTCCTCCATCTCCTTGCGTGTGTTCTCGCTGTATGCTATAATCTCCTCTTGCGACACGCTGTCTTTGAGCATCTGCTCGTAGGTTGCCTGTTTTCCGAGCATAAATTCGTTGAACGACTGCATAAACTTGTTCTTTGTGTCGTTGGCACCGCCGTTGTCGGTAACGGCCTGTTGGTTGGGGCCTGTTGCAGTGAAGTCTACAACAATTTTGCTGCCGGGCTCGGTGAGCACGATGTTGCCGCGACGGCCAATCTGTGTGCGGCAAATCTGCGGCTGCTGAATTTCACCGGTAAAGGTAAATGCCTTGTTTGTGACAATGCACGAGTCTATTACCTCGTTGGTGTTGCTGTTGATGAGGTACGCGGTTGCGCCCTCCATACTGTCGTCGGTTGTGCCGTCGATTTTGTAACTGTTGTTCTGGCAGGCTGCAAACGAAAGTGCTGCCAATGCCAAGAGTGATATTTTCTTCATAATCGGTTATATTGTTTGTTTTTTACAAAAGTAGTAAATAAACCAAAAACGTGTGTGGCGGTTCTGTTTTTTTAACATCAGTTGTGTTTTATTCAAGGTCTATGGTCACCTTTCCCAAGTATCGCCCGTTCTTGTTCATCTGCTGCACCAGAACCTCTTCCCCTTCGGCATTTGTCAGCTTCACGGGCTGTTCCAGATAGGTGTGTGAGTGCCCGCCAAGAATTATGTCAATGCCGCTTGTTGCGGGGGCAAGCCTCTTGTCGTCGCAATCGTTGTCGGGCATGTCGTATCCTAAATGCGAAAGGCATATAACCACGTCGCACCCCTGTCCTCGAAGCATTGCCGCATACTTGTTTGCTGTTTCAATGGGCGACAGGTACTCGATGCCGGCATAGTAGTCTTTTGATATGAGCCCCTCGGGGTTGGGGGCGAGGGCGAACAGCCCAATCTTGATTCCGTTCTTCTCTATGGTTGTGTACTCCTTTATCGCTCCCTCGCAAGGGGTGCCGGTAAAGTCGTAATTTGAACATAGAATGGGGAATTTTGCGGCTTTTGCTATGCGGGCAAGGTTCTCAATCCCGAAATCAAATTCGTGGTTGCCCACAGCGCAGGCGTTGTAACCCATTGCATTCATAATCTCAATCTCCACATCGCCTTTGAATGTGTTATAGTAAAGGGAGCCTTGTGAGAAGTCGCCACTGTCGAACAACAGTACATTGCCGGCACCTTCTGTCGCTTTTATCTCCTCGATGAGCAGTGCGCGGTTAAGCACGCCGGCGTTGCCGTTCTTCTCGGGCTCGATGCAGCTGTGCGTGTCGTTGGTGTGCAGAATTACAATCTTCTCTTGTGCCTTTGCTGCAATGCAGGCAAGGAGCAATAATGCGAGGAATATCTTTTTCATAATCGTGACTACTTGATTGTTATACGCCCGTCGGTGTGGGCGGTTATGGCTTCTCCTTTCTTGTGCTGTTCGGCAATGTACTGTACCATAAGGTCGCGTATGGTTATGTCACTCTTTATAACCTTGTTGCTCCCTTTTCCAAGCGTGTACAGCTTGTCGTTGCCCTGTGCAAGGTAGTCCGACGTGGCAATGAGGTACTCCTTGTCGGGCACGACCTTTGCTCCGTTTATGGTGGCATCGGTCAGCTTGCCGTCGGCTGTAATTGTCAGCCGTGCACCGCTTATGGCCTCGCCGCCCACAGCTGCAATCTCTTTGAACAGTTCTGTCAGTTGCTCGCCGTTGAGGGTGAGCAGCGCGAGGCAGTTCTCGAACGGGAATACATTATATACATCCCCGAATGTTACCGTTCCTTTCTGTATTGTGCTGCGCAGGCCGCCTTTATTGGTAACAGCGAGGTCTATTTTCTTGTCCGAGTGCCTTTGTGCCATATTGCGCAGAGCGTCGGCTGCAAAGTTCATCAGCGGGCTTTCGGGCGGAAATACTTTAAGTTCAGCTGCCGCCGTGCCGATAACGGGTGCCTTTATGCTGTCGATGGCTGCGCTGTATTTCTCTATAATGGCTCTTACCTCCCCGGCTCCATCGCTCTTCTCAATGGCGGTGACTTTTATGTTACCTCCTGTGATGCCTGTAACCTGCCTGTGGGGCTTCTGGCAACTGTGTAGCACTGCTGTAACAAGCAGTAGAACGGTTATTGTGCGTTTCATATCGGTTTGTTTGGAAACTGTTTAATTTCTTATAAAATATATCAAAGCTGAATAGAGTGATGTTTTCAGCCTCTTTTTCTCCTTTGAATTTGCTGAAAACAATCCTCGAACAATCGCGGAATAAATTTCAAGCGGCTTCTTAAAAGATGCCCAAAATTAACTTATACCTTTATAAAAAACAACCAAGTGCCGAAAAAAAAGAGGATAATTTGGCAGAATTGGGAAAAAGGCCTATCTTTGCAGTCGCTTTCGGCGTAATCGCTGTCAAGGAAGAGTAACTTGATATGTTGCGTTGGAATGATTGAACAATTTAAACAATTCAAAGTAATGGATTTAATTAAAATTGCTAAAGAAGCATTTGCTACTGATGTAAAGCGCGAGCTTAACTTTCACCCCGGTGACACAATTACAGTAGCTTACAAAATCATTGAGGGAACAAAAGAGCGTATCCAGATGTATCGCGGTGTTGTTATCAAAATCTGTGGTCACGGTGCCGAGAAACGTTTTACTGTACGTAAAATGTCGGGTACAGTGGGTGTTGAGCGTATCTTCCCTTTGAACTCGCCCGCTATCGACAGCATCACTGTCAACAAGTACGGTCGTGTTCGTCGTGCTAAACTTTACTACTTGCGTGCCCTCACAGGTAAGAAGGCTCGTATTAAGGAGATTAAAGCGTAAGCCAACCCAACGAGAATTGAAAATAAAAGATGCTGCCTTTTTGAAGGGCAGCATCTTTTATTTTTTTAATATGTTTGTCAATTGTATGGTGCCGACGAAACGCACTCCTTCTTTAAAATGTTCAAAGCGGCATCCCTCTCACTCTCGTCGATAAGCACCCACACCTCGCCGCCCAACGTTGCATAGGGAGCGGTAACTGCCGACATTGTTTCGTTGCGCAGCACGCACGCAATGTTATTAGCCTCCAATAGCCCCTGTACAAGCTGCGCCTGCCACAGGTTGCCTCCAAAAATCTTAATCAAATGATGCTGTCGTCTTTTGCCTGCCATAATAACCTCCTTTTATTATTAAGAACATACGCTGCGGGCAGATGTTTGTTCGGGTTCTCACAATGATTATTAATTTTGCCGCATTGCAAATATAGCATCTTTCGGCCGATACCGAAAAATGTGGCAGTTTAATGATTAAATTTCGCAAAATATAGTGTATCTTCGTGCATAATCCCTTATTTTTGCATTGTTGACAAAGGAAATTACTAATTAAATACAAAATAATTATGTTGGATATAAAAGCTTGTTTAAGTGAGATAGAGGAGATGATGGAGATGACCATTATGCACCTCGAAGAGGAGTATTCGCACATTCGTGCAGGAAAGGCCAATGTGCACATTCTCGACTGTGTGCGAGTAAGTTCGTATGGTTCCGAAATGCCGCTGAACAACGTGGCAACCATCACCACTCCCGACCTGCGTACCATTGCCATAAAGCCCTGGGACAAGAATATGATTGCCCCCATTGAGAAGGCTATCATCGACTCGCCCGTGGGAATTATGCCCACCAACAACGGCGAGGTCATAATAATTGCAATACCTCCCTTGACCGGTGAGCGCCGTAAGGACCTTGTGAAGCAGTGCGCTCACGAGCTGGAAACAGCAAAGATAAGTATCCGTAACGCGCGCCGCGACGGCATCGACATAATGAAGAAGTCAGTTAAGGACGGCACTCCCGAGGATATGGCAAAGGATGGCGAAGAGAAGTTGCAGAAAATCCACGACAAGTATATAAAGAAAGCCGAGGAAATATTCGCTGCAAAAGAAAAGGAAATTCTCACCGTATAAAAGAACGTCGTGCAGGGTGTTGTCATAAAGAGTTCGGGCAGCGTGTATGCAGTGCGCACGGCCGACGGTGCAGTCATCGATTGCAGGGTAAAGGGCAATTTCCGTTTAAAGGGAATAAAGAGCACTAATCCTGTGGCGGTGGGCGACAACGTCAGGTTCGATGTGCGACCCGACGGCACGGCATACATTGTGGAGATTATGGAACGCCGCAACTACATTGTGCGCAAGGCATCGAACCTGTCGAAGCAGTCGCACATACTTGCAGCCAACCTCGACCTCTGCTTCCTTGTCGTTACAATAAGCCACCCTGCGACATCCACCACATTCATAGACCGTTTTCTGGCCTCGGCCGAGGCCTATCGTGTCCCCGTTGTCATAGTCTTTAACAAGGCCGACCTCTACACCCCTGCCGAGGTCGAAGAACTCGAATACCTTTGCGCCCTCTACCGCAGCATAGGTTACACCTGTCTGGTGACAAGTGCCGAGAGGGGAGAGGGTGTGGATACCCTGCGCGAAACAATGCGCGGCAAGGTGTCGTTGCTTGCAGGCAATTCGGGCGTGGGCAAGTCGAGTCTTGTGAATGCCGTGGCTCCACAGCTGGCAGCCAAAGTGGGCGAAATTTCCAAAGTGCACGATGCCGGTATGCACACCACCACATATACCGAAATGTTCGAGTTTATGCCCGGCAGCTACATTGTCGATACCCCCGGTGTCAAAGGCTTCGGCTCATACGCTATGGAAAAGGAGGAGATTGCCCACTATTTTGTGGAGTTCTTTGCCTTGTCGAATGGCTGCAAGTATGGCAACTGCACCCATACTCACGAGCCAGGCTGCGCAGTGCTTGCCGCACTCGAAGAGGGGCGCATAGCCCCCTCTCGCTACCAGTCTTATTTGAGTATGCTCGACGACGAGGAGGAGGGCAAGTATCGCACGGCGGAATGAAAGGGTTATTATACAAAAGAGATGGCAACCAATTGGTTGCCATCTCTTTTGTATATGCCTTAAACGTTATTTATTTTGCGGGTTCTTTATAAGGAACTCTGCAATCTGCACGGCATTGAGGGCTGCGCCTTTCTTAATCTGGTCGCCCACAATCCACATTATTATGCCATTGGGGTTTGTGAGGTCCTTGCGTATGCGGCCTGCATATACAGGATCGCTGCCGGCAAGGAACAGGGGCATTGGGTACTCCTTCTTCTCTGGGTTGTCCATGAGGATGAGGCCTTCGCCTTCGGCAACAGCCTTCTGCACCTGCTCCACAGTGAGAGGCTCCTCGGTTTCAATCCACAAAGTCTGTGAGTGAGAACGCAAAGCGGGCACACGCACGCACTGTGCACTCACCTGAATGTCGCTGTGCATAATCTTGCGGGTCTCGTTATACATCTTCATCTCCTCTTTGGTGTAACCGTTGTCGGTGAACACATCAATCTGGGGAATTACGTTGAATGCCAGCTGGTAAGCAAACTTCTCCACTGTGGGCTCTTCGCCGGCAAGCACCTGGCGGTACTGCTCGTAGAGCTCGGCCATTGCCGCTGCACCTGCACCGCTCGCTGCCTGGTAGGTCGACGAGTGAACACGCTTGATGTGCGAGAGGCCCTCAACTGCTTTAAGTGCCACAACCATCTGTATGGTGGTACAGTTGGGGTTGGCAATGATTCCGCGGGGGCGGTTATAGGCATCGGTGGGGTTTACTTCGGGCACAACGAGGGGTACATCCTCGTCCATGCGGAATGCGCTTGAATTGTCAATCATCACACAGCCGTGCTTTGTGATGGTGTCGGCGAACTCTTTTGAAACGCTGCCGCCGGCCGATACAAAAGCGTAATCGATGCCTTTGAAGTCGTCGTTGTGTTTAAGTTCCTTTACGGTGTAGTCCACCCCTTTGAAGTTATATACTTTTCCTGCACTGCGGGCCGAACCATACAGTTCCAACTCGTCGAACGGGAAGTTTCTTTCGTCGAGCACGCGCAGGAACTCTTGTCCCACGGCTCCGCTCACTCCAACAATTGCTATTTTCATATCTTTTTAATTTTTTATCTTCTAGGAATTCAGGCTGCAAATATAATTGTTATTTTGCAAAAAATGTGAAAAGGTTACGATTTTAATCTGTTTTACAAGCAAATTGTTAACTATTTATCTTTTTTGTCATCTTCTGCACCCGCATAACGATATTTTTTGTAATTTCGCATAAACATCAACGCTATGGAGAGTAATTGGTTGCAACGCGGAGAACTTTTGCTTGGCAGCGAACGCCAGCAACGTCTTGCCGGTGCCCACGTTATGGTGGTGGGCCTGGGCGGTGTGGGTTCGTGGGCTGCGGAGATGCTCTGTCGCGCCGGTGTGGGCTCGTTTACCATTATAGATGCCGACAGGGTAGATGTAACCAATGTGAACCGTCAGATGCCGGCACTGTCAAGCACGGTGGGGTTGCCGAAATGCGATGTGGTTGCAGCCCGTCTGCGCGAAATAAATCCGCAGGTGCAGTTGCGTGTGCTCGATATCTTTATCGATGAGGGCAATATCCCGCAACTTTTTGCCGGGCAGCCTTGCGACTTTGTGGTCGATGCCATAGATTCGCTTCCCTCGAAAGCGGCTCTCATAAAACACTGTTGGGAGCAAGGGGTGAGAATAGTGTCGAGTATGGGTGCCGGTGCCAAGATGAAGCTTGCCGATGTTCGGCAGGGCGATTTATGGAAAAGCGAGCATTGCACGCTTGCCAAGAATATGCGCCGCTTGTTGCGCGACTATCGTGGCAAGTATCGTCTGCCGGTTGTATATAGTTGCGAGCCGCCCCGCGCAGGAGCAATAAAGCCCTCACCCACGGGCGGGAAGCCTGTGATTGGCTCGTTGGGCTATTTTACTGCGGTTTTCGGGTGCTATCTCGCCGAATATGTAATTAAGGAATTATGATAGATATAAAGGATATAACCAAGAACTTCGGGGATTTGCAGGTGCTGCGCGGTGTGAATCTGCACATCGGCAAGGGCGAAGTGATAAGCATTGTGGGCCCAAGCGGTGCCGGAAAAACCACGCTCTTGCAGCTTGTGGGTACTCTCGACAAGCCCACTTCGGGCAGCATCCTGTTCAACGGCAAAGAACTTTGCCGTATGAGCGATGGCGAGCTTGCCACATTCCGCAACAGGCACATCGGCTTTGTGTTCCAGTTTCACCAGCTGTTGCCCGAATTCACAGCATTGGAAAATGTGATGATGCCGGCACTCATAGCAGGCCGCAACCGCAAGGAGGTTGAAAAGGAGGCTATGGAGCTGCTTGCCGTTATGGGTTTGAAGGAGCGCGCCACGCATAAACCCTCCGAAATGTCGGGTGGCGAGAACCAACGTGTGGCTGTTGCCCGCGCACTCATAAACCGCCCCGATGTTGTGTTGGCCGACGAACCGTCGGGCAGCCTCGACAGCAAGAACAAGGAGGAGCTGCACAAACTCTTCTTTGAACTGCGCGACCGCTACGGGCAGACATTCCTCATTGTAACCCACGACGAAGGGCTTGCTGCCATCACCGACCGCACAATACGTATGGTCGATGGTGTCGTGCGCAGCAATATCGTAAAAAAATCGTAGAGCCGTTTTTACTTTTTCCCGTTTCGTCGGTCTTATTACATATAAAACAAACGAACTATTATGAAAAAGAGTATTTTGCTGCTTATGGCAGTACTGTTGGCTGTTGCGGGCTATTCGCAGCGCAGGGACGGGAGGCCGAGTGCCCGCCGTCACGAAATGAATCCCGAAATGATGGCCATTGCACAGACAAACAACCTTCACAAAGTGCTGGAACTCGACAGTGTGCAGTATAATATGGTTATGCTGATGAACTACTCCGATGCTATGGCAATGCAGGACAGCATCAAGGCCCGCGCAGCCCGTGCCGGTGAGAAACGTATGAAACCCACCGAGGAGGAGCGCAAGGCCCGCGCCGAAGTGATGAAGCAGCGCCGTGCCCTGCGCGACGAGCAGATGAAGAAAATCCTCACTCCGGAGCAGTACGGGAAGTATCTCGAATATATGGAAAAGGTTGCTAAGAACGGCCGTCCGTCGGGCAGAGGCTTCCGTCGTGAAGCTCCCCGTGACGCAGGTGAGTAATCTGCCGGGTACATAATTCTAAAAGCGGTGCATTTATTGGCAAGTGCTCCGCTTTTTTCGTATCTTCGCACTCCGTACATCATAAAGAATATATATGGCAATTGACCTGCAAATAGAGGGAATATCGAAGAGGTTCGGCGACCTGGAACTCTTCAAGAACATATCGTTCACGGTTGAGGAACGCAACAGGGTGGGGCTCATTGCCCGTAACGGGCGTGGCAAGAGTACCCTGTTGAAGATTATTGCCGGTGAAGAACCTTGCGACGAAGGGCGTATAACCCTGCGTGGCGGCATAAGGGTGGGGTATTTGGAACAGGAACCCGACTTCGACGGTGAACTCACCGTAATTGAGGCCTGCTTGCAGCGCAACAGCGAGAAGGCGGGCGTAATAGCACGTTACGAGCGTGCCGTGGAGAGCGGCGACGAAAAATCCCTGCAACACCTTATGGAGGAGATGGACCGCCTCGAAGCGTGGGAGTACGAAAACCGTGCCAAACAGGTTTTGGGCAAGCTCAAAATATCGCGTTTCGACCAGCCTGTGAAGGAACTGTCGGGCGGGCAGAAGAAACGCATTGCACTTGCAGCCGTGCTCATAGACCAACCCGAACTTATGATACTCGACGAACCCACCAACCACCTCGATATGGAGATGGTGGAATGGCTCGAAGAGTTCCTCTCGCGCACGGCTTGCAGCCTGCTTATGGTTACTCACGACCGCTATTTCCTGGACAATGTGTGCAACACCATAATTGAGATTGACGACAATATCCTCTATCGCTATAACGGGAATTACAGTTACTTCCTGCAACGCCGCGAAGAGCGTTTGCAGGCCCAGGCGGTTGAGGTGGCGCGTGCCCGCAATCTCTTGCGCAAGGAGCTCGACTGGATGCGCCGTCAGCCCCAGGCGCGTGCCCACAAGGCGAAATACCGCATCGACGCTTTCTACAAACTCGAAGAGAAAGCCGCTACAATGCGTGACGACCCCCGTGTGTCGCTCGAAGTGAAAGCGCAGTACATAGGCAACAAGATATTCGTTATGCGAGCGATATCCAAAGCCTTTCCCGGCAAGGTAATCACAAATGATTTCTACTACACCTTTGCACGTTACGAAAAACTCGGTATTGTGGGCAACAACGGTACCGGCAAGTCGACCTTCATAAAGATGCTGCTTGGCAGGGTTGCGCCCGACAGCGGCACAATTGAGGTGGGTGAAACCGTGAAGTGGGGCTATTACAGCCAGGACGGCCTCTCGTTCAACGAGCAGATGAAGGTGATAGATGTTGTAAAGAACATTGCCGAGGTTATCCCCGTTGGCGGCAAGATGCTCACTGCATCGCAGTTCCTGCAACACTTCCTCTTCTCGCCCGAAAAGCAGTACAGCTATGTCTACAAGTTGAGCGGTGGCGAGAAACGCCGTCTTTACCTCTGCACGGTGCTTATGAGCAATCCCAATTTCCTTGTACTCGACGAGCCCACCAACGACCTCGACATTGAAACCCTGCAAGTGCTCGAAGAGTATTTGAGTGACTTCAAAGGGTGCGTGATAGTGGTGAGCCACGACCGTTACTTTATGGACCGCGTGGTCGACCACATATTCGTTTTCAATGGCGAGGGCAATATAAAGGACTTTCCCGGCAACTATACCGACTACCGCGAGTGGCGCGACGAGGAGCGTGCCGCAGCTGCCCGCAATGCAGCGGCGCAGGCCGCAAAGAATAGCCCCGTGAAGCAGAATTTCCGTTCCGACGAGAAACGCAAGCTCACCTTCAAGGAGAAGAGGGAGTACGAAACGCTCGAAGCCGAAATAATGGAACTTGAAACAGAAAAGAGTGCCATTGAGCAGGAGATGAGCAGCGGAACACTTGCCACCGATGTGCTTTTGGAGAAGTCGCGCCGCATACAGCAGGTGATTGAACTCATTGACGAGAAAACACTCCGTTGGCTCGAACTCGATGAATTGGCATAAGTGGGGTATTTATAGAATAAAAAAGTGGTAAAATGACAAACTGATATTGCAGGGTATTGGTTAATTTTGCATCAACAATCAAACAAAAGCAATATGAAAAGTAGTCTGAAAATAGACCGTTTCCCATTTTATGCCGAAACGTTCATTGTCGATGCTGCCGGCCGTGTGCGCCTCTCGACACTATGCAGCCAGATGCTCGCGTGTGGCGGCCGTCACGGCGAAGCACGTGGTTTTGGCGCAACAAGCACTCTTGGCTGGGTACTCGCCCGTATGGCGGTGCAGGTGGAGCGTGTTCCCATGCGCTGCGAACGCTATTATGTCGAAACCTGGGTGCGCAACATATATCACGGCTTTACCGACCGCTGTTTCCGTGTGGTCGACGAAGAGGGCAACCTGCTTGCATCGTCAATAGCCACCTTCGCTCTTATGGATTTAAAGAGCCGTACATCGGTCGACCTGAACGGCGATATAGGGCAACGCCTGCTCGAATGTATCCTGCCCGACGAGCCGCTGCCTATGCGTCGCATACCGTCAATATCACGCACGACGGTGGAGGAGGTTACCTTCCGCCGCCGTCCGCAATACAGCGATGTCGACATTAACGGCCATATGAACAGCATACGCACGCTCGAACATATACTCGACTCATTCCCCCTCTCCTATATGAATACCCACATCCCCACCCATTTTGTAATAAGCTATATGCAGGAGGGTGCGGCAACCGAGGAACTCTCCTACGGCATAAAGCAAATTGGCGACAATCATTATCTTGCCCAGGTGACAAAGGAGAATGGTGCCCCCGCATCGCGTTGCGAACTCAAATTCACACCAGTAAACGGCTGAGTTATGGAAAGAGAAGATAGGATACAGAACTTCATCGACGGCTGTGCCACGGGCGAAGAGTGCCGCGAACTTGTAAAGGAACTTCGTAGTGAGGGTACTTTGGGCGAGTTGCTTGTGAGTGATGCCGCAACGCTTTTCTTCTATTCGCGCGAGGAACTGCTGGAATATTTCACGCCCACCGAGGCCGATGAGATTGAGGAGATGCGCATTGCACTCACCACGCCTAAAAAGAGAAAAGCCTATGCAATAGGCGATTCTGCTCCTTTCCATCGCATGGTTGCCGAGAATGAGGCTCCATACGGTGAGTGATTAAGGATTAAAATAACAAGAGGATGGCCCGTAAGTTAATGAGCCATCCTCTTGTCAATTATGTATGAAAGCCGGAACTCTTATTCGCAAACCGGGCGGACTGCCAAGCCGTTGTAACGTCTATAAGTGGAAACGGAAACATCGTTGTCGATGCAGTAAAGGTTATAAGCATCAGGGGTATCGGACAAGGAACTTGTCCAATAAAGACCTGCCCTGCGTCTGGTAGTAACAGGGATGTGATTGATTATAGTGTGGGTAAAGGGTAGGAATATGCTGTTACCATTGGGGCCGGTTACACGATAACCCTCCACGGTAATGCCGTTTGCATTGTAACGCTTTATAAATTCCCAAGTGCAATTATCAACAAGTTCCTGCATTTCTCTCTTTGTGGGCAAACGCCAAGTGCCGCCTAATTTGCCACGCGCAATATCATCAATAAGTTCGAGGGTAACTTTGCCATCTGTCGTGCCGTAATCGTCGTCGAGAACATATTTGCTATATCTC
The DNA here is from genome assembly GCA_015060885.1 of Bacteroidales bacterium. GTDB lineage: Bacteria > Bacteroidota > Bacteroidia > Bacteroidales > Bacteroidaceae > HGM04593. The sequence continues at coordinate 12,670 of SUXO01000006.1, forward strand.
AGGAAATTAGGGTCGTTGGCGAATTTGTAATTTCCCCAGGAGAAACTCTCTTTTTCTTTAATTTCTCCCCAAGCATAGCCGGTGCCCGTTTCTTCGGGTGCGGCAGAACCGATGTTGCAACTGGCCCATTTGAGCCCGCTCGGCAGTCCGAGGTCAATGACTTCACCCGTACTTATTATAGGGTGGAAGCGTGCCCTCAAATCGGTCTCACCGCTCACAACGAATGTGTACGAAGCATCGGTGCTAACGATTTTCTTGTTATTGTCATCGTACCAACCGGCAAATTCATACCCGGTGTGTGGTGTCGCTAGTACGGTAACACGGGTGCGCTCCTCATACCAACCTCTATTATTATCATCATTGACAATAGTTGCAGTGCCATGTTCACTGTTGGAAGAGTTGACAGACACAATGTAGCTTTGGGGCTCTACATACTCACCGCACACGGGGCGTACAACACCGCCGATTTCACGACCCCAATAGTAGTCGCAATGCCTTTCGTCGGCTGTGAAAGCCAAAGGGTTGGTGCTGTGGTTGTAGTTTCCTGACATTGAGGAAGACAGGTAAAGGCCGTGAGTATTTGGACCGACCAGTTCAGAACCGTTGCAGTAGCCCGTAACAGGCAGAAATATGCTGTTGCCATTGGGGCCGGTTACACGATAACCGTTAACTCCGTTAAGAATCTCCCATTCCCAAGTGCACTTGTGGAATAATTCACTAATTTCGGTGTGTGTCGGCATACGCCACTCTCCGCCCCATCGGGCATGAGCAACATCATCTTCCGGGTCGAGGGTGGTTTTTCCATCGACAGTGCCGTCGTTGCTGTTGGTGCAGTATTTCGTATATTGCCCGAACATATCCCTGAATTTATATGTATCGTCGGAATAAACCTCTTTCTCCACAGTTTCTCCCCAAGCAAAATAATCGCCGGCTTCCCAGGCGTTTTTGGCACCCACGTTGTAGCTGGCCCACTTGACATTGCAGGCAAGGCCAAGGTCGACAACCTCGCCAAAGGTGGTTACCTGATTGAATTTTGCAATAAACGAAACGTTGTTGTCCGGTACGAATGTATATGAGGGGTTGGTGGTTATGAGTGTCTCGCCATCGGCGGTGTACCAGCCTGCAAACTCCCATCCTTCAAATGGGGCGGCTGTAAGTGCGGCATTGTTCCCCTCGAATATGGTTACTGTGGTGCTGCTGCCGTTAACCGCCACGCCACCGCCACCCATTGTGGAGACTGTCACAGAGTAGCGTACCTTGGGTGCCTCTTCAAGCACGGGGCGTATATGTCGCCCAATGTAACGTTGTTTACTTCTCCATCCTTGGTAGCCGGAACCGCTACCGGAGAATTCCAGGCCGTAGGCATCGCTGTCGGTTCCGTAACACAAATTGGATGACCAGTAGCGGCCCGACCAAGAACCATACTCACCCCCTGTGCCGTCACGTCCATCAGCTGCGGGCAGGAAAATGGTGTTGCCGTTGGGGCCTGTTACGCCGTAGCCGTAAACACCGTTACGGGTAATCCATTCCCACGTGCAGTTTTTGAGCAATTCGTCTATCTCATACACGGTGGGCATACGCCACGCACCACCCAATTTAACGTGGGCAACATCGTCCTCGGTTTCGAGGATGGCTTTTCCATCTATTGGCGTATCATTACGGTCTGTTAGAATATATTTTGAATAGCTGTAGGTGCTTTCGTCGTAAAATTTATATGTATTCCTTGAATAATCTTCTTTTTCCACGGTCTCGCCCCAAGCGTAGCAACCGCCAGGCTCTTCGGGGAGGTTGGCATCAATGTTGCGGCTGCCCCATTTAACGCCACTGGGCAGCCCGAGGTCGATAGCATCGCCCGGTGTGATTAGGATTTGGAACTTTGCCGTAAACTCAATATTGTCGCTCATGGTAAAGGTGTATGATGCTTCCTCGCTCACAAGCGTGTTCTCTTTGTCGTACCAACCATCGAACTCATATCCTTTGTCGGGGGTAGCGGTTATGGTTATTTCCTGCCCTTTGCCAATAATAGCACTTGTTCCCTCTTCGTTCTCTATGGAAACACTGCCTCCGCCTGCTGCTGAAACCGTTAGATTGAATCCTTCGAATACAGGGCGCACAACCCAACCGTTAATGCGGGGGTCGGCATAAGCGTATCCATATCCTGACGCAAAGTTGAAACCGCACACATATGCGCAATTGTTATCTTCGGGATTTACAGTGTTGGACCAGAAATAACTCATTGAGCCCTTGTTGAATATCTCTGTGTTGATGCGGAAACCAGTGGCGGGCAGGAATATGCTGTTGCCATTAGGGCCGGTTATGCGAAAGCCCTCCACGCCGTTGATTGTCGCAATATCCCAAGTACAATACTCGTATAGTTCCTTTTGCTCCTCGCTGCTTGGCACGCGCCACCCATTGCCCCAGTGGACCTGTGCAACGTCATCTTCGGCATCGAGCGTGGTCTTGTTGTCTATGATGCCCCAACCATCATCGTGGCTCCAATACTTGCTCATCATATTTTCGTTGTAATTCAAGTGCTTGTAGCTCTTCCATGAGTATTCGTTCTTCTCCTCGGTTTCTCCCCATGCGTAGTATGCGCCGCACTCTTCGGGAGAGGTTGCACCCACATTGCAATTTGCCCACTTAATACCGCTGGGTAGGCCCAGGTCAATAGCCTCGCCCACATAAGAGGGGTCGGGAATTACAGGCGTGCCTGCTCCTTCGTTTGTACCAAGTATAATGCCCACAAGGGTGGTTACATCGGCAACGTCGGTTACGCCATCGCCGTCGATGTCGCCTTCGCTGCCCTCACCGGAACCAAGTATAATGCTCACAAGGCAGGTTACGTCGGCAACGTCGGTTGTGCCATCGCCATCAACGTCGCTATTCTGCGATAGTGACTTCGTAAGTCTTATATTGCTTATTCCGCAATTGTCGTTACCGCCGCTCGAACTGTCGTCTTTGATGTATCGTACCAACAGGTTGCGTGTACCGGCAGCGGTAAAATCAATGGTGTAGCTGCCTGAATATTCGCCACTTGCCTGCCAAAAACGATAATTGTCAAGATAAATTTCAAGGAAATCATAATCCTCTTCGCTGCTCACAAACCAGTCGAATGAGAGTGTGATGCCTTTATCTACCGTAAGTACATAGTTCTGTTCCGATGTACTGCCGTCTGCGGTATTGGACGATGTCCAATCTTCGAAAGTACTGCTGTTTGCTGCAAGGCTGAACAGAAACACAAATAGTGATAGTAAATGTTTCTTCATAATATAGAGTTGTTGAATAATAAATTCAAATGGTTGATGGATAAGAGAATGTGTAATAATTGCAAATATAGATTAAAAGGCTTATTTATTACCCTTTCCATCGTTAAAGTTTGTTAATGATTTAAATCCTGTTCCCCCAGGTTCTTATAAACATAAAAACTGCGCCAAAATTTCCATTTTGACGCAGTTCCAAACACTTTTCACACTTTGCCGTTCTTCTCCTTTCCGGGGCTTTTTCCTCGCAATTTCTCCTCCAACATCTGCACCCATTCGTACCAGTTGGGTATGTAGAGAGTGGCAATTATGGTGTTGAGCAACATACCGAACACCACTGCTGCACCCAGTGAGAGCCGAGCGTTTGCTCCTGCACCGCCGGCAAAAAGCAACGGCATAACACCCAGCACAAAGGCAAACGATGTCATAAGTATCGGTCGCAATCGCACGTGTCCTGCCTCGGCGGCACTCTGCCTTATGCTGTTGCCTGCCGCACGGAAATCCCTTGCAAATTCCACAATGAGAATACCGTTCTTTGCGCTCAATGCAATGAGCAGAATTATTCCCACTTGTGTGTATATGCTCACCGGTATGTCGAATATCCAGCACCCAACAATGGCTCCGAGCAGCGCGATGGGTACGCCGGTTATGGCTGCCACGGGGCTGCCCCAGCTCTCGTACTGAGCTGCAAGTACAAGGTAGGCCACCAATATCGCAAGAATGAATATAATGGTGGTACTCTTGCCGGCAGTCTCCTCCTGGTAGGCCACTCCGGTCCATTCGAAGCCGAACTCATTGCCAAGTTCTGCCTTCAACAGCTGTTCAACATCCTTCATAGCCTCGCTCGAACTGTATCCCTGTGCCACGTTGCAGGTAATGGCAGCGCTGTTGTACATATTGTATCGTCCAAGCTGGTCTATTCCCAGAATCTCTTCGGCCTTTATGAAGCTGCTGAACGGTACCATCTCGCCCTTGTTGTTGGCAAGGCTCAACGCCAGCACGTTGTCGATAACCTTCTGGCTCTTCTCGCCTGCTGCCATTTTCACTTGCCATATTCGGCCCAGCATCACGAAGTCATTGACATATATCGCTCCCATATAGTAGCTCAGGGTAGAGAGGACCGCACCCATATCGAGCCCCATGGAGATAGCCTTCTCGCGGTCGATGTTAAGGAAATATTGAGGCACATCGGCCTCGTAGGAACTGTTCATGCTCTCGACCGACGGAGTTTTTGTATAGTTGCCCACAATGGCATCAACTCCTTTCTGCATCTCGGTGAGCCCCAGTGCCTTGCGGTCTTCGAGCTGCAATTGGAGGCCTCCCACGTTTCCTATGCCCGGAATGGCCGGCGGCACTATGGCAAAGCATTGCGCCTCCTCAATTTCCACGAAGGCCTGACGGTTGAAACGCTCCACAATGGCTGCCGCCTTCTCTTCGGCCTTCTTGCGCTCGCTCCAATCTTTAAGCACCACAAACACGCTGGCGGCATTGCTCTGTTGTCCGTTGTTCAGTATGCTGTAACCGCTTATGCTTATATTGGTCTTCACTTCGGGGTAGGCCGACACAATATTCTCTACCTTTGCCGTAACGGCCTCGGTACGGGCAAGTGATGCGGCGGGCGGCAGTTGCACCGCAATTATAAAATAGCCGTCGTCCTCTTCGGGAATGAATGTCGTGGGCCATTTGCTGAACATAAGGAGTGCCAGCAGCGACATTGCGACAAAGGTTATTGCTGCAAGCCCCGCGTGGCGCAACAGAAATCCCACGCTCTTGTCGTAGAGGCGTTGCATCTTGTCATATCCTTTGTTGAAGGCCGCAAAGAACCGTCCCTCCTTCCTCTCTCTTGTGGGGTGAAGGAGCAGGGCGCACAGCGCAGGGGTAAGTGTCAATGAGTTGAAACCGCTCAACAGTGTCGCTGTGGCAATGGTGAGCGCGAACTGCTTGTACATCTGTCCCGAAATTCCGCTAATCATTGTGGTGGGGATAAATACCGCCATCATCACAAGTACCACACCCACAATGGGGCCTGCAATCTCGCCCATCGCCTTCTCCGTGGCCTCACGTGGCGGCAGGTTCTCGTCGTCGAGTATGCGCGTGACATTCTCCACCACCACAATGGCATCGTCAACCACAATGGCAATGGCAAGTATGAGCCCGAACAACGACAAGGTGTTTATTGAAAAGTCGAGCAACTCCATAACTGCAAGAGTACCTATGAGCGACACCGGAATGGTGAGGCAGGGTATGAGTGTAGCTCTCCAATTTTGCAGAAAGAGAAATATCACCAGAATTACAAGCACAGTGGTCTCCACGAATGTGTAGAGCACCTCGTGAATGGAGCTGCGCATTACATCGGTGGTGTCGAGCGCAATCTGGTACTCCACCTGTGGCGGGAAACTCTCACCAAGTTCCTCCATCTTCTCCCTCACGGCTTTGGAGACGGCAAGTGAACTCGACCCCGGCAACTGGTACACCGCAAGTGCCGCTGTGGGCTTTCCTCGCAGGCGCGACGACGAGGCGTAAGTCTCGCTGCCAATCTCAATGTCGGCAATGTCGCGCAGGCGCAGCATCTCCACCCCGTTGTTGCGTATGACAATGTTGGCAAACTCTTCGGCATCCTTTAAACGCCCCTGCACGTTAAGCGTGTACTGGAAGGCATTGTCGGCACCGGCACCTAGTGTCTGCCCCACATATCCCGCCGAAATGGCAAGGTTCTGTTTCGAAATTGCCTGGTAGACCTCTGCCGGGGAAATGCCTCTTATGCGCATAGCTTCCGGGTTGAGCCACACGCGCATAGAGTAGTTGCCGGCTCCCATTATGTTCACCGAACCCACACCGGGCGTGCGTGTGAGTTGGTCGACAAGCTGCAATTCGGCATAGTTCGACAGGTAGAGCTGGTTATATGTGCTGTCGCCAGTGAGAGTGATGAAAAGTACCACATTTGACGACTGTTTCTGTACCGTAACACCCTGTTGCGTAACCTCGGCCGGCAGGGAATTGAGGGCAATGTTCACCCTGTTCTGTACAAGCACGGTCGCCATGTCTATATCGGTTCCCACCTCGAATGTCACTGTGAGCCTGTATGTGCCCGATGACGATGATGTGGAACTCATATATATCATATTGTCCACTCCGTTAACCTGTTGCTCAATGGGTATTCCCACCGTTTGGGCAATGGTTTCGGCATTGGCACCGGGGTAGACTGCATTTACCTGTACGGTGGGTGGAGTTATCGACGGGTATTGGTCGATGGGCAGAACAAAGAGTGCTGCACCGCCTGCCACCAGTAGCAACAGCGACAGCACGGTGGCGAATATCGGCCGTTCTATAAAGAATTTTGAGAAGTTCATAACCTATACATTCTGTTTGTTCGTTTTTATCTGTTGCCGGCAGTTCCCTCCTGCACGGGTGTCACGGGCATTCCGTTGCGCACTTTAAGCAGTGCTTTCGTAACATAGCGTTCGCCGGGCTTCAAGCCTCCGGTGACAAGCCGCAATGTGTCATCGACAAGGTTGCCCGTTTCAATGCTGCGGTATTGCACAATGTTGCTGTCGCTCACTACATAGAGGAATTTCCCAAGCTGGTCGGTACCTATGGAGGCATCCTTTACGAGTATTCCGTTCTCAATCTTTTCGTAAGGCAGAACAACGCTTATGTAGCTGCCCGGTTTGAGGAACAGGTTACTGTTGTCAAGTTCGGCCCTCACGCGCAGTGTTCCGGTGCTCAAATTTATGTCGGGCGAGAGGTAATCCATTTTTGCCTTCCAACTGAAATAACGGTCATTGCCCAGTGTGAAGGTTATATACTCCTCCTTGCCCACCTCGTTGTTGCGTCGCTGTTTCACCAGCCACTGGTTGTCGGCAATGTCAAAATTGGCATACATCTTGTTGTCCTTGTACATCTTGCACAGTTCCACAGGGCTTGCAGCTCCCGGAATATAGGTGCCCACGGAGTGGTTCTCAATGCCCACAACACCATCCATCGGTGCCTTTACATAGCAATAGCCGAGGTTGGTGCGCGCGGTGCTCAATGCGGCTTTTGCGTTGTTTACTTTGGCTTCGTAACTTTTCACATTGCTCTTTGCCTGCAAAACCTCTATCTGGCTCACAGCGTCGCTCTCCATTGCCTGCTGCATTCTTTCGTAATTGCTTTGTGCATATTCGAGTTCAGCCTCTGCGGTGTTTAGTTCCGCTTGGGCCTGTGTAACTGCATTTTCGTACAGCGTGGGTTCAATAACGAAAAGGGTGGTTCCCTTCTTTACCCGGCTGCCCGGCGTGTAGTTCTGTTTGAGAAGCGTGCCGCTTGCACGCCCCACAATGGATATTGTGGCATCGGCTTCAAGGTAACCGGGATATTCGCGCGTGAGTGTTACCTCCCGTGTTATGGGTGTGGCAACCTCCACCGGCAAGGGAGTGCCTGCGTTGCTCTCTTCTGCCTTCTTGTGGCAGCCGGCGGCAATCATTGCCACCGTTGCTATTGCTGTTGTAATAATCTTTTTCATATTTGTATATGATTGTTTATTGGTTAATTACCATCCGCCGCCGAGTGCTTCGTACAGCTGCACAAGGGATTTCAGCGAGGAGCCTTGTGCCTGCACCAGGTAATCCTGGTAGCTGAGCAGGGTGCGCTGTGCATCGAGTACGTTCTGGAATTGGGTGAGTCCCTGTTTGTAGAGTTCAAGCGAGAGTTCAAGCGTTTCGCGGCATTGGTTCACAGCCTCCTTCGTGGCGACTGTCTGTGCCACGGAACCTGTGTAACCGCTTATGGCACTCTCCACCTCCTGCATTGCCGTGAGTACGCTGTTGTTGAACGACAGTATGCTCTGTTCGAGCGTGGCGCGTGCCTCGCGTGTGGCATTTATCCTCTCGCCGCCGGTGAACAGTTTCCACTGCATAGCAGGGGCTATCTGCCAGGTGAGGCTGCGTGCGTGAGGCAGCTCCTTCAACTTGTCGGCCTCATAGCCCACCGAGCCTGTAAGGTAGAATTCGGGCAACCAATCGCGCTTGGTCGCGCCGAGTGCGGCTGCGTATGCCTCAATCTCCCTCTCGGCCTTGCGAATGTCGGGGCGACGGCGTAGCAGTGTGGCCGGTACACCCATCTCCACGGGCTCCACATAGGAGGGTAATCCGTCGGCCTGCGTCGGCCAACCGTTGAGGTCGGCCGGTGTGCAGCCGAGCAGCACGGCAAGGCTGTTGCGGTAGCCGTCGATGCTTGCTTCCATTGCCGGAATCTGTGCAAGGGTGTTATAGTATACGCTTTTCGATTGGGCAACGTCGAGTTTCGATGCAAGGCCGCTGTTGTAGCGCGATGTGACAATCTTTATAATCTCCTCTTGCGATGCCACATTGTTGCGCAGTACTTCCAGTTGTGCCATCCCTTGTTTCAGGGAAAAATAGGTGGAAGCGACGTTTGCACACAGAGCCACCATCACGGCGCAATACTCCTCTTCGGTTGCCTGGAACAGCCTCTTCTGTGTCTTGGAACGCATATATATGCCGCCGAACACATCAATCTGCCAGTTGACATTCACTGCTGCACTGTAATACCCTTCGGTGCTCTCCCTGTACTCGCTCAATGCGGTGTTGCCACTGCTCCTTGCCCTTTGCCACCCTGCCGAGAGCCCCACTTGCGGCAGCAGGGCACCTTGCGCCTGTCGCCACACAGCCTTTGCCCTCTTGATATTCTCAATGGCGGCAAGAGCCGAAAAGTTCTGTCGGGTGGCAACCTCAATCAGGGAGTCGAGCTGCGCATCGCCGAAATTCTTCCACCAGCGGTCGTTGTCGGGCATTGTCTGCTGCGAATGGCTGTTTGTATCCCAGTTGTCGGGCAGTGGATAGGTGAGGTATTTGTCGCCATCCTGTCCTTTGGCTGTGAGTGCGGCGAGCGATAGAATGAAAAAAAGAAAAATAGACCTCGTCATAGTATTTTAAATCTGTTTAAGCAGATTATAAACACCTTTGCGAGGCCTATGGTTTTTGTACGCGGGTTAAAAAAGGTGGGGTGGTGCTACAAGTCGTACCACAGGGCCGGCCTGTCGCTCATCTCTATTGTGAGTGTGCCGCCCTTTACGATATCGCTGTGCAGAATGTAGGGCAGGGTATACTCCTTCCCATTGAGCAGTATTCTCTTTATATAGATATTCTGCTTGCTGTTGTTTATTGTCTTTATGGTGAACGTGCCGCCCTCAACGCTTATTTCGGCCTTATCTATAATGGGTGAGCCGAACCAGTAACGCGCTCCGGCTGGTTCCACCTGGTAAAATCCCAAAGCCGACATTATGTACCAGGCCGACATCTGTCCCATATCCTCGTTGCCCGAAAGCCCGTCGGGCGTGTCATTGTACAGTTCCTCCATTACCCTGCGCACAAGCTCGGCGGTCCTGTTGGGTTTGCCAAGCATAGTGTATAGGTATAGTATGTGGTGCGATGGTTCGTTGCCGTGGGCAAATTGCCCTATCATCCCCGAAATGTCGGGCGAGGGGTCGCCTTCGATAGTCGACGGGGCAAGGAACAGCGAGTCGAGGCGTGCCATAAGAGCATTGCGCCCGCCAAAACAGGCGGTGTAGCCCTCAATGTCGTGCGGTACCAGCCAGGTGTATTGCCAGGCGTTTCCCTCGCAGTAGTCATCGGCACGGTGAGCCGAGTAGTAGGGGTTGAAAGGCTCACGGAACTCTCCCAGGCTGTCAACTCCTCTGATGAACCCTCTCTCCTTGTCGAAAAGGCGGCGGTAACTGTGGCTCCTCTCCGTGAACAGCTCCTCTTCGCTTTTTTTGCCCAAAGCGGCAGCGGCTTTTGCAGCCGCACCATCGGCAAGAGCATATTCGAGTTCGTATGCCACGGCCTCGTTGAACATATTGCAGGGGATGTAGCCATACTTCTTGCGCAATCCCTTTCCGCGTTCATCTTGTTCCGCGGTCTTTTCTATTGCCTCAAAGGCCTTCTCACGGTCGAAGCCGCCAATCTCCTTCACAATGGCATCGGCCACCACGGGTATCGCAGGGTCGCCCACCATACAGTTGGTTTCGTTGCCCCACAGGTGCCACACCGGCAAGTCGCCCTGTTTGTCGCAAATATCTACCATACTTGCGACAAAGTCACCGGCTTTCTGTGGTTCAATAAGTGTCATCAGCGGTTGTTTGGCACGGTAGGTGTCCCATAGCGAGAAGTTTGTGTATCGCGGTTGCGGGCTGTTGTGAATGTTCCCGTCGGCACCACGGTAGTTCCCGTCGGTGTCGCTGAACAGAACGGGAGCCATCATTGCGTGGTACATTGCAGTGTAGAAGATGCGTTCGCACTTTTTGTCGTCGGTGGTTATTCTTATACGCGACAGCGCATCCTCCCACGCATTGGCGGCAGCCTTGCGGGTGGAGTCGAAATCCCAGTGCGGCAGCTCCTCTTGCAGAGCGAGCCTTGCCCCTTCGATGCTCACGGGCGATATTCCCACCTTTACCAGGATGCGCTCTCCCTCTCCGGTCGAAAAGGAGAGTCTTGCATACATATTTTCCCTTCCTTTCAGTTCGAATTTGTCGAAAGGCTTGCTGAACTGTGCGACAAAATAGACACGCTGTTCCCTTGCCCAGCCTCTGGAATAGCGGTATCCGCTCACACAGGCGTTTCCTTCGGGCCCGACGAATGCTTCGGTCGTGCGGTCCCAGCACCCGCCGTTTTCAAGGTCAATGACAATGGCAGCCTCGTTAGTGGCGGGGAAAGTGTAGCGGTGCATACCGGTGCGTGGCGTTGCGGTAAGCTCGGCCATTATGCCGTATCGCGTGAGCGGCACGGCATAATATCCGGGTTCGGCAATCTCCTTTGAGCGGTCGGCAGGCGACCACAGGCCGCTGTCGGGTGCATCGAGAGTACCGCGCGCGTAAGCCGGTTCGCCGGTCACGGGCATAATGGTTATGTCGAAAAGGTCGCCTATTCCGGTGCCGCTTAAATGGGTGTGCGAGAAACCTATCACCGATTTCTCGCTCCTGTGGTAACCCGAGCACCAATCCCACTCCTGGCTGATGCTCGTCGGGCCCAGCTGCACCATACCGAACGGTACACTTGCTCCCACAAAGACGTGTCCGTGCCCGCCACTGCCAATGAGCGGGTCCACCTTGTCGGCAAGCCTCTCAGGCGTGCAGGCTGCAAGTATAATGCTGCATAGCGCAAGTATATTGCAAAGTCTATTCATCGTTTCTCTCTTTGAGTGTAAAGACAATTTTTTTGCCGCTTGTCAGCTCCTTATGGCCGATGCGGTAGCTATCTATCCTTTTGCCGCCGATGGTAACCTCCTTTATGTATATGCTTTCGGGCGATGGCCTGTGACACCCAATCTCTATTTTCCCGTTGGGGAGCGCAATTTCCACCTTGTCGAATACGGGTGTCGTGAGTGTGTAGAATGGTTCGCCCGGGCAGTCGGGGTAGAATCCCATCATAGAGAATACCGCCCACGCCGACATTGTTCCCGTGTCGTCGTTTCCCGGCAGTCCGCCGCTGGTGTTACTGTAATATTTCTTCAATATATTTGTCACTTCGCGTTGTGTGCGCCACTCCTCTCCCTTAAAACGGCTGAACAGGTAGGCGTATGCGATGTCGGGTTCGTTTGTTGGGTCGTAATGCCCCTCGTCGAACACCTTTTGCAGGCTCTCAACAAATTTCCTTTTGCCGCCCATAAGCCTTGTGAGCCCCTTTATGTCGTGCGATGCGGCAAATGTATAGTTCCAGGCCGAGCCTTCGTGGAACCCCGGTATGTTCTCGAAATGCTTGCCTGTGGCTGGGTCGAAATCTTCGAAGAATTTCCCCTCCCCGGTGAGCGGGCGCAGCGTGCCGTACTCCTTGCAGAAATAGCGGCGGTAGTTGCGTGAGCGTTTCAGGAACTCCTTTGCACGCCCCTTGTCGCCAAGCGAGTCGGCAAGCAGTGCAATTGCATAGTCGGCAGCGCAATATTCCAAAGTGTGCGACACGGAATTGTCGCCCGAAAGGTCGTTGGAGTAGTGCCATAAGGGTATGTAACCGCTCTTTATGTAGGGGTCGATGTCGGGGCGCATAGGGTTCTTCGCGCCCTCTGTGGTTGCCGATTTCAGCATACCCTCATAAGCCTTTCCAATATCGAAATCCCGAAGCCCTTTTATCCAGCTGTCGGTGATTGCAATGGCGGCAGGGTCGCCGGCCATAGTAAATGTCTCGCGGCCGAACAGTTCCCATCGGGGCAACCACCCCCATTCGTTGTACATCCCCACCATAGAGCGTAGCATATCGGTCTGCCGTTCGGGGTAGACAAGCGTGAGCAGTTGGTGCAGGTTGCGGTAGGTATCCCACAGTGAAAAGACTGTATAGCGTGCGTGGTCGCTTCGGCCTGTTCCGCCACTCTCCATTAAAGGATATTCCCCGTTTACATCGCTTATTATGCAAGGGTGTATCAGAGAGTGATAGAGCGCGGTGTAGAATATGGTCTGCTGCTCCTTGCTGCCCCCTTCTACGCGTATGCGCCCCAGGTCGTTGTTCCACTTTTCGAATGCCATAGCGCGAATTTTGTCGAAATCACAATCCTTCTGTTCGCAATCGAGGTTACGACGTGCATTTTCCATTGAAACAAACGAAACGGCAGTCTGTACAATAATCTCTTCGCCCTCTTTCAAGTCGTTGTAGCTGAACCGGTAACCGATGTTGTCACCTGCAATCTCCCTGTGATAACCTTTGTAGAGTTTGTATGTGCCGTCGTCGGGCGACCATTGGGCCTCTATTCCCTTCATCGGCGGCTGGAACTTCCAGGGACCACAATCCGTTCCCTTGCGCGACACACGCATAACGAAATAGAGCGGGAATACTGCCTGTGTGTTGTAGCAGAATGTTCCAAGCAGTTTGAATCCCTCAATCTCGGTGTCGCTCACCTTGCGCACCATTGCGCCGCACTCGTTGGTGAGTCCATCGCCCAGGTTTACAATTATGTGCCCTTTGCCGCCGGGGAATGTGTATCGTTCGCACGAGGTGCGTGTGGTGGCAGTGACTTCGGTCTTTATGCCATATTTCGTGAGGTAGTTCGAATAGTAGCCCGGTGAGGCAATCTCGCTCATGTACTCCGACCCATAAGTCGCAGGGTCAACATTCAATTCACCGCAAGTGGGCATAACAAGCAGCGATGAGGCTTCGGGGCATCCCACACCGCTCAATGCAACGTGGGCATATCCCGTAAAGTATCGGTTGTTGTGCTCGTAGGGTGTTGATAGCCAACGGCTGTCCTTGTCGTAAAGGTTGAGGTCGGAACCCATTACGTTGAATGGGGTTACCGACATCATCCCGTTGGGTGTCACTGCTCCGGGGTGCGTGGCGCAGTAGTCGCTTGTACCTATGAACGGGTTTACAAGCGCGGCCGGCTCCTGTGCAAGGCTGCCAATTGCCGCAATGCACCACAAAATGGAGAAAAGAACTGTTCTTCTCATTGCGCCTGTTGCTTGTCGAGTTCGTTAAGGGCAAATGCGTATGCTCCCACCGATACGGCTTTGCTTGCGCCCATCTTGGAGATGGCAACGCCCACCCGTTTGTGAAAGTCATAATCGACATATCTCTCCTGCCCGTAAACCTTTATTTTCTTTTTCTCTCCCTTTGCAAAAAGCTCGAATTCATCGGGGTTTTCCAGGTCATATATGTGCATTTGCACAAGGTTCAGCCTGTCGCCGCCGATGGTGCCTATCTGTGAGCGCATCTCCTTGAAAAGAGCCGGCATAATCCAACGCGAAGCGGCCGAAATTCCGCCGCCTATGACTACCAGCCCGTCTATTAAGGTTACGGCTGTGGCAATGGCGGCACCGGCTGTGGTGCCCACCGATGCAAATGCCGCTCTTGCAGCCTCTTGGTCGCCCTCGCGTGTGCCGTCGGCAATTTCGCAAATCTCCTTTGGAGTGAGGCCGTGCCCGGGGTTGTTGCTCTTTTCACCGTATATGCGTTGCACTGCGCGTATGGTAACTCCCTCTTCCACTATTATATGCGGCATCCCTTTGTGGGGCAGGCAGAATGTTTCCACACAGGAGTTGTCGCCGCGGTTCAGCCGGTTGTCTATGACCACTCCAATTCCGAATCCGGTGCCCAGTGTGTACCCGATAAGGTTCCTGTACCGCTTGGTGGAGCCGGCCTCTTGAAGGCGGCGGTTCACTTCGGGCAGTGTTCCGCAAAGTGCCTCGCCATAGGCAAAAAGGTCACCGTCGTTGTTAATGTACACAGGTATGCCGAACTCTCCTTCGAGAAAGGCTTTCAGAGCCACTCCTTCGCGGAACGAGGGAAAATTGGGAAGGTAACCGCCGATAATTCCGTTGGGGTAGTCGGCCGGGCCGGGGAAGGCAAAACTTATGGCCACAGGCTTCTCTTGGAGCCTGTCGATAATATGCCGGAACCCGTTGACCATATTACGCAAACACAAATCGAGGTCGTGGGCTTGCGATGGGAGCGTCAAGGGTTCGGTTATGAACTCGCCGGCCTGCATTGCGCCAAAAACGAAATTGGTGCCGCCGGCATCGAGTGTTACCACTATGCGGTTGTCTTTTGTGTACATATTGTAGTTTATTTTATTGTTTTGGAAATCCGTAGATTGAATTCCTGTATGGCATTTATTGTGGTTGTGTCATCGGCAAAGACCGAGTACCACCCTTGCGGTTCGTGTGGCGGGTCGCACAGGTAATCGTCGCCCTCCTGCCACACAGCTTCGCGCACTTTGCCATTGCCTCCCCAACCCCAGAAGTTGCACCCGGCAACGGGGCCTCCGTTTTCTATGCTGTTTGCCACCTCGTTGAATACAAAGCGGTAGAAGATGTCGCGGCTGTCGGTGGATATGCCGTGTCCGGCCTTGTTGCCCTCACGGGGATAGCCGAACTCCTCGATAACCAGCGGTTTGCCAAGTCTTTCGGCAAGGGCTATATGCTCGTCAATATATGCCTTGCTCTTTGAACAGGCATTCTCTATGCCGCTGTCGGGGTTGCTGCGCGGTGCCCATCCCCAGTTCACCGGCCATATATGTATTGTAATGTAGTCGATGTTCTTGTCGCTGTGTATGCGCTCACATAGCTCCCTGTCGGCCTCGCAACCAATATATCCCTCGCTGCCGGTCGAAACAAGGTGGTTGGGGTCGGCTGCCTTTATTATTGCAGCCGCCTTTGATAACCATTCGGCAAACTGCTCCTTGTTCTCTTTTGCGAAGGGGCGTGGCTCGTTGCAAAGCTGCCACGACATTATTGCCGGCTCATCCTTGTAAAAACGGCCTGTGATGCTGTTCTTGCGAGTGACAATCTGTTTTATGTAGCTGTAATAGAGTTCTTGCGCCTCCTTGCAGCGCGAAAAGTGGGCCGAATAGTCCACATATCTGTCGTAGCCGCCTTCGATATTTGTATTGGGAGAGTCGCCATAACCGCACTCTTTGAGATAGAAACCGTATCCGCCGCTCCAATCCCAGGCGTTGTTGAGGTATATTACAGCCTGTATATCGCGCTTTTCAAGCTCGGCAAGGGTGTAGTCGAGCCCTTTGAGAATGGTGTCGTTCAACACTCCGGGCGATGGTTGCAGGCAGGGCTTTGCCGGGTTCGCAAGAGCGCTGCCGCCATCGGGCCCTGTTAGTACCCTTAAATTGGTTATGCCCAGGGTTTTAAGGTTGTCAAGCTCGGCAAGGAAACGTTCTCTGTTGCCGCCGCTTCCCTCCGATGCTATTATGGTGGCATACCACATATTGGTGCCTATGAAATTATAGGGCTTGCCATTTTTTATGAACTTCGTACCCTCGGTCTTTACGAATTGCGTGTTGTCGCTTGCAGGGCTTTTCCCGCATGAAAGGGCGAGAAACATAGCTGCGACGAGTGCTGCATAGGCTGTTTTTTTCATAAAAATCTGTTGTTGCGAGGTTATTTTGCGAAGATAGAAATTTGAATTAAAGAAATGAATTTTTCAATTGAAAATTCTGCCCTTTTTATATTTATAATGTGTAAATGTTTAATTTTGCCACTTTGTTATTGTCATTTGCCGAACAAGTTTTATCTTTGTAAATTGATTATGAAGAATTGCATGCTTTGTGGCAGGGCGTGAATCTGCTATGGAGTAAAATCAAAAAAACGGAAAAGTATGGGTTTCAATATTATAGTATTGGCAAAGCAGGTGCCCGACACGCGCAACGTGGGTTCGCAGGCCATGAATGCCGACGGAACGATAAACCGTTCGGCTCTGCCGGCGGTGTTCAACCCCGACGACCTTTGCGCCCTGGAACAGGCTTTGCGCATCAAAGAGAGGAATGCCGGCAGCAAGGTCACCGTGCTTACTATGGGCCCAAAACGCGCAACAGAACTCTTGCGCGAAGCCCTTTATCGCGGAGCCGACGATGTGATTCTCCTCTCCGATGCTGCATTTGCAGGTGCCGACACGTTGGCTACCTCCTATGCGCTCTCAACCGCGATACGCAAAATAGGCAATTACGATATAATCCTTTGCGGCCGTCAGGCAATTGATGGCGACACTGCACAAGTGGGCCCGCAGGTAGCCTCAATGCTGGAACTTCCGCAGGTTACCTGTGTGCGTGAAATAGTGGAAATGGGGCAGTCCGGGATAGTTGCAGTACGCTCGATAGAGAATGGTACCGAACTTGTAAAGGCACCACTGCCGTTGCTTGTTACCGTTGAAGGCTCGGCGGCTCCCTGTCGCCCAAGAAACGCCTATCGTATGTTGCGTTTTCACCGTGCTGCAACAGCTGCCGAACAGGCTGCCGAAGGGTATGAGTATAAAGCCCGGGCACTTGCCGACGAGGCCCTCACCATAAAGGAGTGGGCGCTTGCCGACATTGACGGCGATGCATCGCGTTGCGGTCTTTCGGGTTCTCCCACCAAAGTGAAGGCCGTTGCCAACATTGTGTTCAAGGCAAAGGAGAGCAAGCGTTACACTGCCGACAGCGAGCAGGTAAAGTCGCTCGTTGCCGAACTGTTGTCCAACCATATAATAGGGTAGTGAAATGAATAATATATTGGTATATTGTGAGTTGAACGATACGCAGGTGGCGGGTGTGAGCCTCGAACTTTTGAGCGAGGGCCGTCGCCTTGCCGATAAACTGGGCGTGCAGCTCGAAGCAGTGGCCCTGGGTTCGGGGCTGCAAGGTGTGGCTGCGCAGGTATTCCCCTATGGCGTGGATACATTGCACCTGTTCGACGATGTCCGCCTGTCGCCCTACACGACACAACCGCATACCGCGGCATTGTGCAAGCTCGTCAAAGAGAACGATTATCAGATATTCCTGCTGGGTGCCACGGTAACGGGCCGTGACCTTGCACCACGCATAACTGCCGAGTTACACTGCGGCCTTACAGCCGACTGCACCTCGCTCGAAATAGGTGACTATGAGGACAAGAAGCGTGGCGCAACCGTAAAGAATCTGCTTTATCAGGTGCGCCCTGCATTCGGCGGTAATATTGTGGCAACCATAGTTAACCCCTATCACCGCCCACAGATGGCAACGGTGCGCGAGGGAGTAATGCCGCTATGCAAGGTTCGCGAGGAGGGCTTTACCGGCAATGTGGTGGAGCACAATGTTGCCGACTATGTGAGTGATTGCGATTTTGTTGTTTCAGTAATAGAACGCCACGTACAGGCGCCCGATAACAATCTGAAACACGCCCCGATAGTGGTTGCCGGCGGTTATGGCATTGGCAGCAAAGAGAATTTTGAGATGCTCTTCTCGCTTGCCCGTTTGCTGCACGGCGAGGTTGGTGCTACCCGCGCAGCGGTTGATGCCGGTTACGCCACCCGCGACCGCCAGATAGGGCAGACAGGCCTCACGGTGCGTCCCAAAGTCTATTTCGCCTGTGGAATATCGGGGCAGGTACAGCATATTGCAGGAATGCAGGAGAGTGGAATAATTATCTCAATAAACAGCGACCCCAATGCGCCCATAAACGCTATTGCCGATTATGTGGTGACAGGCAAGGCCGAAGAGGTAATTCCCCGTATAATAACATATTACCAACAGAAAAATGAACTATTATAACGACAATAAGGCACTGCAACACTATCTTGACCACCCTCTAATGCAGCGCATAGTTGCTATGAAGGAGGGTGGCTATGCAGCCTGTGGGGAGTACAACTATGCCCCGTCGTGCTTTGCCGAAGCACGCAAGGGGTACGAAGAGGTGCTGGCACTCGTGGGTGAACTTTGTGCCGAAGTGGTTGCCCCCAATGCGGCGCGTGTCGAAAAGGAGGGCCCGTCGCTGCTCGACGGTCGCGTGAAGTATGCTCCTGCCACCGAAGAGAATATGACACTCTTCCGCCAGGCCGGGCTTATGGGAGTTTCGCTTCCACGCCGCTATGGCGGTTTGAACTTCCCCGTGACCGTGTTCACAATGATGCAGGATGTAGTGTGCCGTGCCGATGCAGCCTTCGGTAACCTTTGGGGGTTGCAGGATTGTGCCGAAACGATATACAACTTCGGTTCGGTCGAGCAGTGCGAGCGCATCCTGCCGCGTATATGTGCCGGCGAAACCATGTCGATGGACCTGACCGAACCCGATGCCGGCAGCGACCTGCAAAGCGTGTCGCTCAAAGCTACCTTCTGCGAGGAGGATGGCCGCTGGTATCTCGACGGTGTCAAACGCTTCATTACCAACGGCGACAGCGATGTGCATCTGGTGCTTGCCCGTAGCGAGGAGGGCAGTGTCGATGGCCGTGGCCTCTCTCTCTTCATCTGTGAAAAGAGTTGTGGAAGAATAAGAACCCGCCGCATAGAGGAGAAGATGGGTATCCACGGCTCTCCCACCTGTGAAATTGTATTCGACCACGCACCGGCCGAACTTTGCGGCAGCCGCAAGATGGGACTCATAAAATATGTGATGTCGCTGATGAACGGTGCCCGTCTGGGCATTGCCACGCAGAGTGTGGCCATTGCGCAGGCAGCCTACGAAGAGGCACTCTCCTATGCTCGTGAGCGCAAGCAGTTCGGCAAGAACATCATAACCATTGCGCCTGTTTACGAAATGTTGGGTGCAATGCAGGCACGCCTCGATGCCGCCCGCAGCCTTCTCTATGAAACAGCCCGCAATGTCGATATGAACTACCAGTTTGCCGACCTTGCCCGTGAACGCACCCTCACTCCCGAAGAGCGTCAGGAATCGAAACAATTCTCAAAGAAAGCCGATGCCCTTACCCCCATCGTAAAGGGTATGGCAAGCGAAATAGCCAACAAGAATGCCTACGATGCTGTGCAGGTACACGGCGGTTCGGGCTATATGAGCGACTACACCTGTGAACGCCTTTATCGCGATGCCCGCATAACATCGATATACGAGGGTACCACACAGTTGCAGGTGGTTGCTGCAATACGTTATGCCACAGGTGGTTTCTATACACAACTATTGCAAGAGTACCTCTCGGCCGATGTTCCTGCCTCGTTGCAACCATTAAAAGAGCGCATAGCCGCTATGGCAGGGCTGTACAATGAAGCTCTTGCCGCAGCGCAGGCTTTCGGGTGCCAGGAAACACTCGACTTCCTCTCGCGCCGCATATACGAAACAGCTGCCTACCCGATAATGTCGGCATTGCTGTTGCTCGATGCTGCTGCCAACGAGGAACTCTTTGCCCCCTCTCTTGCCCGTTTCGTGGCAATGGCCGAGGCCGAAGTGGCGGCGCACACTGCATACATAAAGAACTTTACTCCCGAATTATTGACACAATACAAAAAATAAAAGATATGGAACAGACAGCAAACAAGAAGATTCGTGTGGCATACACACTTATATCGCACCGTAACGGTGAGAGTGAAGAGGTTGAAAAGACAACCCGTGAGCAGCCTTTTGAGTTTTTGTCGGGTGTGGGATACACCCTCGATGCTTTCGAAGAGAACCTAAAAGACTTGAAAAAAGGCGATTCATTCGATTTTACAATACCTTCGGCCGATGCTTATGGCGATTACGACCCCGACCACGTTCAGGACTTCGACCGCGAAGTTTTCACCATCGACGGCAAGTTCGACTCGGCTCATATCTATGCCGGCAATGTGGTTGAGATGATGCGTGCCGACGGCTCGCCCATTCTGGGTACCGTCAAGGAGGTTACCCCCTTTAAAGTGGTAATGGATTTCAATCATCCGCTTGCCGGTTGTGACCTGCAATTCATTGGCAATGTCGTGGATTCACGTCCTGCATCGGAAGCCGAAATGAAGAAGTTCTATGACGCTCTGCGTGCATCGCAGCGCGGTTGCGGCGGTTGCAGCGGTTGCAACGGCGGCAGTTGTGGCGATGGCTGCGAGGACGGTTGCGGCGGTTGCCATTGATTTTCAATAAGCAAAAAAAGAGTATGAATAGTTTTGGAACCCTTTTGCGCCTTACAACCTTTGGCGAGTCGCACGGCGAAGCCATAGGCGGTGTGCTCGACGGCTATCCTTCGGGGATTGTCATCGACGAGGAGTTTGTGCGTGCCGAAATGCAGCGCCGTCGTCCGGGGCAGAGTGCCGTGACTACATCGCGTAACGAAGCCGACGAGGTTCATTTCCTTTCGGGTGTGTTCGAAGGCCGCTCGACCGGTACCCCCATAGCCTTTGTCATATATAACACAAACAACCGCAGTGGCGATTACGGGAACCTGCGCACAGCCTATCGCCCATCGCACGCCGACTACGTCTATGATATGAAGTACGGTGTGCGCGACCATAGGGGTGGTGGCCGCTCATCGGCCCGTGAAACAGCGGTGCGTGTCTGTGCCGGTGCGCTTGCCAAGCTGGCTCTGCAACAGAGCGGTATAAGCGTGCAGGCCTACACTTCGCAAGTGGGTAACATTGTGCTTGAAAAGCCTTATACGGCTTATAATCTTGCACTTACCGAGAGTAACGTGGTTCGTTGCCCCGACAGCGGGAAGGCTGCCGAAATGGAGCAACTTATTCTGTCGGTAAAACGCGATGGCGATACCGTGGGAGGTGTTGTGACCTGCGTGGTGAAGGGCGTTCCTGTGGGGCTTGGCGAGCCGTTGTACAATAAGTTGTCGGCATCTTTGGCTTCGGCAATGTTGTCTATAAATGCAGTGAAAGGGTTCGATTACGGCAATGGCTTTGAAGCCGCGTATGGTCGTGGTTCACAACAGAACGACATATTCTACAACAATAACGGAAAGATTGCCACACGCACCAACAACAGCGGCGGCATTCAGGGCGGCATATCGAACGGGAACGATATATACTTCCGTGTCGCATTCAAGCCTGTGGCAACCATACTGGTGGAACAGCCTACGGTAACTTCGGCAGGTGACGAAACCGTGTTGCAGGCCCGTGGCCGTCACGACCCTTGCGTGGTGCCTCGTGCGGTGCCGGTGGTCGAGGCTATGGCGGCACTTGTGGTGCTCGACCATTATATGATGCAGCGTGCAAGGAGAATATCGGAAAAAGAATAAATATTGTCACTACGATGAAAAACACGAATAAAAAAGAGAAAAAGGAACAGAAAAGGAACGGCGTGAAATTTTCGTTTGACATTGCCCGCTATGCAGAATATATCTCCTGGGCATTCTTTGCCGTGGTGTGGGCTTTGCTCGTCTTTTACGATGGAGATACACTTTACAGGGCGAGCGAGCAGTCACTCTTTCTCTTCAACAGCCATTTCTTCAATGAGTCGATGACTCTGCCTGCCGGCTTCCTTTCATATATAGGTGCATTCTTTGTTCAGTTCCTTCACTATCTGCTGTTGGGAGCCACAATATATGTGCTGTTGCTCTTCGTGCAATATCTGCTCACGAAAAAGGTCTTTGAGATTCCCGCCCGTTGGTCGCTCCTGGCTCTCTTGCCGGTTGCGGCGGTGCTTGCGGTTTCCACCCAGATGGGGTACTGGATTTTCTATATAAAGATTCAGGGATTCTATTTTATGCCACTTTTGGGCACAATAGCCTCGCTTCTCGTAGCGTGGGTGTGCCTTAAACTGAAAGGGCTGTATGCTCCGGTGATTGTTCTGTGGATAATTGCCGGATATATGCTTTTTGGCGTGTATGCTTTTGGCGGTGCGGCGGTTATTGCGGTAGCCTCGGTGGTCGATAGAATAAAATACAATTATGGTCGCAGATATGTAATTACGGCTTCGGGTATGCTGTTGGCCGTGCTTGTTCTGATGTGCGCACTGCCGTTGTTTCTCTATCGCGAGGGTTTTTACTCGACAATGGCACTCGACCAGATGTATCTTGCCGGAACACCGGTGCACCAATGGGTTTTGGGCAATACCACAATATATCCTAACGGCATATTCGACTATTGGGTGCCTATAATATTGATTTTGCTCTCATATATGCTGCTCGCCTTGTTGCGTGGCTCGTTAAGCAATAGCGGAGAGGTCGACAAGGCATCCCGTTTTACAATAGTACAGGCTGTTCTGCTTATGTGTGTTTCGCTCTTTACCTTTTCTTATTGGTACAATGACAAGAATTTTCATATAGAAAACAGCCAGAACCGCGCAATGTGGAACGAGGATTGGGAGGCCGTAGCAGCCTGTGCAAAGAGGGCCACGGTTCCCACCCGTCAGATAGTGCTAAACAAGAATATGGCATTGCTGAAACTTGGCCGTGCAGGTGAGGATGCCTTTAAATACCCCGAGGGCAGTGCCGAAATCGACCATCCCGGAGTGGTGCACCTTACGCAGACAGGCGGTATGATGAACTACTTCCAGTATGGCAAGTTCAACTTCTGCTACCGTTGGTGCATAGAGAATGCCGTGGAGTACGGGTGGCGTCTGGAATATCTGAAACACGCAGTCAGGTGTACTCTCCTGTCGGGGCAGCACAAGCTGGCTATGCGTTATATAAACATTCTTAAACACACGCTTTTCTATCGCTCTTGGGCCGAACAGATGGAGGCTCTTGTTGAAAATCCGTCACTCATTTCAAAGCAAAAGGAGTTTGCTATGCCCCTCCTTATGTATAATTATGACGATGCATTGGAACTCGATGACTCTTACGTGGAGGTATACCTTTCCAAAAGCCTCTCATATACGTACTCGCCAAGCGATTCGCGCTTGCAGTCCGAGGCAGCCGTTATCTTTGCTCTTACCCGCAAGGATGTAAAACTTTTTTGGGATGCAATGACACGTTATGTGAACAAGGGAAAGCTAACCCGTGTGCCACACCATTTCCAGGAGGCTATTATCCTCTTTACCAATCTCAGCAAGGATGTCACAACCAATATTCCCATCGACCCGTTGATACAGAAACGTTTCGATGCCTTCCTTAAAAAGACACAGGATTACAAGGGGATGAGCGAGAAGGAGATGGCTCCCTATTTTGTGGAGGAGTTCGGCGACACCTATTGGTACTTCTACTTCTTTGTGCGTGAAATAAAGACTAATTGATAATTGTAACTGTTGTATTATGAAAAAACAATTGGTGGGGATACTCTTGTCGGCTCTGATATGCGCCTGCACGCCATCGGTCCCCGAAAAATATATAGAAACAGGAACACTTCCGAAAATAACCCCCGATTATACAGGGGTAACAATACCTGTAAACATCGCCCCTCTTACATTTGTGGTTGATGAACAGGGCGATGAGTTCGTAACACGCTTTTCGGCGGGCGACAAGGATGTGGTGCTTGCAGGGAAAGAGGTGCAGCCCTCTTTCGAGAAGTGGCGTGGGCTGCTCTCTGCGGCTGTGGGCGGTGACGTGAAGGTTGAAATATTCTCCTGCCAAAACGATAAATGGCGTGCCCATACACCTTTTGTATTCAAGGTGTCGGGCGACACCATAGACCCGTACATTTCCTATCGTCTTATACCTCCATCATATGTCGCATATGAGCGTTTGAGCATAAGCCTGCGCAATATGTCGACATTCGACGAGAGCATCATCTACAATAATATGCTTGTGACAAAGGAACCCGACGGACAATGCATAAACTGTCACGCATACAAGAACTACCGTACCGACAATATGCAGTTCCACGTTCGTCAGTACAAGGGAGGAACCCTTTTTGTGCATAACGGCAAGGCTGTGAAACTGAATATGGCAACCGATTCCACTCTGTCGGCAGGTGTCTATCCCGCGTTCAATCCGGTGTACGATGTCGTGGCCTATTCGGTGAACAAGACCGGCCAGATATTCCACACTAAAAGTTCGAACAAGGTAGAGGTGCAGGATGTGGAGAGCGATGTCATCATCTTCAATCCCACTACAATGACAATCTCCAACGTTGCCAACGATACCACAAAACTCGAAGTATTCCCCTGGTGGTCGCCCGACGGCCGCACGCTCTATTATTGCTCATCCGATTTCCCCGACAGAACCGGTTCGCAAACCGCCGTTGAAGCCGAAATAAAGCACTATAAGGATGTGAAGTACAGTATTCTGCGTCGTTCCTGGGACCCCGAAACGGGTGAGTTCGGCGCAGTCGATACGGTTTTCAACGCGGCAGCTTTGGGAAAGAGTGCAACCTTCCCTCGCGTGTCGCCCACCGGCAAGTATCTGCTCTTTGCTATGGCCGAATATGGCTGTTTCCACATTTGGCACCACGATGCCGACCTATATGTGATAAATCTTGAAACAGGCGATTATTGGCCTTTGGAGAAAGCCAACTCGCCCTATGCCGAAAGCTATCATTCGTGGAGCAGCACAGGTCGTTGGATACTTTTTGCCAGCCGTCGCGACGATACCAATTACAGCCGTCTTTACATAGCTCACGTGGGCGACGACGGCAAGGCCGAAAAGGCATTCCTTTTACCCCAGGAAACCCCCGATTTCTATAACTTCTTCGACCGCTCTTACAATGTTCCGGAATTTATGGTGGAGCCTGTGAGAATGTCGCCCCAAGAGTTTGCCGATATAATAAAAGGCGAGTCGGAAAGTGTTAAATATGTTCCATTAAAAAAGTAAAATTTAACACTTGACTGTTAAATAAATAAAACGTTCATATCCCCCGATTTTTTAGCCTGTCGAGGCGAAAATCGGGGGATTTTTATTTTTATTTCAAAAAAAATGCTTGAAACGGCAAAAAATAATCGGATTTATGCGAATATTTATTTAAAAGTCTTATTTTTGCACGTTACATAGTGGCTATTTGTGGCCTTGTGTGGTAAAGCTGAAAAAACAAAAAAAATATAATTAATAAAAATTGTACTTATGTTAAGACACCGTTTAAGCAAAATCAGCAAAGCAGCGCTATTGGCGTTGTGCGCATTACTCGTTGGCGGTATGTTCAATTCTTGTCAGGACCACTTCGACGAGTACACCTATGACGACGGCGACCAACCGACGTGGCTGGGTGAGAGTGTTTACTCATTTTTGAGAAACAACTCTTCGGGGCATACTTACAACCATTATGCCAACATTATCGACCAATTGGGCCAGACAGAAACCTTCAACAAAACCGGTAGTAAAACCATTTTTGTTGCCGACGATGCCGCTTTTGAGCGTTTCTTCGCAAACAACAGTTGGGGAGTCTCTTCGTTTGCCGAACTGACAACAGCCCAGAAGAACATTCTGCTCAAAGCCTCAATGCTCGACGATGCAATGTTGCTCGATATGCTATCGTCATCCGATGCCAACACAACATCGGAGGGTACCTGTATGCGTCGTTTGACATCATTGTCAACAATGGACTCTATCCCTCTTGTAACCCCCGAGCAGATGCCCAAGTTCAACAAATATTGGGATGCTTTGCGTGGCAAGGAGCGTAACAAGTCAATCCGTATTGCGATGGACGGTACCAACCCCATGATGATACACTTCCTTCCCGACTTCCTGGCAAAAAAAGGTATCACAGAGGATGATATCTCGTTCTTGTTGCGCAAGAACGGCGTTCAGGTGAAAACCTATAAGAAAGGCGAAGTTTATATATATGACAAAAAGGTTATGGCCAGCGGTGTAATAAACGATGGTTTCTCCGACGATACAATGACCATCACCTGCAAGAACGGATATCTCTATCGTCTTGACGATGTGTTGATACCCCCCTCGAATATGGCTGCCGAAATCCGTCAGCGTGAGGACTTGTCGGTGTTGAGCCGTTTGTTCGACCGCTATTGCCTTCCTGTATATGACGAGAACCTTACCCGTAACTACAACAGTATTACCGGTGAAACCGACTCGATCTTCCGTCTTCGCTATTATACAAAATCAGGTGGTGGCGGTATATCAATCGACAATGCAATATTGAAGGATGCCGAGCGTCCCGAAAACGAGGACGACGTTCTCGACTACGATCCGGGCTGGAACCAATATACACCGGCAAATACCGATGTAAAGGCCGATATGGCTGCGATACTTGCTCCCAATGATGAAGCAATGCTCGACTACTTTACATTGGGTTCGGGTTCTGTTATCATTGGAGCTTATGCGCCCGGTGCTGTCATAACCGACATCGAGTCCTTGAAAGAGGTTCTGGACAGAATCCCCGACAAGCTGGTTGCTCCATTGCTTAATAACCTTATGCAGAAGTCGTTTGTATCGACTGTGCCCAGCCGTTTCGACAAAATCACAGATGACGCCAACGACGAAATCGAAGGTGTGAAAGAGGCTGTTACCGAGTGTATCATTGCAAATAACGGTGTTGTATATATAGTGAACCAGGTATTTGGTCCCACACAGTACACAGCGGTTGCGGCTCCCTCTCTGATTCTCGACAATATGCTTATTATGCGTAATGTAATATCACAGCTTGGCTATAACTCATTCCTTTTGGCCAAGAAAGCTGAATACTCACTCTTCCTCCCCGACGACAAGGCTTTCCTCTATTACGACCCTGTATCGATTGTGAAGAGCCGTGTGAGCACAAGCAAGCCTGTTCTGTATGAATTGCACTACGATGCAATGCACAAGACTGCTGCATACAATGATAAACCTTATTTATATTATAAGCAGTATGAGTTTGATATAAACGAGGATGGCAGTTATACAGTTGATATGAGTAAAGATGCTGTGTACAATAATGACGTTATCGATTTCAGCGTGGCGAATCGTAAATTCTTCTTCCCCTCCGGCGCAAATATGAAGTTGCCGGCAACTCCCCCTCTTCCCTTTACAACCTTTATGTATAACCGTATGAGTGACCTCATCGACAACCTTATTATAGTAGGTGATGTCACATCGGGCAACAAATACTATCTGACAAAAGGCGGTAACGCAGTGAAGGTCGATTTCAGCAATCCCTCAAACCCCATATTCCAGGGCGGAGAGCAGGTGGAGAACGGCATGAAGATTGCTGTCAAGCAAGCCTTTGAAAAGCAAATCAACGGTAGGTCATACAACACTGTTCCCGCCGATGGCTTGGAGGCTTGGACAACAAAGAATTCTGCAATCCCCACTCCGGCTACAAAGTCACTTTATCTGCAACTTTCAGCCTCGGCTGGCGAGAAAGAGTCGCCCTTCTATGAATTTATGAATCTTGCAAGCCCCGATGACTTTGAGGGCAATGTCAAGGTTGAGGATGTAATGAAGAGAATTTTCGACAGCAGCGATGCCAGTGTTGAAGATTCAATCAGAGCTTATTCAATGTTTTACAGCGATGCGCCCACAGTGTTCTATGGTGTGCCCTTCTTCAAAGGATACAACTATACAGTTTACGTTCCCTCTAATGAGGCCGTGAAGGATATGATCGCCAAAGGTCTTCCCACATGGAAGGATTTGAACGACTGTGCTCTCGGTACAAGCGGTGGAACCAAAGAGCAGGCTGCGGCAGCATTGCGTTTGTTGAGCAACGTTTACCGTTATCACATTCAGGATAACTCGGTATTTGTCGACAATCTGCCTGTGAACGGAGCCTACGAAACATCATATATCAATACCAACGGTACATACGAGGTGCTGAACGTGAATATGACAGGCGGTGCAATGACAATCACCGATAAGTGTGGCAACACGGCAAATGTCGTAGCCGACGATGCAACAGCCGAGAACAAAACCTGGAACATCATCTGTCGTGATATTGAGTTCAAAGGTGCAGGTAGCAATAACCCCTTTGCTATAATATCATCTTCGGCATCGGTTGCACACCAGATCGACAAGGTTCTCTGCTTCGAAGAACTCTTCGGATATGATGGTATGGTACAGCGCTTTGCACCCGGCGGTGAGAAGGTTGATACCTTGTTTGTCGAAGGAATGGACGGTCTCTATGAAGCCGAAAACGGAAAGAAGTACTATCTGGTAGCATCGAAAGTCAATACATTTACAGCTGTCGATGGCAAGAAATACACAACAGCCGGTTATTTGATGGAACCCAAACCGAAAGGTCAGGAAACCAAGCTCTCTCGCGAAAGATATATAAAGGATAAGGACAATGCAATGGTTCTTATAACAGAAGAGGGATACAGGGTTGAAGAAGATACCGAAGGCAATATGAAACTTGTGCTTGTTACCGAGGTAAAGACCAACTCTAACGGCGAAGAAGAGGAGTACAGATATGTGCAGAAGTTCGAGAACAACGGAAGAACATACGAAAAGGTGTTGTTGGATATTGTTCCTGTAACATCAACTCCCGAGGTTGAATAACCATCAGGTTCAGTAAATGATAAAACATCGTAGAAAAATATATCAACTATGGATAGAATAAAATATTTATTATTGCTCGCGTTTTGCTGCACACTGGGTATTCCGGCCTTTGCACAAAAGAGCGCGAGAATTTCGGGAACCATCAGTAGTGATGCCGAAGGTCCGCTGTTTATGGTTAATGTCACAGAACGTGATAATAACAATCGTATTATTGAGGCCACAGTAACCGACTTCGAGGGTAACTTCTCAATGGTAGTAAAGAATACAGCCAACGAGTTGGAAATCTCATATATCGGTTATAAGACTCAAAAAATCAAGATTGGAACCCGTACCGTCTTCAATATAAAGATGGTCGAGGACAAGATACTCGACGAGGTCGTTATCGAGGCTCAGGAGGTTGTCCGTACCGGCGGTTTGGACATTCTTGAACGAGAGATGACTCACGCAACCCAGAAAATCAGTATGGAAGAGATGCAAGGTCTTTCGTTTGCTTCGGTCGATGAGGCTCTTCAAGGACAGATTGCCGGTCTTGACGTCGTAATGGGTTCGGGTTCTGTGGGTAAGGGTACACAGATGCGTCTGCGTGGTGTATCTATGCTCGAAGGTACCGACTCTGAACTTCAACCTCTGCTCGTTGTCGACGACAACATCTTCCAGGTTGACGAAGGTTTCGATTTTAGCAACTCAACCGAGGACAAGTTCGCCGAGTTGTTGATGATCAATACCGAGGATATTGCCGAAATCGAAGTGTTGAAGGATGCAGCATCCTGTGCAGTTTGGGGTTCGGCAGGTGCCAATGGTGTAATCAAGATTAAGACCAAGCGTGGTAAGCGCGGTCCCACCCGTGTGAACTTTACATATAAGTTCAAGGACAAATGGACACCCGAAGGTTTGAACCTCTTGAATGGTGACGACTACACCATGATGATGAAGCAGGCTCTTTTCAACAGAAACAACCAGCCTGTGAACATACCCGAGTTGAACTACAACCCCGATCATCCCGAGTATGAGAACTTCAATAACAACACCGATTGGGTAGACGCTATCGAGAAACACGGTTATCGTCACGAATACTCTCTTAACCTCAATGGTGGTGGTGAGAAAGCTACCTTCCGTGTGTCGGGTTCATATACAAATGAAACCGGTCAGGTTATCGGTGAGGAGATGAACCAGCTGTCTTCACGCTTGGCTCTCGATTACTATGTGTCACAACGTATTAAGGTAATTGCCGACTTCTCTTTCTCATACGTAACCCGCGAATATCACGGTTCGGGCCTTCTCTACACTGCGCAGAAGATGATGCCTAATATGTCAATCTACAAACAGGACGATTATGGCAACAACACCAGCGAGTATTACAATATGCTCGAAACCGCTACCGACGAGTTGAAGAACAATATGACTTTGAAGAACCCCGTTGCCGATGGTAATCTCGATGAGGTTGAGCATGAGAATTACAGTATCAACCCCCAGATTACATTGGAATATAACCTGTTAGGTCTCGAAGATAACCAGTCGCAGCTGAAATATCGCGGTATGGTTAACCTCAACGCCTCGACATCGGCCGACCGTAGCTACAAGCCCGGTTCCTTGAATCCCCGTCAGGATTGGTCGAACTCGATTATCAACCAGTCATACTCTTCCGACAGCAAGGGACTTGGTTTCTCAACACGTCATAACCTTATTTTTACCCCCTATCTGGGCAGCAGAGACCACTATCTGACAATGACCGGCCAGTTTGAGTTGAGAACTCACACCGGTAATGGCCAGAGTTCTACATCGCAAGGTTTGCCCACCGGTAATATCACAAACTCGACTGTTGGTGCCAAGTTGGCAAGTGCAAGCTCTTATAAATCGGAATCACGTAACATCAGTTTCGTTTACGATGCCCACTATTCATACAAATCAAAGTATATGCTTCGTTTCTCAATCCGCGGTGAGGGTTTGACAGCGATGGGTGACGACAAGAAGTGGGTTATATTCCCCGCAGTATCGGGTCGTTGGAACATCAGCGACGAGCCCTGGATGCAGTGGGCGAAACCGGTCGTTTCAATGTTGTCTATCCGTCCCGGTTTCGGTATGGACGGTCACGCCCCCGGTTCAAACAGAACATTCAACACCTACTCTTCAACAGGCAAGAAGTACAATGGCTATGGTGGTTATCAGATGGACAACATCCGCTTGACAGCCTTGTCTACATCGGATAAACGCGAGTGGAACATCGGTTCCGACTTCGGTTTCTTCGACGGCAAGATCACCGGTTCGTTCAACTACTACATTGCAACAACCTATGACCAGTTGGTTTCAAATTACAGAATACCATCTTCAACAGGTTACAGCAGCCTTGCTTACAAGAACTCCGGTACAATGCGTAACTCGGGTTGGGAACTTAACTTGAACACAGCATCGTTTGAACTGTTCAAGGACTTCTCGGTAAGCATGTACTTTAACATAGGTAACAACTACAACGAAATCCTCGAAATGGAGGATGCTTATCTCGATGCACGAAACGAATCTTATGACTACCCGAGAAACTCGGTATATCTTGGTCGCGTACAGGTAGGTAACCCCTATGGTGCCATCTACGGTTTCCGTTACAAGGGTGTTTATCGTTTCAGCTACAAAAACTGGGAAAAGGCCCTTAGCGAGGCTGCTGCCGGCCGTAATGGAACCTGTCCCATCGTTTACGATTCAAACGGCCAGGTTGTGTTCAATGCCGACGGTACTCCCAAGCAGATGACACTCTTCTACGAAAGAGAAACAAAACAGTCGACCTATCAGTTCCGCGGCGGTGATGCCATATATGAGGACGTAAACAAGGATGGTACAATCAACCAGCTCGATATTGTGTACCTCGGCAACTCGAACCCCGAGGCACAGGGTGGTTTCGGTTTCACATTCCGTTACAAGAAATGGACATTGAAGACCAACTTCACATACCGCTATGGTGTAGACGTAGTTAACTCTAACCGTATGAACTTTGAAAATATGTCAACCTTCAACAACCAGAGCGTTGCCGTTAACTGGCGTTGGCGTAAAGAGGGTGACATCACCGAAATACCCCGTGCGGTATATGGCGGTTCGTCGGCATACAACTATCTGGGTAGCGACCGCTACGTTGAGGATGCCTCATACTTGCGTCTCTCTTACGTACAGCTCTCTTACAACTTCAACACCGACTGGGTTAAGAAAATCGGTTTGAGAAGCTTGTCTGTGTACGCATCGGCCGACAACCTCATTCACTGGTCGAAATATACAGGTTTGGATCCTGAAATCAATTCAGGCGGCGATGGTATTGCCTATGACAACTCCGAGACTCCAAGACCTCGTTCATACACAATCTCTGTTTCTATGGGATTCTGATAACATAAAAGCTGATGAATATTATGGAAAGAATAAAGAAATTATATAGAAAGCTTATATTGGTTCTCGTTCTTGTAAGCGGAACATTTATGACTTCGTGCGAGGATTATCTTACAATTATTCCTCCAAGCGTTGTTGTTCACGAAGACTTCTGGCACACCGAGGCCGAAGTGAGAGGTATGATGGCGACAGCCTACATAACCTTGTGTAATGGAGATGCTATCTCAAAAGCGATTGTTTGGGGTGAAACACGCGCCGAAACCGTTGACTATATAAAAGGTAGCCAGAACGATAATATAAAATTCTTGCTCGAAGGCTTGCTTTACGACGACAACAGCTTTGCATCGTGGTCGAACTACTACTACGCAATAAGTTGCTGCAACCTTGTGCTCGAATATGGTCCCGAAGTGACAGGTAACGATCCTAACTTCTCGGCAGGCGAGATGATAGTGGCCGAGGGCGAAATGAGAGCATTGAGAGCCTATGCGCACTTTATGCTGTTGCGTGCGTTCTGTAACATACCTTTGGCCACAAAGGTTGTAATGAGTGATGCCGAAATACCCTCTTATCCCCAGGTACAGCCTATGGAGGCTTTGAATGCCATTTATGAGGACTTGGAAATTGCAAGCACCAAGGTACTTAAATCATCGGCTCCCAGTTCATCAAGTCTGGGTAATGTTACTACAAATGCTGTTTACGCAATGATGGCCGATGTTAATATGTGGCGTGCCGCATTTGCCAAGTATTACGAAACAGAAGGTACTGCTGTTGCAACTCTTACTCCCGATGAGTATTACGATATGGCTATTGCCAACTGTCAAAAGGTTCTCGATAGAATGAACGAGATACATACCGAGTTCTTCGATAAGGACGAAGGGTTGAAGAGTGCTTACAACCTTATAAAGAATGGTGGTGAGGATGAAATGAGAAAATTCGGTTACAGCCAGGTCTATAATGAAATCTTTGGTGCTCAGAACTCTCGTGAGTCAATTTTCGAGTTCCAGATCGACGATACCAACCACGCGAAAGGAGGCAATGGCATAGCAAACATATTCGGAACCGAGGGCCGCTTGAATGGTCAGCTTGTAGTCGCAAAGAAGTTCATGGAGAAATTCAAGAGCGACGACTTGCGAAAGGTTGCATTTACATCGTTCCCCGACCCCGATTGGACAACACCTCCTACCGAGGTTGTTGAGGAGTATGGCGTGTTCAAATACATTGCAAAAGGTACTCCTGTCGATGGTAGTGGCTCACGCGAGTATCGTGCAGGTGACAACTTCGATTCACACTGGATTGTATACCGCAAAGCCGATGTGCTGTTGATGCAGGCCGAAGCCCTTGTTTCGCGCACAACAGCCGATGAGACAGATATTAAAAAAGCCTTCGATATAACCAACGCCATTAACCGTCGTTGGAGGGCCGATACCACAGCCATCACCGAGCCTTTGACATACACAACCGAAATGACTGCCGAAGAATGTCTTGCACTTGTTCGTGACGAGCGTGCACTCGAATTGTGTTTCGAAGGCAAACGCTGGTTCGATATCGTGCGTATGGCATTGCAAGGCGAGGAGACATCATTCTCTTACGAAGACAAGAACCACGGAGTGGATAGCGAGGAGATGGAAAGACGTTATAACCGCATCAGTGCATACTTTATGCCCATTGCAAAAGAGGAGATGCGATTCAACCCCGACCTCGTACAGAACGAGTCTTGTAAGTCATCGGATAATGACGATTCAATATCTCAAAATTAAATCAGGTGTAAAAGAGAAATGTTAATCACAAGAGGAACAGGCGACTTTGTCAGGAGCCATTCTCTTTTAACAAAAAACAATAAAGAAGATGAAAGCGATGTTAAAAAATAAATTATCAGTGGCATTGACATTGGCCGTAGCTCTTTTTGCAAGCTATTCTTGCGAGGACAAAGAAGCCGAGTTGGTTTTTCCGGGTGTAGTCAGTGCCGAGAAGACAGCTTTGGAGGTGATGTTGGAGGATCCCGACTATGCACAATTCTTGCAGGTTGTGGAATTGTGCGGTGCCGGTTGTGCCGACTCATTGTTCAATCAGTCGAGAGTGTATACAATATTTGCACCTGTGGGTAATAGCTTCGATATTGCAGCCATCGAAGAACGTATTGCCAATGGCGACCGTGAGGGCGTCTTCAAACAGTATGTAAAATCGCATATTGCCAACAATCGTCACGCGGCGATAGGTGATATGGACAAGAAGATGGTAATGCTTAATGACAAGGCCGTGTCGTTCTCGGGAACAACACAAAGTGGCTATACTTTCGGCGGAACCAGATTGGTCGAGTATAATATTCAGGTAAAGAACGGTATCATACACAAGATAGCCAATCCGTTCGATTACAAGCCCTCTATTTGGGAGTCGCTCAAAAATATAAACAGCATAAGTTCTTTCTGGGACTTCTGTGCTACATTTACAAAAAAGGAGTTCGACCCCTGGAACAGTATTTTGGGTGATATCGTAGACCAGGAGCAGACCTATCGCGACTCGGCTTTCGTAGAGAAGAACGATATGCTTAACCTCATGGGCTCAATCAACAATGAAGACTCATTGATGCTTATGTTCGTGCCCACCAGCGAGCTATGGGACGAAATCTATACATCGTCGGCACAATACTTCAACTACAACACAGAGGACTTTACACCGAAGCAGTTGCATGAGGCCGATTCTATCTCAAAAATCCGTGGCGTAAAACAGTATTTCCAATACTTGTCATACAGTATGACCGACCAGAAGGTTGGTGGCGTAATGACCGACTTCGACAATCTGCCCGACTCATTGGCAGTGCGTCAGGTTAGTTATCCCCGTAAGAAATATCCCACAGCCGAGTTCTCGGTAGTCGAGAGTTACGAAATGTCTAACGGAATGTTGAAGGTTGTGGATGCACTGCCCATTAACCCCTTCAACCTTTGGGTAGATACAATAAAGCTCGAACCCGACACAGAGAGCGCATCTGGAGTATTCCGTAATGTAAGAAAGGATAAAGACGGTAACCAGGTACTTGATAAGGATGCTACATACGAAAGAATATCAGTTTCGGAAAAGGAGCAGAACCCCGATGTTGTGGGTAAACTTTCAAATGGCCAGTATCTGGTGGCTTCACAGCCTACAAAAACAAAGATGACCGATTTGCCAAAAATCACATTCTTTGTAAAGAACGTACTCTCTACCAGTTATAAGATTGCATTGATTACACCACCTTGGTTCATCAAGTCATACAAAGATACATTGATAAGCAAAGCTAGCGACCCCCAATATGCCGACTCGTACTTGCGTGTACGTGTGAGCCAGAACAATGAGCTGTTGGCTATGATTCCCAGCGATTCGTTCAACATCGGTACTTCAAAGACCAACTTTGGTGTGTGGGAGGAACATGCTATTGTACCCGACCGTTCACGCATCGACACCATCTTCCTCAAAGATGCCAATGGCGATGACTATATCTTCAATTTCAAGAATTGCGAGGACTTCTCCGGTCTATCCGAGTTGAATGTCAAGGACGAGGATTATACCGTGGAGATAAACATAGAGCTCTTGCGTCCATTGCAGTATAACGAAAGAAATGGCCGTTATACAGCAATGAATGCCAATAATTTTGCATTCCGCTTCTTGCTCGACCAGATAATGCTTATTCCTGTCGATGTTACAAAGCAGGAAGACGATAACCAACCCCTCGAATAAGTTTTTAATTTGAAAAATAGAAAAAAACTATGTATATGCGACAA
This sequence comes from Bacteroidales bacterium, assembly GCA_015060885.1. GTDB lineage: Bacteria > Bacteroidota > Bacteroidia > Bacteroidales > Bacteroidaceae > HGM04593. Next base: position 48,490 of record SUXO01000006.1, read on the forward strand.
ATAATGCAATTATTGATGGCGTTAATGGTGTTGATGCCATCGGCTCTTGGAGCCACTGTGCTTGGTACTGCGGCATTCGAGGAGAACGATTCAGTAAAGGTCGATAAAGAAGTTGTCGATGTTCCTGCTACACGTACCATTACAGGTACAGTGTATGATGCGGCAACCAATGTACCTCTTCCCGGTGTACGTGTTCAGGGAACCGGCCACACCAAAATCACAACAATGACAAACGCTGAGGGACAATATAAATTGGAGATTCCCTCCTATGTTACATTGCTCAGTTTTTCAACTCCCGAATATCTGTTGTTACAGGCACCCGTGTACAACGACGATATAATAAATGTTCGTCTTTACACCGATAAATTCTCGGGTAATTACAGTGCCGACATAAAGGCTATTGAGTATAACGGCTTTGAAAATGAGGTATCTCCCTCATTGACCATCGATGGCGAGATTCAAAAGAACCTTGGTGCCGATGTACGCTCAATAACACGTTCGGGTGCATTGGGCATAGGTAACACTATGTTTGTACGCGGTATAAATTCGATACACGCAAACACCCAGCCTCTTATAGTTGTCGACGGAATTATATGGGACACCCAGGAGAGTTCCACATCACTTCATATGGGTATCTACAACAACACGCTCGCGTCAATAGATATAGAGGATATCGAGAATGTAAAGGTAATGAAGAACGGTGCGGCCATTTACGGTGCCCGTGCCGCCAATGGTGTAATCCTTATCAACACCAAGCGTGGCAAGAGTATGGCAACCCGTATTACCGCCAATGTATATGGTGGTATGACAACCATTCCTCAAACCGTTGATATGCTTGGTGCCGAGGAGTTTCGTCTTTATGCCAATGATATCGTAGGTTCGATAAGCGACATTGCCCCCAATGCAAATCTCGACTTCTTGCGTAGCGATCCCACTTATGTAAACTACAATAAGTATCATAATAACACAAATTGGGAGGATTGCATTTACTCCAATGCTTTCTCGCAAAACTACAAACTGAATGTAGAGGGTGGTGACGATATCGCCATGTACAACTTCTCATTCGGTTTCACACAGGCCGAAAGCCCGCTTGACGGCAACAATTTGAACAGAATGAACGTGCGTCTGAACTCAACAATCTCACTCACCGAGGAGCTCTCTACACGTGTCGACATTTCATATTCCCGTGTTGCACGCGAGTTGCTCGACGATGGTATCCGCGAAGATGCTTCGTCGTTCCCTGTTACCTCAATTGGTCTTTTGTCGAAGATTAAATCGCCCTTCTTGAGCCCCTACCGCTTCTCGAACCTCGGCGAGATGAGTAAGAACTTCGACGGTGCCGACACATTTGCCTATGGTCCTGCACAGGCAGCCGGTGTCGCTCACCCCAACAACTCGCTCTATAACCCTATGGTAATTCTCGACAAGGGCGCAGGCGAGTACAAGAACGAAATGGAGTATACCAATATGGGTATCACCATCGCTCCCGAAATGAAACTTGGCGATTTCACAATCACCGAAACCTTCAACTACTCATTGCACCGTGTCAACGAACTCTACTATCTGCCCTATGCGCAGCCAACAGGTGCCTCCGGTACCGACTTCTATGTAGAGAGCATCGGTGCGCGTATAAGCAACTACGCATCTTCGATGTTTGGTCGCGAGGCTGCCATTACAAGTGACACACGTGTTGCTTGGGACAAACGTTTCGGTGCCCACTACTTCGATGTGTTCGGTGGTTTCCGCTACACAAGCTTCGACTTCGATACCAACTCAATCGGTGGTGCCAATACCGGTAACGACAACAGCTACTCGGTACGCGGTGACCTTGATGCTCTTACAACAGCAGGTATCGATGATACTTGGACAAATATGTCGTGGTATATGTCGGCCGACTACTCTTACAAGACACGCTACTTCTTGCAGGCAGCCGCTTCTTTGGAGACATCTTCACGTTTCGGTAAAGAGGCTGTCGATGCTCTTAAAGTAGGTGGTGTTTCCTGGGGCTTCTTCCCCTCGATACAGGCCGCCTGGCTCATCTCTTCGGAGAATTGGTTCCGTGTGCCTGCAATCGATATGTTGAAGTTGCGTGCAGGCTACGATATCACAGGTAACGATGCCATCGACTACTATGCATCGCGCAGCTATCTGCAAGCAATAAAGTTCAACAATGCAACAATGGGACTTCAACTCGCAAATGTTGAGAACGAGGGCGTTAAATGGGAAAAGACATCGCGTTTCAATATTGGTTTCGACGCTATGCTCTTCGATAACCGTCTGGCTTTCTCTTTCGATGCCTACAAAGCGACAACATCGGACCTCTTGGTTCAGAAGAAATACTCTTTTGTAACAGGTATGGATAGGTATTGGAGCAACGGCGGCGAGCTCGAAAACGTAGGTTTCGAGGCTTCGTTGACAGCAAAGCTCGTTAACACTGCCGACTTCCAGTGGGAACTCGGTGCCTCTGTCGGTCACTATAAGAACGAGGTTACAGCCCTCGACGAGGATGTAGCCGTGGCATCGGTTTACGGTGGCGAAGTCAAGACTATGGTCGGCCAGCCCGTAGGTGTCTTCTGGGGCTACAAGACCGGCGGTGTAATAGCATCGGCAGCACAGGCAAAAGCGCTTGGCTATTATAAGATGGACGGAACAGAAAAGGTTCCCTTCCAGGCAGGTGATATGATGTTCCTCGATATCAATCCCGGTGCGAACCCCGGCTGTATTGACGAGAATGACAAGACTGTTATAGGTGACCCCAACCCCGACTTCTATGGTAACATCTACACCAGCCTCTCTTACAAGAACTGGAAACTCGATGTAGTATGCAACTACTCGATAGGCAACGATGTCTACAACTACTACCGTCAGGTTTTGGAAAGCGGTTCAAACTTCTACAACCAGACCGAGAATATGAAATACCGTTGGGTGTTCGACGGCCAACGGACTTCAATGCCTGCCGTTAAGTTCGGCGACCCGATGGGTAACAGCCGTTTCTCGGACAGATGGATTGAGGATGGTTCATACTTCAAGCTAAAATCAGTTAAACTCTCGTACAACATTCCCGTATCGTACAGCTGGTTGCAAGGACTCACCGTTTGGGGAGCAGCCGAGAACCTCTGGACTATTACAGGATACAAAGGAAACGACCCCGAGACATCGGTCAACAACAACATCTTCTACCAGGGTGTCGATGCCGGTCTTTTGCCTCAAAGTTCAAGTTTCCACCTTGGTGTAAAAGTTAACCTCTAATGAATATAAATCGTGTTCCGCTGTTCAGGCGGAACACGAGAAAAACAATACATAAACAATGAAAAAGAATCTTATTAATACAGTTGCGTTCCTTCTTTGCGGAGCAATGTTCTTCGGCTCGTGCGAGGATATGTTGGACGCGGAGTCAAACCGTGTTGAGTATGAGTTTGACAATTGGACATTCAACGACTCTGTATATTCTGTATTGGGTATCCTGAATGCCGTTCAGCAGGTTGGCGACCGCCAGGTTCTTCTTGGTGAACTTCGTGGCGACCTTGTATCAATCAACGAGAATACTCTCGACGATATAAAGGATATAAGCAACTTCGATTTCGATGCCGAATCAAACCAATACCTTGCAGCAAAGGACTATTATGCAATAATCAACAACTGTAACGTATTCCTTTCGCGTGTCGATACCAACCTCACATACGACAACCAAAGACTTATGTTGCGTGAGTATGTTGCAGTGAAGAGTGTACGCGCCTGGACATATATGCAGCTTATGAAGAACCACGGCCACATCCCCTTCTTTACCGAGCCTGTGCTAACCAATGGCAAGGCCGAGGAGATAATGGCCCGTACTCCTGCCGACCAGTTGACCGTTATCAACTTCCTTATCAACGATATCGCACCCTATGCGAACCCCGCTGCCTATCCTATGCCTAAATGGCAGATTCCCAGTTTTGCAACAGCAGGTATGACAGCGAAACTGTTTATGCCCATCAGAGTCCTTTTGGGTGACCTCTACTTGTGGCGTGCATCGTTGAGAGCCGAAATGACATCATACCCCTTGCCTTTCGGTAACCCCAACAGCGACTATGCTTTGGCAGCCAAGTGCTATACACAATACCTTACCGAGGATAATAAGATGCACGATGCAACCGATGTCGCTTCCCACAGAAAGGAGAAACCCGATGAGGACCTCACTTACTATCCTTCAACAGGTTTTGCCGGCCGCTTCTTGCAGAGTAGCTTCACCAATAAAATCAACAACTTTGTTGCAGCTATCCGTTACGCTTCAACCGAGAATGTAGGTTCAGTATCGAAGTTGGCAGATATTTTTGCTCCTGTCGGTGCAATAGGCAAGAAACAATTGGAGGCTTCGCCCGCCATTCGTGCGATTTCCGATCGCCAGACATATCTTCTCCGCACCGGTAATGAGAACAAATATTATTACGATATTGTAAACAGCAAGAAATTCCCCGGTGACCAGCGTATCTACTCTGTTGTAGCGAGCCAGCGTGGCGATGACTTGAACAAGACGCGTTACGATAATGTAATCATAAAGTTCAACTACGACGATGCCAACTCATTGCGCTTTGATGGAAACACAATGCTCTTTACACCCAAGAAACCCACAACCGACATATTCCTCGATCGTCCCGAATATGTATATCTGCGCCTTGCCGAGGCATTCTTGGGATTGGAGCGTGAGGGTTACACCGGTGCAATGGAACTTGCTATGACAGTGCTTAAATCGGGTATCAAAGGCGAGTGCAACCTCTACTGGAACCCCGACACAATTGATGAATACCAGCTCGATGCTGACGAAGAACCTATAATGGCTCCTATGGTAGACGAGGATGGCGACCCCGTTGTGTTGGTTAAGGTTGAAAATCAACTCGACGAAGAGGGCAATCCCGTTCTCGACCTCAAAGGCGACCCTGTTCTCATAGAAACCGAGATTCCCCAATATGCACCGGTTGTAATGGCGAAAGTATTGTCCGATTACGATGCTATGCTTTTCGACTTCTCCGACAAGAGCTTTGTTAACAATAACAAAGGTATTCACTCACGCGGTAGCGGTTTCTGCGAGGCGAACAATGCCTATTCATTGTCCGACTCTTGCGTTGCGGCCCACTTCGGTATACTGCCCGCAGAGGAGAAAGCAACAATAAAGGTACGCTTGACCAACGAGGACGGTTCATTTACCCAGTGGCCTGTTGTAAAGAAGGATGCCGACGGCAACGACCTCTATATCGAATATGTTAATGCTGCGGGAAAAACCCAGAGACTCCCCGACTATGAGCTCGATGCCGAAGGCAATGTAACCTGGGAGTTCGCTTACGAGGAGAAAGAGGTTGAGGTATATACCATAACCGACGAACAGCGTTTGGAATATATGTATGACAAACTCATCGATGAGATGGCACTTGAAATGGCCTTTGAAGGACACCGTTTCGGCGATCTCTCGCGTTTGGCAACAGCACTCGCCAACCCCGAATTCCTTGCACGTCGTGTTGCAGCCCGTAACGTTGCAACAGGTGACTGGCGCACTGCCGAAGGTGCCGAGGGCTGGGACGGCGCACTCTTTACCCGTTTGCTCGACAAGAACAACTGGTATATGCCCCTCCCCGGTAACTATTTGAAGCCCGGTATCACTCCTGCCGACCCTGCCGAGCCCTTTATCCCCACTCCCGACGATGAAGAAGAAGAGGGTGGTGAGAACGGTGATGACACAACCGGCGGAACCGAAGGTGGTGACGACACCACAGGTGGCGAAACTGTCAATCCTTGATTTCAAGAACATTGTTTATAGGTTTGAGAGAGGTTTACGCCTCTCTCAAACTGTTTATAGGAGGAAATATTATGAAAAGAATAACAATACTCACAGGTGCCGGAATGAGTGCCGAGAGCGGCCTCTCATTGTTTCGTGGCGGCAATGGTTTGTGGAACAACTATCCGGTGGAGCAGGTTGCAACCCCCGAAGGTTTTGCCGCCAACCCGTCTCTAGTACTCGAATTCTATAACAAACGCCGTACCGAACTGCTGCAAGTGGAGCCTAACGATGGTCACCGCCTTGTAGCATCGCTCGAAGAGAAATACGCAGTAACAGTGGTAACCCAGAATGTCGACAACCTTCACGAACGTGCCGGCTCCACCAATGTAATACACCTTCACGGCGAGCTTATGAAAGTTTGCTCCTCGCGCAACCCCAACGACCCCCGTTGCGTTCGCACCCTCTCATCCCCGGACCTCGAAATAAAGATGGGCGACCTCGCAGCCGACGGCTCGCAGTTGCGTCCCTTTATCGTGTGGTTCGGCGAGGCTGTGCCACTTATGGAAGATGCCATAGCCGCTATGCAGGGTATCGATGCTTTCGTTATCATAGGCACTTCGCTCAATGTGTATCCTGCCGCAGGCCTGTTGCACTATGCTCCCGCAGGAGTTCCCATTTACCTTATCGACCCCAACGATGTCAACGCCACGTTGCCTTCCAATGCTATCCATATACGCAAGGGTGCATCGGAAGGAATGAACATTTTAATCAATGAATATTTGGATAAATGATATTTATGAGTAAATTTGTAGAACAATATAGTTTACTTGAATGTTATTTTAAATAAAAAGGATTATGAAAAAATATTATTGTACAGTGTGCCAGTGGGTTTACGACCCCACAATCGGCGACCCCGAACAAGGCATTGAGCCGGGTGTCGCATTTGAAAATCTCCCCGAAGATTGGGTTTGCCCCCTTTGCGGTGTAGGTAAAGAGGAGTTCGAGCCTGTTGAGGAGTAAAAACAACATAAAGAAAGCGAGTGATTCACTCGCTTCTTTTTGTTATAATCCTAACCGTTTCAGGAGGTCGCCGCGCCCCATCTGTCGCAACAGGCGTTTAATCTCCTGCCGTTCTTCGGGCTTGTACCAGAAGAAGAACTTCCTTTGTGCCTCCTTGTCGCGCATTGTGCGTGCAACATATACCTTCTCGCCTGTTTCGGGGTTAATGCCCGTGTAGTACATCTCCGTGGCCATTGTCATAGGCGTGGGTGTGAAGTCCTGTACCTGCTCCAAGTGAAAGTTAAGCTGCCTGGTTTCCGTGGCAAGTTCGGCCATGCTCTCTATGGTGCTTCCCGGGTGGCTGCTTATGAAATATGGTATAAGCTGCTGTTTAAGGTTGTATTTGCTGTTTATCCTGTCGAAAATCCTTTTAAAATCGTGGAACTGCTTGAACGAGGGCTTGCGCATAAGGCGCAGCACCGTGTCATTGGTATGTTCCGGCGCAACCTTCAAACGTCCGCTCACGTGATTGCGTATGAGTTCCTCGGTATACCGGTCGCTTGCTTCATCGCACTCCTTGTTGCCACTCCTGTGCAGCAGCATATCATATCGCACTCCACTGCCTATAAAACTCTTCTTTATCTGCGGCAAGGCATCAACCGTTCTGTATAATTCGAGCAGTGGTGTGTGGTCAATGTTCATGTTGGGGCATATCTTTGGTTGTATGCACGACGGGCGTGAACATTTTGCACACATTTCGGGATTCTTTCCCCTCATCATATACATATTGGCCGACGGCCCTCCCAAGTCGCTCAAATAACCCTTGAAATCGCTCATCTTCGCAATCTCCTCCACCTCGCGCACAATACTCTCCTTGCTTCGGTTCACAATGAATTTCCCCTGGTGTGCCGAAATTGTGCAGAATGCGCAACCGCCGAAACAGCCGCGGTGAATGTTTACCGAGAACTTAATCATATCGTATGCCGGTATGCGCTTGCCATTGTATTTGGGGTGGGGCAGTCGTGTGTATGGGAGGTCGAAACTGTGGTCGAGCTGTTCGGTGGTCATTGTGGGAAAGGGCGGGTTTACCACAACCACTCCCTCGTCATACTCTTGCAGCAACCTTTTTGCGTTCACTTTGTTCGACTCCTTTTCAATCGCCAGGAAATTGGCTGCCTGGCTTGCCTTCTCTTTTAAGCACAAGGAGTGTGGTGCCAGCACCTTGTCGTTCTCTCCGTCGCTCTCAATCTCGCTTTTGGCAGCCAGGTAACCCGTCTGCCTTATGTTGCGTGTAATAACCCTTGCCTGTGCCGCAGTAATGTATTCGCCACCCTCGGCTGCAAGCAGTTGCTGCATCTCGCGGGCAAGTGCCAGAATAGGTTGTTCTCCCATTCCATAAACAAGCACATCGGCTTTGCTCTCCACCAGGATGCTCTTTTTAAGGGAGTCCTGCCAGTAGTCGTAATGAGTGAAACGGCGCATCGAAGCCTCAATGCCGCCTATAACCACAGCCGAGTCGGGGAACAGTTTCTTTATTGCGTGTGAATAGACAGTTGTTGCATATTCGGGGCGCATACTGTGCTTGCCGTTGGGCGAGTATGCATCCTCGGAACGGAACCTCTTTGCAGCGGTATATTTGTTCACCATTGAATCCATGCAGCCTGCCGATATTCCAAAGAAAAGTCTTGGTCTTCCCATCTTCTTGAAGTCGCGCAGGTCGTCCTGCCAGTTGGGTTGCGGCACAATAGCCACCCGTAGCCCTTCGGCTTCGAGCAGACGACCAATCACTGCCGCGCCAAAGGATGGGTGGTCCACATAGGCATCGCCACTGAACAGCACCACGTCCATTTCGCTCCATCCCCGCATTTCGGCCTCCTTGCGGGTGGTGGGCAACCAGTCTGTCACCTTTCTATCACGCATCCTTGTTCTCCTCGGCCTGTTGTTCTTCGTTCTTCTTCTGCAACCAGCGGTTGTAGCAGTTCATAAGGTTGGCAAGTCCCAGTGCCTTCATATTCTCGTCATAGAGTACGGGGCACAAATCGAGCAGCTCCTTTGCATCCATCTCCTGCGATGCAATGAGGGAGCGCACCGTGAGGCGCAGTTTCACCAGCGAATCCTCATTAACCGTTCCCAGGCTGTTTGTCAATCTGTCGAGCAACGAATATTTCTTAATCAATTGTAATTGCTCCTCGGTAACCTCTATGGTCCTTGTTCCCGATGCGTTTGCGTTTATCTTCATAACTAATCGTTGTTTATAGTCTTAATCTGTCGTGAGCCGTCGGCCATTTCGGTAATCTCCACCTTGACAGCCTCTTCGGGCAGCAGTTCCTCAATAAGTTCGGGCCACTCGATAAAGCAGTAGGCATTGCTGTACAGGTACTCTTCGTAGCCCATATTGTAGACCTCGGCAATCGACTTTATTCTGTAAAAGTCGAAGTGGTATATGATGTCGCCATCGCGGCTCTCATACTCGTTTACAATGGCAAATGTGGGCGAGTTTATGGCCTCTTCCACGCCCATCTCCTCACACACGCTCTTTATGAACGTTGTCTTTCCGCTTCCCATACTGCCGTAGAAGGCAAATATGCGGTTATCGCCCATCTGCTTTATGAAATCGCGTGCCGCAGCAGCATACCCTTGCAGGCTCTCTATTGTTATTGTATGTTCGCTCATCGTTATTCTCCTATTTACCTTTCGGACGCATTCTCACAAGGGGCACAAGCATCTCTTCGAGCGATATTCCGCCGTGCTGGAATGTATCCTTGTAGTATTGTACATAGTAGTTGTAGTTGTTGGGGTAGGCAAAGAAACCGTTGCCTGTCGCAAACACATAGCTTGTGCTTATGTTGGGTTGCGGCAGGAACGCCTTTGCCGGCTCCTTTATCTCAAAAACATCCTTGCTGTTGCAGTTAAGTGCCTTGCCCAGCTTGTAGCGCAGGTTGGTGTTGGTATTCTTGTCGCCGATAATCTTAACCGGAGTATCCACCTGTATGCTGCCGTGGTCGGTTGTAATCACCACGGTGTAGTTCTCGCGTGCAAGCTCCTTGAACAACCTCTTTATTGCCGAGTGGCGCAACCACGACAGGGTTATTGAGCGGTAAGCCGCCTCGTTCGATGCAAGTTCCCTCACCATAAGCGACTCTGTGCGTGCGTGCGACAACATATCAATGAAGTTTATCACCAGCACGTTTATATCGTTCTTCGATAGGCTGTGCAGGGTATCGAGGTATTTCTCGGCAGCTGCCGATGTCACCACCTTGTTGTACGAGAAACTGTCCTTCCGGCGGTATCGTGCTATTTGCGTTTCAATGAGTGCCTCTTCGTTGAGGTTCTTCCCCTCGTCCTCCTCCTCGTCTACCCACAACGCCGGGAACATCTTCTTTATCTGCGCAGGCATAAGCCCCGAAAATATGGCATTCCGTGCATATTGCGTTGCTGTGGGCAGTATGGTTGTGTACAGTTCCTCTTCAATGTTGAAGTCGTTGCTTATCTCCTCGGCAAGCACCTTCCATTGGTCGTAACGGAAATTGTCTATGATAATGAAAAAAACTTTTTCCTGCCTGTCGAGCAGGGGGAAAATGCGCTCTCGGAATATGTCGTGGCTCATCAGCGGGCGTTCGTCGTTGTCGCCGGCCATCCAGTCGAGATAGTTCTTCTTAACGAACCTGCCGAACATATTGTTTGCCTCCTCTTTCTGCGCTTTCAGCATCTCCTGCATCTGTCTGTCGGCATTTTCGAGCTCAAACTCCCAATAGACAATCTTGCGGTACACATCCTGCCACTCCTCAATGGTGCGTGCATCGCCTATCTGCATTGCCAACCTGCCGAAATTCTGCTGGTATGCGGTGTTGGCCTTTTCGGCCACAATATCCTTCTTGTGTATGTTCTTTTTCAGCGTCAGCAGAATCTGGCTCGGATTAACGGGCTTTATAAGGTAGTCGGCAATCTTCGACCCGATAGCCTGTTCCATAATATCCTCCTCTTCACTCTTTGTCACCATAACCACAGGGGTGTTGGGCGCAATCTCCTTTATCTGTGTAAGGGTTTCAAGCCCTGTCAGTCCCGGCATATTCTCGTCGAGCAGAATGAGGTCGAAATCCTCCTTCTTGCAGGCGGCTATTGCATCGGGGCCGTTGGTTACCTTCACCACCTCATACTCCTTTGCTTGCAGAAACATTATGTGGGCACTCAACAGCTCTATCTCGTCATCGGCCCATAAGAGTCGGTATGCCATAGTCTTCCTTAATTTTCAATGTTGTTGTCTTCGGTTGCTTCACTTTCTTCCTCTTCGCCATAGTCGGGTTCGTCGAGTGTGTATCCGTCAATCTCCACTTCGGGTATGTTCAGGAGGTTCTCCTCGTAGAACTTGCGGTAGTCGGCAAAGCTGTAATGCTTTAATAACAAATCGAGGTTCGATTTTGATATTATATAAGCGTTAATGCCTTCGAGCAAGGTTGCCATCTCGCTGTTGCCATACAGTCGTTTGCGGTACACGAATGCCTCGTCGAAGTTTAGGAACTCTTTAATCTGGAACATCGTTATCTGTGCCAGCTCCTGGAATTCCAGCGTGAAGTTCCGCACCATATAATGCGAGAAGTTATATCGCGCAACCTCGAATAGCAGTCGTTTCTCGTCGAGCGAGCCATTCTCAAATGCGAATATGAAATAGTACGGTTCGTTTCGCTCGGTGCTGAATGTAGGCAGGCTGTCGCTCTCACCCTTTATGGTGCCATCGCTCTTGCGGTCCCATATCGAAACCGAAATACCGCTGCGCAGCAGGCGACCTTCCTGTATGCCGGTGGTTATATCCTTGCCTATGCGGCTTATGCTGTCCTTGTCAAACTCTTCGACCAGTCTTTTGAGAACGGCCAGCGCATCCTCCTGTTTCCCGCCATAAAGTTTCGACATCGCATCTATGAAGAGGAAGCGTGCGCGGTGGTTACCTTTGGGATACCTTTTTTCGGCCACCTCGTTCTCTTTTTCCACAGCGTAATACTCCATCTTCTTGTAGTGGTCGTAAGCCTTCACATAGATAGAGTCCTCGTTGTGTTTCCTTGTTGCGGCAGTTTCAAAGAAGTCGGGTTGCTGTATGCGCAGTGCAAGCTCATTGTCGGGATATTCGGTAAGCAACTTGCTCTTGTAGAGTTCGGCCTTTTCCGTTTCGTCCCAGCGCGAGCAGGCGAGGAACAGGTGGTAATAGGTTTCGGGCATCCTCTCGAACCCTGCATAATTGTTGGCAACCTTTTCAAGGTGAGCCATTGTCTGTTTCTTGTCACCGGCCTTGTCCTTGAATACAATGCCGGCCTCGAACAATGCGTCGCGCAGTGCGTCGTGTGCCTTCTGTTTCTCCTCCTCGGTTCTTGGTATCTGGTTCAGGTAATACTCGCGTGTTGTGGGGTCGTTGTTTACCGAATCGTTGTCGGCCACATCCTCCTGTACCGCTTCGTTTTGTATGCTGTCGCCGGCGGCAATGCTGTCGCCCACAAGCGTGGAGTCGTTCTGTATGCTGTCGCCCTCCTCCTCGCTCTCGTTGGCAAGAATTACGCCTGCTTTCAGTCGCCAGAAGTCCTTTAACTCGCGGTTCTCCCATTTGCGTGCGAAACTGCGTATACCCTTCGATACAAGCGACGGGTTGTAGAAGTACCATTTGCCGGCCTGGGTGGGGTCGTTGAATGACATATCGGCTGCGGTGCTCGCATTTGTGAGGTCGCTGCCGGCTGCCTGTTCACGCTTTTCCCGTTTTTCGGCCTTTTCTTCCTCCTTTTTGCGCTCCTTTGCCTCCTTTATAAGTTCGTCTATAATGGGGTAGAGCTCGGCTTCGGAGAGGGTTGCCCAGTAAAGCAGTTCGCTCTGCTTCTCCACAATGTCGGTGTGCGCCACAAGCTCTTGCAACACCTTGCAGCGGAACTTTATCTCCTCCTCTTCGGGCGTTTCGCTCCCAAGCATCTGCTGTGCCTTTTCGTAGTTCTCCTTTGACTTTGAGAATTTTTCCTTTTCCCAATAGATTTTGGCAAGCGACAGGTGCAGCATTCCGGTTCCGTAACCGCTTCCTTGCCCCTCTTTAAGGCCCTTTTCGTATGCTTTTGTGGCTTCTGTGGTGTCCTTGTCGCTTATGTGTACATTGCCTATCGCGTAATATATCTGCGACAGATACTCTTTGTTCTTGGAACTGCGTGCCATTCTGTTGAGCTTGCGCAAAAGGCTCTTTTTGCTCTCGTTGGTGCGGCTTTCGGTCTGCCTTATGCGTGCGTTGAACTCCAACTCGTATGGCGGGTTCTTCGCTATCGCCTTGCCGAAACTCTTGAATGCAGCCTTGTTGTCACCGGTCTTTTTGTAGAGCTGCCCCATCAGATAGTGTTCGCGTGCCTTGTCGAGGCTTGTTGCCCCACGGCGTTTGATTGCTTTCTTCATTTGCGGCAGTGCGTCGGCATATCGCCCCTGCTTTATGAGCAGGTTGGCCTTTGCTTGCGCATACTCCTTTTCGTACTTCGACGGCAGGCTGTCGCGTTTTATGCGTGCAAGCAGGTCCTCGCTTTCGTAGAACCACTCCATTTCGGTGTAGCAGTTGGCGAGCCCTATACGTGCTTTTGCCACCAGCTTGGGGTTGTTCTCGTACAGGTGTGTGAGGTATATGTATGTGCTTGCCGCTTCGGTGAACTCACCTTTCTTGAACTGCGATTCGGCCATCATAAACCAGGGCCTCCACAAGAATGGGTTGAACTCGTTCTGCTCGTAGAAACGTTTTTTCTTTTCGCTCAGTTTTTTGCCCCTTGCTCTTTTGGGCTTTCTCTTTATGGAGTGGTTCTTGATGGCCTTTTGCGCCTTCTCAATAGCTCTGTCGTAACCTGAACCGCCAATAGAGTTGGTGTTCTTGTTGCTGTTTATGAGCATAGGGAGCAGTTCCAGATAGTTGTCTTTGTGCCCCTTTATTTGTGCCTTGTTGCCCTCCTTGAACGCAACATTGCCATTGTAGTAAGTGTTGTACCGCGCCGAGAATGCGTGGTACATTCGTGTTTGTGCGGTGTTCTTCTTGCGGCTTATGCAACCTGTCATCAGTATTGCAAGCAGTGCTATGGCGAGTATCTTTATGTGTAGTTTCACTTTGTGCCGTTTGTCAGTTAGGAATATATACAATAACTGATAAATTATAAATTTATTGTAGAATCAGCAGAATCTCATCTTTAATCTCTTGCGGGATTTCAATCCCGCGTGTTTGCAGGCATTTTACCCAGGTGTCCACCTCGTTGTGTCGCATAGTGAAGAGGATATTGCGGAACTCTTCAATCTCCTTGTCGGTGTACTCTTCGGCTTTCTTGCCCTTGTATGCATCGAGCTCCTCGTCGTCGAAGTAGAGATTGCTGTTGTCATATCCTTTGGCACAATTAGTGTGCCGCCCGCAGCACACTCCATCCTCTCCGTCGTGGTGGTCGTGATGGTCATCGGCAACTATGCGGTTGCGGTAGAAGCGGTTCAGCAACAGGAAACCGCCGAAAATGAAAGCCAGTATTGCTACGAGTACTATTGTTTCGCTCATTGTTCTTTGTATATTATAATGCAAATTTAATTTAAACATTGCTCAATGCAAAATAATCGCAGGGCAAATGCAACTATTATTTCATAAGTTGTTTCAATGCCGGTTTTATACGGTACTGTGGCATTTTGTTAATAATGGCAAAAGGGTGTTGCAGGTAGCGATAAATTGCAAAAAACGTATGCTTTGTATATAAAATTTTGTCATTTTGCTTGCATATTGTAAATATAAAGTTGTATCTTCGCTCCGTTTGCAAAACGTCGCGGCGGCTGACGCTTTGACAAAATGACAGAAGTTCAACAAATAAAGAAAATATAATTATGGATAAATTCAGCTATGGATTAGGAATGGGAATAGGTCAGAACCTGCTCTCAATGGGTGTAAAGAACATCGAAATAGAGAAGTTCGTGAAAGGTATAAAGGATGTGCTTGCCGGTGCTGCTACCGAAATGTCACACGCCGAGGCACAGAAGGTGGTGAGCGAGCAGTTCCGCAAGCTCGCCGAAGAGGCCTATGCCAAAGTAAAAGAAGAGGGTGAAGCGTTCCTCGCTGCCAACAAGGCAAAAGAGGGTGTCGTAACACTCCCCAGCGGCTTGCAGTACGAAGTGATAACCGAGGGTACAGGCAAGAAACCTTCGGCAACCGACCGCGTTCAGTGCCATTACGAGGGTACACTCATCGACGGCACGGTGTTCGACAGCTCCATACGTCGCGGCGAGCCCGCAGTGTTCGGTGTGAACCAGGTGATAAAAGGCTGGGTAGAGGCTTTGCAGCTTATGAGCGAGGGCTCGAAATGGCGTCTTTACATTCCCCAGGATATGGCCTATGGCGCAAACGGTGCCGGTGAGATGATACCCCCTTACAGCGCACTCATATTCGATGTGGAGCTTATAAAAATTGTCTGATTTTTATGAAAGGCCTGCTTAATCTCTCCCTCATAGCCGTTGCATCACTAATCGCATCGTGTTCGGGCAATGGTTCGGGCAATACAATTGTGCTAACAAATATGAACGATTCCTTGTCCTACACGTCGGGCAAGCATCTTTCGCGCAACCTGCGTGTTATGGCAAGCGAGGATATGGGCATCGACTCGGCAACCATCGACGAGTTTGTTGCGGGGCTCCGTGCATCGTTCCCTGTAAACGTCACCCCCGAAGCCAAAGCCTATGCCTATGGAATGAGCCTGGGCGCGAGTGCAATGGATATGTACGAAAAGACAAAAGCGCAATTCAAGGCGCTTGGGATAGATTATGTCGACAGCCGCCTCTTTCTCGAAGGCGTTGTGTCTGCAATCTGTGACGACGGGAGCGTGGTCGACTCGCGTGTGGCGGCCGACTATTACAACAGCCGTAAATATCGTGACGAAAGCGATGCCTTTATGCTTCGCAACAGCCGGCGCAGTGGCGTGAAAACCCTTGCAGGCGGCTTGCAGTACAGAATGACGCACGTAGGCAAGGGACCTGTTGCAACCCCCGCCGACACTGTGTTCTGTATATACAAAGGGCACTTTTCCAACGGAGATATCTTTGAAACCTCATCGGGTGAGGCGGTGGAACTCCCTGTTGCCGATCTCATTCCCGGCCTGCAACAGGCGGTAACGCTCTTTCCCGTGGGCACGGAATGTACTCTGTATGTACCCTGGCAGTTGGGCTATGGCCCCCGCGGTGCCAACGGCATCCCGCCCTACAAGACATTGGTCTTCGACCTCGAAATAGTGAGCATAAAAAAGAAATAATAACCATTGTATAAACATCGATTATGGAGTATAAGATAGACAAACTCGACTTAAAGATATTAAGTATCATATCGAAGGATGCCCGCATCCCCTTCCGCAATGTGGCGGAGTTGTGCGGCGTTTCCCGTGCAGCCATCCATTTGCGCGTGCAACATCTCATTGATATGGGTGTCATTTCGGGCTCTTGCTACGAAATTGAAGTGCGCCGTTTGGGCTACAAGACCTGCACCTATATAGGAATACGCCTCGAAAAAGGCTCAATGTACAAGGAGGTGGTTGAACGTCTGCGCGAAATACCCGAAGTGGTGGAGTGCTGCTACACCACAGGCCCTTACTCAATCCTTGTGAAGATGTACGCCCACGACAATGAGCATCTTATGCAGTTGCTCAACGGTGCCGTGCAGGATATCCCCGGCGTGGTGAGCACCGAAACAATGATTGTCCTCGACAACAGCATAAAGCGCAACCTTCCAATGGAGTAATCCTTTGCGCAAGCAGTGAAGAACAGCCCGGTATTAAACGCCGGGCTATTCTTTTTTATCTTCCTGAATTTGTTGTATCTTCGCCATCGAAAATCAGACCGACAATGAACGATAAATTCAACTTGCGTGCCGAATATGCCGCGCTACACTCCACATATCCCGTAGCAACCCGCCGTCCCATAGTGGGCATAACAGCCAATTACAATGACGAACACCTTGCCACGCTGGCCGAAGGCTACTACCTCTCGGTGTTGCGTGCCGGCGGTTCTCCTGTCATAATACCCCCTTACGGCGACCGCGGAGCATTGGTCGAACTGCTATCCACACTCGATGCGCTTGTCCTTTCGGGCGGTGCCGACATCGACCCTCGTTACACCGGCGAGGAACCGCGATACGACCTTTTGCACACCATAAACCCCACCCGTGACGAACAAGAACTTATGCTCACTCTCCTTGCAGTCGACAGGGGGCTGCCCATCTTGGGAATATGCCGCGGGATACAGACACTTGCTGCGGCCCTCGGCGGCAGTGTGCACCAGGATATTTATGCCGCTCTCGGCAATAAACTGCTCAATCACGACCAGAGCGAGGAGCGTGGGGTAGCCACCCATTGGGTATCGTTAAGCGGGAACAGCCGTCTTGCGCGCATCTTCAACGACGACAAGCTTTTCGTAAACACCTTCCATCATCAGGCCGTGAACCGCGTTCCGCAAGGCTTTGAGGCTGTTGCCTTCTCCCCCGATGGGGTGGTGGAGGCGATGGAGGCTACCGACGGTCGTTCCATAATAGGCGTGCAATGGCACCCCGAAACATTCTTGCTTAAAGAAAACAACGAGTGTATGCTCCCTCTCTTCTCCTGGCTTGTGGGCGAGGCTCGCCTCTTTTCTGCCGTCAAGGAGGTACACTCAAAGATAATATCGCTCGACTCGCATTGCGACACACCGATGCTCTTCGGTGGCGGGTATAATTTTGAGGAGCGCAGCACCCGTGCACTTGTCGACCTGCACAAGATGCACGACGGGCTCCTCGATGCAGTTACAATGGTTGCCTACATAAGGCAGGAGGCGCGCGACGATGCGGCACTTGCGGCAGCAACGGCAAAGGCCGACTCTTTGCTCGACGGCATAGTCGCACGTGTCGAAAAGAACTCCTCCTGTGCGGCAATCACCGATAATCCGGCCGCTCTCCCGCAACTGAAACGCGAAGGCAAAAAGGTTGTTATGCTCGGCATTGAAAACGGCTATGCAATAGGGAAGGATATATCCAACATTGAACGCTACCGTCGTCGCGGGGTGGTATATATGACGCTGTGCCATAATGGCGACAACGATATATGCGACTCGGCACGCGGCAACAGCGAGCACGGCGGCCTCTCGCCCTTCGGTCGCGAAGTGGTAAGGGAGATGAACCGTGTGGGTATGCTCGTCGACCTCTCCCACGCTGCCGAAATCACCTTCTACGACACGCTGGCGTTGAGCGAACAGCCCGTGGTGTGTTCCCACTCGTCGTGTCGCGCTCTGTGCGACCATCCCCGCAACCTTACCGATGAGCAGATGCGTGCTCTTGCGGCAAAAGGCGGCGTAATTCAGGTAACAATGTATGGCGGTTTTCTGCGCAAGGAGGGCGAGGCCGCCCTTGAAGATTTTATGCGTCACCTCCTCCACGCTATCAATGTTGCAGGCATTGACCACGTGGGTATAGGTACCGATTTCGACGGCGATGGCAAAATCATAGGCTGTGCCGATGCTTCGCAACTCCATAATGTAACCCGTGAACTCCTGCGCCGCGGCTTCGCGCTTTGCGACATCGAAAAGATATGGGGCGGCAACTGGCTGCGTGTGTTGCAGCAGGTGCAACAGGCTGTAAAAACCACGTTGTAAAAGCCGAAAAGGGGCTTGTTTGACGCCCCAATTTCGGTAAAACGAAAAATAAAACAAAATTTTTTGGAAAGATAGTTGCATATTGATAAAAAAGCAGTATCTTTGCACTCGCAAACAGGCAAAATGCCACGGGATGTAGCTCAGTCCGGTTAGAGTACGCGTCTGGGGGGCGTGTGGTCGCTGGTTCGAATCCAGTCATCCCGACAAGAAAAAGGTTCTACAATTGTAGAACCTTTCTTGTTTTTCTTCAACACCTTTACAGGCAAGCCTTCAACTGTTCAATCTTTTTGATATTGGCAGCGCACTCTTCCCGCATCTGTTTCACAAAACTGTTGTCGTCGGCCTTGCCGAATATTGCAAGGGCCTCTTCGCTGTTGCGGCAGGTGGAAGAACGGAACGGGTTGTCGTGGTCCTTCTTGCGCGACAGGAATACCTGCTCGCCAATGTACCGCTGTATGCGCTCTTCGTGTGCAAGGGCAAGTTTCCACTGTTCGTCATCCATTCTGTCGGTGTCAAGCACGGTGCAGAGAGCGTTCAACGCGTGGCGCAGCTTGTCGGTGGGGTAGCGTTTCCACAACTTGTTGTAGTGGTTGTGTATGGCCTCCCATGAGTCGAGCGTGCCGTTGCGTATGTCGCGTCGCAAAGCATCTATGTCACACTCCATTACCAGCTGTCCTCCGAGGTTTATCCACTGCTGCTCCGTGTCGGTGTTTGTGGCTTTGAAATTCCTTATATCCTTCCACTGTTCCTTGCAGGCTTCATTATTCATAATATTGCTCACGGCATAGTGGATGAGCATATCTCCATAAGCGTGGTAAGCATCGTAGGCTTTCAGTATGCGCACCTCCCTGCGGCTGTTCTCCATACCCTCGCCCACAATGTTGAGGCTCTCCACGCTCTTGCGTTCTCCGCGGAGCAGCTTGCGCCCCATTTCAATGAGCGTGGCCTCGCTGTTGTCCGTTCTCGTGGTGTTTGTAGCCTTCAAGTATGCCTTTGCAGTCCAAAGTTCAAGCAGTCTGCGTGCCTTTACAACCTCCTGCATTGTGTCGGGTGCAAAGGTGTCGAACTCAATGTTCTGTATCTTTGTGATGCGCTTGTCGCGAGCGTGGTATTTGCGGGTGTTGCGTGCCAGAGCATACATGTTGTAGAGCCACCAGTAGGCCGGCATAATCTCTAATCTGTCGGCGGCAACGTTGTTGTTCACCAGTGCAAATGGCAGTGTGATGTCCAGTTCGGCGGGGAAGTCGCCTTTGGCCAGCAGAGTGAACGGGGCGAAACGGCTCGAATGTTTCACTGAAGAACAGAGTCCCGGCCAGAATCCGCGCCCTGCCACCAGCTCGCCATCATTGGCGCGGCTGTTGTGGTTGCTGCCCATTGTGGCACCGGCCGCCATATTGCTCTGCCCCATAATAACCGATGCTATGAGGAACGAATTGTTATGGTGCTGTTCGTGGCCTGGGAATATGAGGTTGTTCAGCACCTCGCAGCACGAAATGGTACTGTTGTCGCCCATAATGGAGTTTATGAGCCTTGCGCCATATTTGAAATTGGAGTTGTTGCCCAATATGAATTTCACGGCTGTGCAGGAGTAGAATATGCGGCATCCGTATCCCACAATCCCGTTTACAAGAATTACATTCTCGCCAATCTGCGACGGCTCGCTGTTCGACGAGTTTATGGTTATGTTTTTCAGTTTCGACGCGCCTTTAATGTAGCAGTCGGTGCCAATCTTCACATCCTTTATTATGGAAGAGTTCTTTATTACACACCGTTCGCCAATCTCACCGTAATATCCACGGTGGTGGTCGGTGGTGCGTTGTGTTATTTGCAGCAGCCGCTCCTGTAATGCTGTGTCATCGGTATATTTGCCCCACAGATAGGCATCGGCCGGTATCATCCCGTCAAATGGTACCACCTGCCGTTTCCCCGTTTCGTTCATAATCTCAATGCGCACCCTCACCGCTTCGGGCTCCCCGTCTTTCACCACTCCGTTGCCGAACTTCGCGTGGTCGGTGGCTGCCATCTCCTGTATGTTGAACAGCATACAGTGGGCACCTATAATGTAGTGCGACAGGTAATGTACATCGTGTATGGCACAATCATCGCCAATGTCGCACGAGTGTATGCTTGAATTTGTGATGCCGACCGGCAGACGCAGGTCGTGGAACTGCAAGGCTCCGTTGCTGACACGCCCGATGCGCACCGTTCCGTAGAACTTGTTGTCCTTTATCATACCGGGGTTGAACTCGTCGGTCACCCACACCGTGTCCCACGACGATGCAGTGTTGTTGTTCTTCACCAACCGTTCAATCTCCTCGCTATGCAAGTGTCGCCACCCGCCTGTGGGTTCTTTCACTTGGCGGTTGCGTATATAGTATTTATCCTTCCCCTGTGGCAGGAATTTGGGGTCAATCCACCCGTCGCTCAACACGGTGGGCGGCAACAGTGTTACTCGTTCCATAGTTGTTCAGTTTTTATATACATAAAACGTAATTTGAGTGTGTATATTGTGTGCGGTTAAAGGTTTGCAGTTGTCGTTCTTTTTTTTGAGTTACAATTTTTTTTGGTTGGGGCATTTGTTTTACGAGTTATTTATGTGACTATATATTTAAAAAAAATATGTATTCTTTGCATTTAAACAATAATTTAGTTACTTTGCAAATTGCTATAATGGGTGCATGTGTGCTTTTTGGAGTGCCGGCATAGGTTACGATAATAAAAACTTAACGATATGAAAAGGGTTTTAAGTATTTTGCTAGTGTTACTGTTTGTTTTCACAAGGGTGTCGGCCGGGGATTGGTCGGTTACTCTTAACACCGTTTCGGGGCTTCCCGGTGTGGAAACATCTTTTGCGGCGGGTGACTGCTATAAGTTCGTGTCGCAGGTTTACGACTTGGGTTCCACAACAACCCAACGCATACGCTTGACCGTGCTCGACACTTATAATCACGAGCAACCCAACGGGAACAATTACTGCTTTGCTCTCTCCGAACTTGCAGTGTACGACGGTAACGGCAATAAAATAAGTTATATTGCCTCCTCCAATGCCGACCACAATAATTTGAGCTGGAACACCGACGGCGATGGCATTTATGGCCTCTCCGACGGAGATTACGGCACATACTTCCACTCTATGTGGGCCTCTTATGGCGCTGTTGCCGAATATCACTACCTTGAACTCTCTCTCACAACACCCGTTTCGGCCTTTTCGCTTGAATGGGCAACACGTGCCGGCCAGCCCAAGAATGCTCCCATAAAGGTGGGCGTGACGCTTGGCACGGAATATGTTGAAACCGCAGTAGGCAACGAGTTTGCTTTGGGCAATGCGGCAAACAGCGTTGAGGCTCTTTCGCAAGGCGGCAAGCTGTTCGTGTTGAGGAGCAATGCGGTAAAGTCATTTACGACATCGGCCGGTGTCACCTATTCGGGCAGTGGCCCCATTTATATGAACTGTGCCGAGAGCGGAACAACGTCGGCAACCTTTGACAATGTGGTTCAGTTTATCCCCGCAGGCGGCGATAAGTATTTTGTCTATTGGCCATCGGCCGGTGTCTACCTCAAAGACTGCGGTGCCGATTATAATGGTTCCAATGGTTGGCAATACAGCACAAGTAACCTCAACAATGTTGCATATGTGGGTATAAAGGCTCTCTATTCAGGCGATTTTGAAATGTCGTACATAACAACCTTTAACGACCCCAATGGCGACAGCGTTGCCGACTCGTTATATATTGCAGGCGAGTTGCGCGATGGTGTCGTGTCGAAGATGAAGACCTTTGCACCGGACAAGAAAGCGGCTTTGGAAAGTGGTGATTACAGTCAAGGCTTCGCCTTGCCGGCCGCATTCAATTGGACTATCTATGAGGCCGAATTGTCCGACTCTACAATAGCCGCTGTTTCAATGACAATGGCAAAGATAGCATCGTACTACCTTTCTGTCCCGGTGCGTCAGTCGCGCGAGTATATTGCCGAGTTCGGCGACTTTGGCGGGGTGGCAACCGATGTGATGAACAAACTTGAAACGGCAATAGCAACAGCGGAAGGCTATATGGAAACAGGAGCCACGCCCACAATGGAACAGATAAAGAGTGCCGAAACCCTCCTGTCGCAATCAACAAGCGAGTATGTGGGATTGCAGCTCAATCTCTACGATGCACGTGTCGACAGTATACTCGCAGCCTCTGCTTTCAGTTCCTATCCTTATATCGCAAACACCTATCCCGAAAGTTCGCGCACGTTGCTCGAAACCGTGAAGACAACAATAAGTGATACAAAGTCGAAGACCGACATATACACTCCCGAACAGTTGATAGCTATTTACAGGCAGATAGACCAGGATATAGAACGTTTCTATTCGACCAAAATTACCTATTCGACACTCCCCTTGACCTACTCGTCGGGCGACGGTCTGCCCGGTAACGTGGGAATTCATGGCGGTTATGTGTGGATTTCTCCCCTTGTCACCTTGAATGCTGCCGTTACAGGCATACGCATAACTTTTGCAGCAACGAGCACGTCGGCCGATACTTCGGTACAAACATTTAATGGCTATCCCATTGCAAGCCTTGCCGAGTTTGAACTCTATAACGAAGAGGGTTCACTCATCCCTTTGACTGCAAATAACTTTTCCACAAACTCACAAGAAGTTGGCGAGGGGCCCATCGCCAATATTTGCGACGGCGTGCTTACCAACTACTGGCACTCTATTTGGAGCACAGGAACTATGTCGCCCGAGGGCAATGTATACCTCGATATAGAAATCCCGGCACCAATGAGTTCTTTCTCATTCACAATGTACAGCCGCAGCAACTGCAACTTTGCTCCAACCGAGATTGTTGTATCGGATGCAACCGATATATCCGAAGAGGATGCCCCCGTATTGGGCGATGCCGTTTATGTCTACCTTGCCGATGGCGGTATAGATGCATATAGAGTTGATGAACTTGACGGCAACTATTACGTTCAGGGCGAATACACCTGCTTCCCGTTGAAATCGGGTTCGGTATTCTATTATACCGCCCAGGAGTTCGACAGCATATCGGTTGTTGCACCGCAGTTGCCCGAACTTACATCCTACAAGTTCAACAACAAATATAATCACAACCTGCACGTCGATGCCATAGCAGAACCCGTAACAGACGAGATGTCGTTCTCGCTTAACGCAATAGGCAAGTGGCTCACCGCAAGCTTCCAGTTGAGCGACGACAGGGCTGTGGCGTATATCGATACAGTAAGACAGGTATCAAAAGTAACCCGCCAGAGTTTTGCTACGCCCAAGACATATACAGTAACCTATCCCGGCTACAACAAGGTGGGCTCAATAAAGGTACAAGACGAAGTTTGGGAATATACCGACGGCAGCGAAAGCCTCGTGCCGTTGACAGCAAGTATGTTGAGTACCAATAAACCGTCGACCCAGGCCAATGAGGGTGTAGGAAGCTTGCTCGACGGCTACTCCTCCACAATATACCATTCAACCTGGGGCTCGGCCAATAACGCAACCCTGAATGTCGATGCGTTCATCGCTATTGCCCTTCCCACCTCGCTCGAAAACTTCAAGCTCTATTATCAGTGCCGTCCCCAGAACGGGTATGCACCATTAGAGCTCGAAATATATGCAAGCAACGACAGTGCCGACTGGAAACTTGTGCGCACTCTCACAACAGCCGACGGCCTTCCAGCGGGTTCAACCGCTTATGCAACCTACAAGTCGCCGGCAATAGCACTTGGTGGCAGTTACTCCTATTTGAAGATTCTGCAAACAGCCGGCGAGTATTCAAAGAACCATATGGCACTTGCCGAAATGCGCATCTACAATGTTGAACCCGGCGATTCGACACTTGTGAGCGAGGCGGTGTACGAAACGAAACGTGTTCCCTTCGGCCGTAATTACAAAGTTGCAATCGACTGGCTTGTGGACAAAGCCGTGTCTGTGCCCCGTATCGACATTGATATCGACGGCGGTGCAACAGTCACAAGCAAGGACTACTACCTGAATGCAAAATTCCGCATAACAGGTTATGGCGTGTACGACGATTTTGAAGATTCCGTACAGATTAAGGGCCGTGGAAACACAACTTGGAGCTATCCCAAAAAGCCCTATCGTCTTAAATTCGGCTCAAAGGTAAAGCCCTTCGGCCTTACAAAAGGCAAGAGCTGGGTTCTGCTTGCCAATGCTCAAAACGGTTCAATGATGACCAATGCTGCGGCTATGAAGATTGGGCAGATGGCGGGTGCAGAATATCCCAACCACGTGGTGCCTGTGGAGCTTTATATGAATGGAGTCTACAAGGGAAGCTATATGTTTACCGAAAAGGTTGGCATATCGAACAACAGTGTCGATATTGACGATGCTCTCGGCTATCTCCTCGAACTCGATACATATTACGACGAGGTGTATAAGTTCTACTCAAAATTCTATCTTTTGCCTGCGAACATAAAGGACCCCGACCTCACAGAGTACACTGCCGATGCGGCAACAGCGCGCAAGGAGCTCATACAGGCCGACTTCGATGCTCTTGCCACAGCATTGTACCAAAAAGAGGCAATCGATACTATACTTGATTTGGATGCCTTTGCACGCTTTATGCTCACAAATGACCTTGTTTGCAACCAAGAGCTCGGGCACCCCAAGAGTACATATCTGTTTAAAGAGGATTTGAGTAATCCGGATAGCAAGATTAAGTTCGGCCCATTGTGGGATTTCGACTGGGCATACGGTTATGAAAGCACGAAGCAGTATTGCACACAAGATGTTGAAATTTCGATATTTAAAAGCTCTATGTCGACCGAATCCGGCTCTAAATTCTTCAAGGCACTTATGAATAATACCGATGTACAGAAGTATTATTATAAGGTGTGGACCGAGTTCCTCGACAAGAACTCCATAGCCGAGCTTTGCGACTATATGGAGTGCTACTATAACTTTGCAAAGTCGTCGTTCGAGAATAATGCCACGGTGTGGAGTGACGGTACCGGCTATGCGGCAATAAACAGCCGTATGCAGCAGTGGCTTTCCGACCGTTCGGCATATCTGTATGAGAATCTCACAAAATATGACCTTGACGAGTTCCTCTATCCTCTTATGGCCGATGTAAACAACAACAACCAGGTAACAGTGCACGATATGGCGATTGTCGCTGCTTACAGGAATGGTAATTTCTATGCCGATTTCACATACGAGAAGGCCGATATGAACAGCGACGGCTCTCTTGACGCAACCGATATTACTGCAATAGAGAATGAGATTCTCAATGCCGAATTTATTGATGCCGAGTTGTACTACAAGGAGCCTCTTGCCATAGGTGAACTGTATGTAGATGATTTTGCTATGGAACCCAATGGCGAGTATATCCTCCCTGTCAATGTGAAGCGCATGGGTGAGGAGAACTACAAAGCAGTACAGTTCGATATGACGCTGCCCGACGGAATGTTGATGCTTGATATAGCGGCCGGTTCGGCTGCGCCCAACCATAAGGTGGCGTTTACTCAAAGGGATATGACAACATATCGTGTTATCGTATATTCAAGCGGCGACAAACAGATGGGAACCGAAAGCGATTCCTTTGTGAACCTCTCGTTGTTGAACTATGCCGAAATTCCCGAAGAGGATTGCAAGGTTGTAATTACAAACGTTCTTGCCGTGGATGAAACAACCGAGCAGGTGCGTATGAACGGTACAACAGCAAGTTTCAGCTTGCAGGATATGAAACTCGTGGGCGATGTCAATGGTGATGGTTCGGTCGATGTGTCCGACGTTACAGGAGCCGTGGCAATGATTCTCGGCACAGAGAACCTGACATTGTCTGCCGATGCAAATGGTGATGGCACGGTCGATGTATCCGACGTTACAAAGATTGTTTCCATAATCCTGGGTACCGACACTGCAAGTGCAGCTCCTGCAAAAGCAGCCGCTACACGCGCCGGTGAGGTTAGCACCGTATCGGCCGATGGCGATGGAGAAACACTGCTCATCAACATCAACAACCCCGGCTATCCCTTCTCGGCAATCCAGTTCGACCTTGAACTCCCCGAAGGCATCGAGGTTGATTTCGACGGCGAGTACTACGCAGTTGACCTCGGCAGCCGTACAAACAGCCGCAAACACTCATATCCCGAGTGTGCCATTCAGCCCGACGGTTCACTTCGCGTGGTAATCATCTCAATGAGCAACGCTCTTTACAACGGCACAGAGGGTGACGTTGCAACCGCAACCCTCAAAGTGAACGGTGCAGCCGATGGCGACTACCGGTTCACCATAAAGAACGTTGTTCTCTCGGCTCCCGGTTCAAAAGAGAAACTTGACCCCTACACAGGCTGGATTAACGTAACAGGCGGTGTTACAGGCATCAGTGAGATAAAAGAGGAGAGAGCAGAGAGCAATGATATTTACGACCTGCAAGGCCGCAAAGTCAAGACAATGCTGAAAAACAATATATACATCAAGGATAACAGGAAGTATATAGCAGAATAAGAGATTGTTAAAAGAGAATGCCTGCTCCTTAATAAAGGGCAGGCATTCTTGATATTGACAAACTAAACCATTTTATATGAAGATACTGAAAGAGCGCATTCTGCGCGACGGCAAATGTTTGCAAGGTGGAATACTGAAAGTGGACAGTTTCATTAACCACCAGATGGATCCTGTGCTTATGGAGCAGATGGCACGTGAATTTGCAACGCGGTTCAGCGGGTGTGGTGCAAACAAGATACTCACAATAGAGGCCAGCGGTATAGCTCCTGCTATAATGACAGGCTATATAATGAAATTGCCCGTGGTGTTTATAAAGAAGAGCGTGCCTGCTACTATGGATAATATGCTTGTGGCAAGTGTCTACTCCTTTACCAAGAAACGCAGCTACGACGTTTGTGTGAGTCGCGATTTCCTTCACACAGGCGACAAGGTTCTCTTCATCGACGATTTTCTGGCCAACGGCAATGCTGCAAAAGGTGCAGCGGAGATTGTGGAGAGGGCCGGTGCGGAGCTTGCGGGTATGGGCTTCATTGTGGAGAAGGCTTTTCAGCAGGGTGGCAAGGAACTGCGTGCGAGCGGCGTTAAGGTGGAGTCGCTTGCCATCATTGAAAGCCTCGATGACTGCAAGGTTGTTTTCCGTGAGTGACAGCCATTGTGGCAGTGCTATAAACAATCAAAGGCTCGGTTATAACCGAGCCTTTGATTGTTTTATGTATGGGGTGATTACTCCACAATGTTCATTTCGTCGACAATGCGCTTGCAACCGCCGAATTTCTCTATAATGAAGAGAACGTAACGTATGTCAACGTTTATGCAGCGTTGCAGTTTGGTGTTGAAGTTGATGTCGCTGCTCAACGACTCCCAGTTGCCGTCGAAAGCAAGGCCGATGAGCTCGCCACGGGCATTCATAACGGGGCTTCCGCTGTTACCGCCGGTAATGTCGTTTGTGGTGAGGAAGGCAACGGGCATATCGCCGTTGGGCAATGCGTAGCGGCCGTAATCCTTTGCGAGGTAGAGTTCTTTAAGGCGTGCGGGCACGGTGAACTCGCTGTTTGTGCTGTCCTCTTTCTCCATAACGCCGTTGAGGGTAGTGTAGTGGTTGTATGTCACACCATCTTTGGGCTGGTAGGCCTTTACGCTGCCGTATGTGAGGCGCATAGTGAAGTTTGCGTCGGGAGCCATAGGCGCACCCTCGGCCATCTCCATAAGTCCTTTAAGGTATGTCTTGTGCAAGGGGTTGATAACCGAGTCAAATTCGGCACGCTCGGCTGCAAGTTCGCGATATTTTGCCCATATAGCCTTGCGCAGTTGTGTGGCTGGGTCTTTGTCGAGTGCCTTTTGCGTGGGCTTTTTGAGGAACTTTTTAAGGTTCTTCTCGCCGGACATAATGGAGTTGTCATATACATTGTCGACGTACTTTGCAATGTTGCCTTTGTACTTCTTGTTTATCTCGTTCAGCAAGGCGGGGCGTTCCTCCTCGGTTGTGAGCGATATGTAGAGGGGGAGAATCTCTTTGGCAACACGGCGGTCGACATTGTGGTTGTAGTCGCGGTTGTGTATCCAAGAGTATATACCCTCGGCCTGTTTCTTGACGTGCTCAATGTTGTTGAACATTGTGTCGCTGGTGGTGTGCATATTGCGATATACGAACTCCACGTTGCTGATGATTTCGGTAACAAGTGTCATAAGGTATTCGCTGCGGCTGCGGCCGTTGATGGCTGCATTTATCTTCTCAACCACGTTCTCATATTCCTTGTTGCCTGCCTTCTGCGCAAAAGCCTTGAAGGCGGCCTCCTTTTCGAGTTTTGTTTCAACAACTTTGTTGTCCACAATGGCCTTGTTCATACCAATTGAGTTCTTCCAATAGTTGCTTATGCGTGCCATTTTGCTGGCGTACTGTATGTTCACGGCTTCGTCCTTCTCCATCTCCTCGCGTATGATTTTCAACGAAGCGTCGCGCATTGCAATGCGGGGCTCGTTCTGCGAGTACATACGGTGTTTCACCTCCTCGCCTGTGAGGTAGCGCGATGTGCTGCCGGGGAAGCCCATAATCATTGCAAAGTCGTTGTACTCTATGCCTGCAAGCGAAATGTTGAGGTACTTGGGAGTGCTCAAAGGAATGTTCTTGTCGCTGTAAGGGGCAGGGTTGCCAAGCGAGTCGCCATATACACGGAACACCGAGAAGTCGCCGGTGTGGCGGGGCCACATCCAGTTATCGGTTTCACCGCCGAACTTGCCTATCGAGTTGGGAGGTGTTCCCACAAGGCGCACGTCGGTATATTTCTTGTAATATACAAGGAAGTATTTGTTGCCCTCGAAGTATGGGAGCAATTCGGGCGAAAGGTATTGCTTGCCCTCGATGCTGTCGGCATCGAACATTTCGGCTGCGATACCGGCAAGCACTGTCCCGTTGAACGACTCCTGCTCGGTGAGTGTGCCGTCGGCAATGCGCTTGTTGATGTCGTCGGTAACATCCTTTATCTCGCTAACGAAAGTGAAGTTGATATCCTTGCAAGGGAGCTCCTCGGCATAGCTCTGGCTCCAAAAGCCGTCGCGCAGGTAGTTGTGCTCCACTGCGCTTAACTGCTGTATGTAGCTGTAACCGCAGTGATGGTTGGTGAGTATGAGGCCGTTGGGCGAAACAATTTCACCTGTACAGCCGCCACCGAAGATACCGATGGCATCTTTCAGAGAGGGTGCGTCGGGTGCATAAATATCGTCGGCGGTGAGTTCGAGGCCCAGCTCGCGCATAGGCTTTTCAAGGTTATGGCTGCGCATAAGTTGCAGTAGCCACATACCCTCATCGGCAAGGAGTTGTGCCGGCAGGGCGATAGCTGCAATAAGCAGTGTCAAAAATGTTTTCTTCATATTTTAATATATATTGTGATTTGTGCAAATTGTTGAGGTGCAAGTTTTCTTGCTGTTTTGCGGTGCGAAGATACGTAAAAAAATGCACTGTCCTTGCAGTTTTTATGGAAAGTTGTTTCGCAGGTACCTCTTTTTATGGTTCAGTAGAAATTTAGTGTGGACAAGTTGATTCTTTTTAATAAGTTGTGTCACCTCACGCAGCCCTTTGTGTAACGAATTATCTCCTGCAATGGTAATTCTAAAAAGAAACCGGCACCGTTAAAATCACAGTGTTTATCCGAGCATTTGCAGGAGAGAGTGCGAAAGCTCGTGCAAATGAGCGAGTGAAAGTTTACTTGCACGCAAAGCGAATGCAGGCTCACCTGCAAATTCTAGGGGGCTTACTCAAAACTTTTCGGTGTTATTATCGGCTATTTTCTCAATTAAGAGAGGATTTCTGCTGCACTTTTTGAAAAAAGTGCACAAAAACGTGGGCAGTCGTACTTACCAGTCGGCACTTGTTTTGCTCACAAGTCGCAGCTACGCTTACGACATTCTTCGGTCACTTCGTGCCTTGCCGCTCACTACTGGTCGCAATGCTTGGGCGTGGCACGACTCGCTGCGCTCAAACATGTACCACGCTTTTTCCTGCGCATTGCTCGGTAGTTCTCTGTGTCGCGCCACGCTGCCCTTTCGCTTTCAGCGACGAATTACCTTTGCGGTGTACAGTACAAGCAGAAGTAATCCAGAAAAAGCAACCGGCACCGTAAGAGAGACAGCAGAGAGCCCTGCCGGGGGCAGGCCATTGTGCGAGTACTGTCTGAGCGCAGTGCGGGTATAATTTATCTTATATAGCCGCACGGAGCGAGTTACACAGCACCCTGCAAACGGCAGAAAGGCTTGCAGCGACAAGCGAGTGGCGAACGAGTTATATTGCTTTAAAGCAATTCACGAGCAGAGACAGGAGCGACTTGAACGCCCCGTGTGCCGGGCGTTTTTGTTACTTTTTGAGCGACAAAAAGTAAATAAAGGAATTCAATGATAGAAAGAATTGCTCACGGGCCACCGAGGATTTAGGAGTGAGAAAGTTTTTTTCCCCCGACTTTTGCAAGTGAGCCCGAATGCAGCCGAGGTTGCGCGAAGCGAGAATGTTTGCCATAAGTTGACAATGCTTGCTGTTCGCATCCCGCACTACGTGCGACTAATTGCTGCAAGCATTG